>DATNHM010000059.1:0-46295 GCA_035604955.1 Candidatus Limnocylindrales bacterium | reverse complement strand
GCGAGGCCACCGAACTGGTGGTCGCGCCATAGTCGTTGGTCACGACGACGAAGTAATTGTCCGAGTTGTTCGTCTGGGCCGGATTAATCATGTAGCTGGCGTTGGTCGCGTTCAGGATGGCTCCGGCGCTGTTCCACCACTGGAAGCCCAGCGGGGCCATGCCCGAGGCGGTCACGCTCAAAGTGGCGGAGGTGCCCGCCGGCACACCCTGGCCCGCCGGCTGGACCGAAATCGAAGGCGCATAGCCCACCGCGGTAGCGGGGAGAACGCGATACCAAATCATCTGGGTCTGGTAGCGATGGCCTGTCTCGTCCGTGACGAGCGCATAGAAGGGATGCAGGCCCGGGCCCAGATAAGCGGCGGACACTTCAAAAACGGCGGCGGCTTGATTGGTGACCGCGCCCAGGGAACCGCCGGTGCTGAATAATTCAATGCTCCCGACGTTGGTGGTGTTGGCCGTCACCGTGAATTGCATTTGCTGACCCAGCGTGACATTGGTGACGGCGGGCAGCGCGGTCAGCGTGGCAGTGAGGCTGGTGTTTTGAATCTGCACATTCCGCGTCACCCGGGTCTGGGTTTGCACACTGTCGCCCTCGTAGGCGACCGCGGTCAACTGATGATAGCCATCGGCCCATTGCGTGGTGTCGCAGATAAAATTTACCGGCAGCGAATCCGCGCCCGAACTCAAGTAGAGATGATTGCGTGGCCTGAGATCGCTGACGTTGTCCGCCAGCGGGTTCGGGCCGGTGGGTGCCGACAGGAGATCGGGGGAAGTGGTCAGCGTGACCTGAATTTGCGAGGCCGGCCAGCCCGGCGTGTTGGCATACAGAGTAAAAAGCACCTCCGGGCTGCTGGGATTATTGTTATCATAGTCATAAAAGTCCGACGCAGACAGGCCGTCAGCGGATTGCAGCGCCGGGTTGGCGTTGATCAGGTTCACCAGATTCAGCGCCAATGCCCCGATGGTGGTACCGGAGGTTGTGTTGGTGACCCCGATGGTCACCACGTCGCCGTTGGTTTTCTGGAATGTGATTTGAAGCCAGTCACCGTTGGTGGGCGTGTTGACAATCGCGACCTGGTCATAACCTTTGGCGACGGAGTCCAGAAATGCCGGCCGGGCGGCGGTCAACTGCGTGGTCAGACCGGAGGCTGAACCGATCGCCGAGCTGGTGGTCACGGTTACATTGCTGCCGGGATTCGTCATGGTCAGGGATTGAAGTTCAATCCGGTCGCCCACCGGAACCGCTTGGACCTGCGAATTGGTGCCAAGCGTGTTCAAGGCGTTTGCCAGGCCCGCGGCGACGGAGGCCGGCGTGGCATTGGTCGGCACGGTGTACGTGCAGGTGTATCCGTTCAAAGTGGCGGAAAGGGTATTTCCCGCAACGGGCGGCAGATTGGTCATCGTTTGAAAAAAAGTGCCGTCCACAAAGAGATCCACCCGTGCCAGCGGCAGGTTGGTGGCGGCGGCGGTGAAGACGGGAGTCAATGTGGCTTGCCCGCTCAAAACGCTGCCATTGGTCAGCGAACTCCAGTCAGCACTGCCCGGACGGGCGAAGGGAGCGGCGAGCGGTTCGCCCACGAGCAATCCTTCAAAAGGATTCAGCACGCTTAGGTAGTAGGCCTCCGCCAGTGAAAAGCCGCGTGTTTGATAAAAATAATCCATGGGGTCGGGATATTTCTGGGTCCACTTGCAGGATTCTATAACGGCGCCGTAGCTGCCGGCGGCCCCGGCCTCCAGGAAGGCAAGCGCTGTTACCTGCCCGAAGCTGTTCTCAAAAATATATCCGCCGTAGGAATTCAGGCTGTCCCCCAGGCTGCCGGGCACAAAAGCATTCGTTGCCAGCGAGAAGCTGCGCAGCCCCGTCTGCAGGCCGAAAAGATTGGTGAAGGCGGTGAAATCGGTGTCAATGCGGGTCACGGCATAGTTGCCCACCACCTGGTTTTCAAAAACCGCATTGTCGAACTCCACAAACCGGACGTTCAGGGCGTTGTCGTCGGTTTTGGCCAGGTAAACGGTCTGGGTGGGGTAGGAGCCGTCCGCCGCCACGCTGCGGAAAAGGGTGTTCTCGGCCGCGGCGAGGTTGGTGTCCGTGAGCATCATGGCCAGGAACGAGTTGGTGGCAGCCGTGTTCGGCGGTGCCTGGCTGAAGGGGAGTTCGGAGTGAGCGTAACTGTTGGAGGAATAATCAGGCAACGAGCACGACGGGAGTCCGCCCGTCACCGCCGTGTTGGTCTTGAACCCGTAAAACAACACCGAGGTGGTGCTGTCGTAGTTATAGCCATCCGTCACCCGGTAAGGGATGTCCATGGAAAGCAGCACAAACTCCGCCTGATTGGTCAGCCCACGGCTGGCGATCATGGCCAGCAAGGGATTGAGCAGATTGGCTTCAAAATCGCCGGGACTCCAAGTGGTGGACCCGCCGGTCCAGCCGGCCATGCGCAACACGTTTTGGGGCGGCACCCCGCGCTGCTCGCAATAATCATTGCCCAACTGCACTGAGTTGGTGCTGTTCTGATTCACCACCACAATCACGTTCAAGCCGCTGCCCCCCGCCCAAACCGTGTCATCCACCAACAAGGCGCCCACAACGAAACATATTGTCGCGCGAAGCATCTCACCCAATAATATCAGAGTTCCGGCCGTGGGCAAATTTTAGTTTCACGGGCCGCGGGCCGGATTGAAAAGTTTGAAAACAACCTGGTGGTGATCTCCAACGCCTTGGCAAAAGTGAACGGGTTTATTTAACCCCGGATTTCCCGGATTAAGTTTACAAGTTAAAACAAATGATTCACGCTGGCGGGAGAGGGCACGGCGTTGTTCTTGGACGGCAGTGGGTGCGCGCACGGCACTCATGGCCCGGGTGTTGCCATTGACGTAGCGATCCAGTTTCAAGGCCAGTTCGCGGGCATCGGTCTGGTCGGTGATTACGCTCTTGTGGTGCGGGTCGAGTTTTTCGGGATGTACCGCCAAGACCGCAGCCCGCAAGGCGGTCAACTGACTGTGGGTCGAAGTTACTCGTGAGCCGTAAATCACTTTTGTCGACCTTCCGGCCACACTTCGAGCGAGGTCTTACGCAGGATCCCGGCAGTCTAAAACTAAAAACCTTAAAATGTCACTTTGATATAACGATTTAAAATGAGAGATCTCGCTGTTTGACCGGTGATTTACATGGAAAAATGGGTTTTTTTTGATTCCGGAATTTGCATCGGCGGAGTCGTAAAACCATAAATAAAATGCGTGAACTCTCAATGACATGGCAATTTTGGGTTAGTAAAGTATAATGACGTCTAGACCACTCAAAACATCTAAAACCATAATTCTATGAAAGCAAACCTTACACCACTGTTGACGATGATTGTGGTCGCTTGCGCCACGGTCCTCCCGATCCCGTATGTGCAAGAAGCCCAGGCAGCGCCTTCGGTTGTCGGTCTCTGGCGGTTCAACGAAGGCAGTGGCACCAATATTCTTGATTCATCCGGACTCGGCAATAACGGGTTCCTCGCCAGCAGCAATGGCGACCTTCCCACGTGGACAACCGGCCAGGCCGGATTTGGCAGCGCTCTGAGCTTTACGAATTACGGCACCAACTACGATTATGTGAGCATCCCCGCCTCCCCCTCGCTGATGGTCGGCCAGACGGCGACCAATGCCTGGACGATTACGTGCTGGGCCTATGAAGGTGGCACAAACGATTTCATCGCCAGTTACGGGCGGATGTTGACGATTGATGACGGAGCGGCATTCGAGCTGGAATCCGGAGCTTCGGGCGACGCGGAATTATACACCTGGAGCGAGATGAATTCCCCCTGGCAACTGGCCTGGGGTATTGGTACCAGTGTCGCCCCGTTGCTGAACCAATGGGTCCATTGGGCGGTGGTTTATGATGGTACCAATCTCACCGTCTATCGCGATGGCAACCAGACGACCAATGGCGGTGTGGCTTCGCAACTGGTGACCGCCGCGCTGGGTTACCCCGGTTACGCCGGATCGGTGGTGATCGGTTCACAACTGGATCAGCCCGCGACCGCCAATTGGAATGGTGTGCTGGACGACGTGGCCATTTTTGACGGCCCCTTGACGCAAGCCCAGATTGACACGGTGATGACGGGTGACTTTTCCGCTTTCATCGGCGGCCCGATCAATTTCGTCAGCGAGCCGCAAAGCCAGTCGGTATTTCAAGGCGCGAACGTCACTTTGAGCGTCGGGGTGGCCGGGCAATCCCCGTTCCAGTATCAATGGTATCTTAACGGAACCAAGCTCGCCAGCGTAAGCAACCCGACCGCCACGAACGCCACTTTGGTCTTGTCCAATGTGCAATTGAACCAGTCGGGGACTTATTCGCTGGTGGTCAGTAACGCGCTGGGCAGCGCCACCAACTCACCGACGACACTCTCGGTTTTCCGGCCGCAATCCCTGGTCGGGCTCTGGCGGTTTAATCAGAGCAGCGGGACCAATGTCTTCGATTCGTCCGGCCTGGGGAACAATGGATATCTCGCCAGTATCAATGGCAGTCTGCCCGTGTGGGCGGCGGGACAGGCAGGCTTCGGCAATGCCTTGAGTTTCACGAATTATGGCACCAACTATGCCTTCGCGGTTATTCCCAGCAGCGATACACTGCTGATTGGCCAGACGGCTACCAATCCCTGGACCATCACCGCTTGGGTCGATGAAAATTCCGACGGCGCAGGCAATTTCGTGGCGAATTACGGACGAATCATGGTGATTGACGACGGCACGGCATTTCAACTTGAGTCCGGTGCCGTGGGTGATGCCGAGATGTACACCTGGGCGCGGGCCAATGGCGCATGGCAGATCGCTTGGGGTATCGGTTCCAGTGTCGCGCCGCTGCTGGATCAATGGGTCCATTGGGCGGTCGTTTATGACGGAACCAATATTACGGTTTATCGCAATGGGAACCAGGGCCCCAACGCCGGCGTTGCGACCTTGCCGCTGAGTCCGCCCTCGCCACTGGGGGGATACGCCGGATTCCAGGATGGGATCCTGATCGGGACGGAACTGGCGCAAACTGCGGATCGCAACTGGAACGGTCAATTGGACGATGAAGCGGTGTTTAACATCGCGTTGACCCAGGCCCAGGTCCAATCCGTCATGGGCGGCAATTTCAACGCTTTCATTACGCAGCCTCCGCCTGAATTATCGGTCAGCAGCGGGGCAGGGAGCGTCGTTATCAGCTGGCCGTCCGTCTGGGGTGCGTACCAATTGCAGTCCACGGCCAGCCTGGCGCCATCGTCGTGGACCAATGTTACCAACCCGCCGGTGCTCAATGGCAGCACGATAACCGTGACGCTGCCGCGGAGCGGGAACACGAAGTTCTTCCGGCTGGCAGGTCCGTAATGGTTGTTGGCGAGAACATGGGCACAAAATCAACAACGCCGCGATGTGCGAAGTTAGCGCGTGTTCATAAAGCTGCCGCAGGTCGGGGATTTACGCTGATCGAACTGTTGGTGGTGATTGCGATTATCGCCATCCTGGCCAGCCTGCTGCTCCCCGCGCTCGCGGCCGCCAAATTGCGCGCCAAAAAAATTGCCTGCGTGAGCAACCTGCAGCAAATGGCGCTGGGCAGTCAGCTCTATGCGGACGATGATTCGGCCGGCGCCCTCACCGGCACCGATCCCAACAACTGGGGCGATCATGACGTTAACTTTCTCTATCCGCAATACGTTCGGAGTTTGAATGTGTTTGTGTGTCCGGCGACGCAGAACTTTATCCGGAACCAGCCAACTGCGATTGTCCCGATTGATGTGGCTACTAACGCTGCCTACATCCAGCGATTGCACGGAAATCAAACTTATATTCCTGACCTGCAAAGCACCGCCTTGGGTACTGGATACCAGCCGGGTCATAGTTACGATGTTTATGGAGATTTGAGGTCGAGCATCCGTAAGACAGAGAACGTGGTCGGACATTATGTGTTGTCCGCGCCAGGCAGACCAAATTTTTCGCTTATGCTGCTCAAGGGAATGGTCGTGGGTCCCTCCAAAATCTGGGTGTTTCTCGACAATCTGGATGTAATCATCGGCGCGCCGAACCCGTATCCGGACCGGCCCACCCGCTGGAGCAACCACGGCGCCGCGGGATGTAACGTGTCATTTGCTGATGGGCACGTAACATTCATTCGGCTGAGTGAGTGGGATTACGATTATGTCATCGGCAACGACTACCCCGCGCCCGGCAATAATATTCCCAATTAATGACAATGACCGATGGGGACTTTAATGGAGGCGGAAATTGTCGGCCGCTGGCGGTTGTGCTGGCGGCACTGGTCAGCCTTGGTTTGTATGGATGTTCCCGAACGGCCCCGAAGGATTGGGAAGTGAATGGTTACGAGTGCACGGTAACCAATTATAAATTCTACACGGACAAGACCGTCTTTGCCGAGGAATGTCCCCTGCACCATGACGGCCGGATCGTGCAGGTGCTGGCTTTTGTCTTCCCGGACGGCAAGGTCATCATCGCGCCGCGCGACGTGCAGGGCTTGTATGAGCCGGGAACACAAATCGAACCAAAAACGATTCGCTATCCGACCGAGGCGGAACTAAGGGCCTGGGGCGCCGTGAAGGTGACCCGGCAAGAAGTGAGCCAGTGAGCGCCGGACACTGCCAGGCAATGCCAGAATTTGGGTAGTGGGTTACTTTGGCGGAGCCCGGCGGTGCGCGAAGCGTCAGCCGCAGCGCTGCGGCTGGTCTGCGACACAGCCGCGCTCCATAAAAATCGGCAAAGTAGCCCAGTACCAGAATTTGAAAATATGTTAATTCAAACGGTTCATAGAAAATTGATGATCCTCAGTGCGTCGAAACGAACCGACGGCACGCTTTACACCCGGAGCCATCGTCCGAGAAAAGTTACCGGTATTCAATTTGGCCCGCCGGCAGCAGCCTGGTTGACACTGGCGTCAGTTGCGATGTGCCTCAACGTTCAAGCCGCCACCAATCTTCCTGCCTATTATGCCCACCCCGCGGAGTTGGACTCCCATGGCGTCCTCGCGCCCTGGTACCATGGCTTGAACGGCCAGTTGGACGAACGCTTGCGCATCGCCGTGGACGTTTACAAGCGCTACCCGTGGGTGAACCAGCCGGATGCAGTGATGGCGGCGCCGGATTTTGTTTACAGTTCCCACTGGAGCACCAAGCCCGACGGCACCATTTTGATGGCTCCGACCAGCGATTGGATGTGCGGCGATCTGGCGCAACGCGCGTGGAGCATTATCAAAGGTCTCACGGCGTACTACCAATACAGCGGCGACCCGGTTGCGTTCGTGTATATCCCCCGGACCGTGGATTACATTTTGGATTACGGATTGACCGATAAAAACGCCGACTGGCCGCTGTTTCCCATCAGCACGCCGACCCGGGGAAAAGCCTATGGCAAATGCGATCCATCGGGTCGAAACCAGCTCGACCTTTGTGCCATTGAAGGCATTGAGGTGCTGCGCGCGTATAAACTCACCGGCAATCCCCGCTACCGGCAAATGGCGCAACATTGGGGCGATGTGTTCGCCGCCAAATGCCAGTTTGACCACCCGGAGATGTCTCCTTGGAATCGGTATGTGGATCCATCCGTGGTCGGATGGTCGGACGTGCTCACCGGCACCACGTCTATCATCGTTGAATTCCTGGATGATCTGATTCAGACGGGTTACACGGGCCACCAGGACGCCATCCTCAAGGCCAGGGACGCCGGGAGACGATTCTTAAACGAGCGCATGCTGCCCGCCTGGTGGGTCGATGACACCTGGGGACGAACCTATTGGGATTGGGACAATCCGATGATGTGTGGCATGGTGGCGATGTGCGCCGACCATTTTCTAAACCAGCCCCAGGCGTATCCCAATTGGCAGAACGATGTGCGGAACATGCTTTCCCTGCTCTGGAACCGCAACTGCGCCGCCTCGGATTCGTACGGTGACGTGTACAGCGGCGCCTGGGCGTTTCCCGAATCCTCGGTTTGCTGCGGCACTTCGCTTTCTTATAACCAATACACGGCTGGCCCGACGCTGCTTCACTACGGGGCGCTCGCGCACAGTCCCTGGGCGGTGGAAATCGGGCGCCGCATGATGATCATGGCCACTTACGACAGCCTGCCCAACGGCATTGTGAAGGACGGGTTGTTTGGCGACCAGATTGCCACCACCGACTGGGCGAATTTGTCCCATCCCTGGCCGCTGTGCCAGGTGATGGAAGCTATGGCGTGGTTGCCCGAGGATTTTGCGCCCAACCGCGAGAATCACATCGTCCGCTCCTTGTCAGTGGTGCAGAACGTTCGCTACGAAAAAGGCAGGATTACCTACACCACCTTCGATGCGCCGCCGGGCGTGCAGGAAGTCATGCGACTGGCCTTTTGTCCGGAATCGATTCGTGCCGACGGGCGACGGCTGAAGAAGCGTTCTGCCCTGGACGCCAGTGGTTATACGCTTGCGCCATTGACAAACGGCGACTGGATCGTCACCGTGCGGCACGATGGCTGCCGCAACATCCAAGTGACGGGAGATGGTGATCCGCAACAGGCTGCCCATGTCGATGACGACGCGTTTGCATTTAATGGCGCGTGGACCGTGATGAAAGACCGCAGTGCGCCGCACGGCTCATTCCGATCGGCGGATAAATCAGACGCGACAATGACTTTCCAATTTTCCGGCAATCAAGTGCGGTTGCTGGGTGTGGTCGGACCCGATGGTGGCTGGGCCGATGCCTTCATTGATGGGGTGAAACAGCCGACGCTGATCGAGTGTTGGAATCCGGCCGGGCGATACGAACAGCCGATTTTTATCAAGAGCGGTCTGACCGATGGCCCGCACGAACTGAAAATTGTCGTGCGCGGCGAAAAGAATCCGCTGGCCCGCGGCGCGCAAATTGGAATCGAAGCCGCCCAATTTTCCGCCGCGACGGGCGACGCCGGTTTCGGTTCCGGCGGCGGCCCGGCAGGCCCGCAGCGGCTGATTTTTGGGTTCACTGGCCGGCACGATTATATTGACTCGAAAGGAAACGCCTGGCGGCCCGGCACAGAGTTTGTCACCCGCGCGGGAGCGGACATGGATTCGGTGGCGCAGTGCTGGTGGCGGAATCGTCGCAGCATGTATATCGGTGGCACAGGCGATGAAGAAATTTACCGATACGGAGTTCATGCGCCGGAGTTTTGGGTCAACCTCACCGTGGCCCCGGGCGAATATACCGTGCGTTTGCACTGGGCGGACACGCCGGAAACGGCATGGGTCGAGCGCGAAGGTACCAATTGGGCAACAGTTTCGCGACCCACCACGGTGTTCATCAATGGCCACACGGTCATGGAGAACCTGAATGTGCGGGACAAAGTGGGAACGTTCCACGCTTACACCCGCGAGTTCAAAGACATCAAACCCCAAAACGGCATTATTGAATTGCGATTCGAATCCACCCCCAACCACGAGGCAATGATTCAAGCGGTAGAAATTATACCTGAAAAGAATGCCGACCAGCACCAGTCGGTCCGTCAATCAGGGAACCAGCGGTTATGAAAGCCGGAATCGACACCCGTTCCTCACCAGTGCGGTCCGCCTTTACCCTGATTGAGTTGTTGGTGGTTATCGCCATCATCGCGATTCTGGCGGCGATGCTGTTGCCGGTGCTTTCGCGGGCCCGGAGCAAGGCCCAGGAAATCTCCTGTCTCAACAACCTGAAACAGATTGGGATTTTCATGCAGATCTACACCGACAGCCACAACGACATTTTCCCGGCCCACCGGAATCAGGATGTCAATAACAACAATATCAACATCTCCTTGACCAATTGGTGGGGCACCGTCCTGCTGGGCATGGCGAACAACTCGTCACAGAGCAATCTCTTTCATTGTCCCGCCCTCAAAGGACGGCGGATTGATGCCGGCGTGGCCTGGTCCTGGAACTTTGATCCTCATTTTGTAGGCTATGGATATAACAATTATTTTCTTGGGCTGCATCCATTCGGGCCCACGACTTTGCTGGTGGGGGGAATCCATTTTGATACCGCGCCCGACTTCAAGCGCAGCTCCATTCACCGTCCGTCGATGACGCTCGAAGTCGCGGACTGCATGCCGGCCTCGGGCAACATCAACTCGTTGAACTGTTGGAGTTCAGACTGTTGGTGGCCGTACTCTTCGCATACGGGCTTGCAAGGGGTGGAAACATTCCGGCATTCGGGCCTGGGAAACGTTGTGTTCACGGATTCCCATGCGGAAGCGCGCAAGGACGCCAATATCAATCCGCCCGTTGATCCCGCTTCGGCAACCGTTAGAGCACTGATCAACTCCAGATTTTGGGATCCGCTGCAAAGATCCCCTCTTTAATCATCCATATTTTCAAATAGACAACCGTCCATCCCATGAATCGAATCCATACCTTCATCGCTCTCCTCGCTCTATCTGGCAGCACGGTTTGCGCACAACTCGATCCGGGCAATCCATTGTCCGGCCTTGAAAAACTCAAAGATTTCAGAACCATGCGCGCGTCGTCCACCGACCCCAACTGGCGCAATGGAAATGGGGACTGCCGATGGATCAGAGCGGGCGGGAGTTTGACGTTGGCTGAACTCAAAGGCCCCGGCGAAATCGTACATTTCTGGTGCACGATTGCAGACCAGGAACCGAATTATTCCCGATTGCTCACTTTGCGGATTTATTGGGACGGTGAAACCAATGCCAGTGTCGAATGCCCCATCGGCGATTTTTTTGGCATGGGCATGGGCGTGGACAAAGCGTTCACTTCGCTGCCCGTCCGCGTAAGTTCCGATGGCCGGGGCCGCAATTGCTATTGGCCGATGCCGTTCCGAAAATCGGCCCGGATTGTCGTTACCAATGACGGCAAGAAACCGTGCGACGCTTTTTACTACTACATAGACTGGCAGAAATTAAAGTCATTGCCGGATGACAGCGCCTGTTTCCACGCAATGTATCGGCAGGAGTTTCCATGTGTGATGGGCCAGAATTATTTGATTGCCGACATCCAGGGTCGTGGACAGTACGTAGGGACGGTGTTGAGCGTTTATCTGACTTCTCCGGGTTGGTTTGGCGAGGGAAACGATTACTTTTTCATTGACGGTGAAAAAGAGCCGAGCTTGCGCGGAACGGGAACGGAAGACTATTTTTGCGACGGCTGGGGTTTTCGCGAGCAATCCGGGCCGTTCTATGGCACGCCGCTCTGGGAAGGTTATGACACCGGTGACCGGGGCAGTGCTTATCGCTGGCATATTCCCGACCCGGTTACATTCAAGCAATCGCTGCGCGTGGAAATCCAACATCGCGGCTACCAGAAATTTCCCGACGGCAAGGAAACCGGTTACATCGAGCGTGATGACCTGATGTCCAGCGTGGCCTTCTGGTATCAGACCGGGCCGCACAAACCTTATCCGCCGTTGCCACCCGGACCGGAGCGCTTGCCCTTCCGTGACCGGATTTTACTAAAAGGCTATACGGCCGTGGCCACGGCGAAACATTCCGATGACCCGATTGAAGTACAACCTTTGGATGGAGTCACCGACGGCAAACAACTCTGGTTTCACCCCCACACTGACAAGGGCTGGGTGGAAGTCTCTTTCGAGAGTCCGACCAGTCAAAGCATTGAATTGACCGTCAAAATGGTGCATTCCTACGACTACGGGATTTATCGGGTACTGCTCGACGGCGAACAAATTGCACTGCTGGATCTTTACGACCCGGACATCGTTCCCACCGCGGAAAAACTGGGGATGCACAAGCTGGCGGCGGGGACCCACACCTTGCGTTTCGAGTGCGTGGGGAAGTCGCCCAAGTCAGCGGGATATTTTCTGGGTTTTGATGCGTTGGCGGAGCGGGTCTCGGCTTACGTGAGGCCTCCGGGCTTCGACTTGCGCACGCTGCAAAAGCGCAAATGATTCCTTTACACCAGGCGAAACCGGCCTCTTGAAGATAATTCCGCTTGCTTGCGAAATTCTCCCGGCGTGATTCCCGTTTTCTGCGTGAAAACGGTGTGCAGATACTCGGCGTAGTTGAAGCCGGTGCTTTCGGCAATTTGAGCCAGATTCCAATCGGTGTCGGTCAATAGTTGTTTAACCCTCTCGAGCCGCAACCGCAACACCTCCGCTTTTGGCGACCGTCCCATCTGGGCGGCGAACCGTCGTTCAAAGACGCGCCGGCACATGCCCGTCACCTTGGCCACTTCATTGATGGTGATGGGATCAAAGGCGTGATCCCGGATGAAACGCAATCCCACAGCCAACTGACGGTCGTCCAATGCCAACACCTCGGTGGAACGGCGGGTGACAATGCCACGTGGTGGGATGTGGATGGGTTTGGCCGGAGGTTTGCTGCCGGCCATCATCCGTTCGAGCAAAACCGCCGCATCGTACCCGATCCGAAACGTATCCGGCACCACGCTGCTCAGGGGCGGGTCGGACAACTCGCAAAGAATCTCGTCATTGTCCATGCCAATGACTGCCATTTCTTCGGGCACTGCCAGGCCCAGCTGGCGGCAAAGATTCAGGACATGCTGGCCGCGGATGTCATTACACGCCATGACTCCTATGGGTTTGGGAAGCGAAACCAGCCAGCGCCCGAGGTCTTCCTGAAAGAGCAGCCCTTTTTTTTCGTATTCGATGGTTTGCGCCGCCATCGTCCGCGTCGGCGGATGATAAACGTGACACCGGAACCCGGACTGGGCCAGCCGCTCCTGGAACCATCGGGAGCGCTTGTCTGAATAATTCGCTCCGAGAAATCCACAGAACGCGTAATGGCGAAACCCCCGGTTGATGAGATGTTCGGCCGCCAGATACGCCACCTTTTGGTCGTCGGTGTCAATCAAAGGGAAACCAAAACCACTGACCGAGCCGCGCAAATCCACCGCCGGTACTTTGAGTCGTTTGATAAACGCGGCCATTTCCGTCGTTTCCACGCGGGCAATGATGCCGTCCCCGTCCCAATTCTTGAGCCAGCCGGGAAACGAGTCGGTCCACTTCCATTCCTCGCTTTGCACGGACCATTCGTGATGCTCACGCACAAATTTGGCGATGCCGAGAAACAACCCCCGGCCATAAGCCCGCGACGATTCGATGAGTAACGCCACGCGTCGCCCACGCTTTCGGACAATTCGTTGACGGAGAAGCTTCATGCCGCAAACAGTTTAATTGAATATATGTTGCCAATTCCTTTCGCCGCGGCGCCCGGGCATGGCACGTTTTGGCGACCAGAACCTTAATGAATTCTGGGAAAAACCGGTAAAATTTTACAAGCCAGGATCTTTTCTTCGGGCGTTTCTCTCAAAATTAAGGGCTTTTACGACAATTCTTCCCTTTCGCAAAAGTTTAATGGAAAAAACGCGAATTCTCAATGACAATCCTTTCGAACTACGGCAGAAAGGAGCTGAACCTTGTTTGCGGCAGGCGCTGGTTTCACATGGTAAATGAACTTAAAAAGATTTTTATCACGAATGTCCTGCCGCGGTCAGGGATGATCCCTCTATTGCCGGCTGAAAGTCTGTTCCAGTTCCATGAACGACCCTGAATCAAGAACCGAAAGCCGGGCGGCCACCCTGGTTCGCATGAACGGTATCACCAAGCGCTTTGGCAAGGTGACGGTTTTAAAAGACGCGCAACTTGAAGTGCGCAGCGGTGAAGTTCACGTATTGGTCGGCGAAAACGGAGCCGGCAAAAGCACGTTAATCAAAATTCTGGCCGGGATTCACACGGAATTTGAAGGCCGGATCGAAATCGGCGGCCGGGAAGTCCGTCCGCAAACGCCATGGGAGGCCAAAGCCCTTGGCATCGCGGTCATTCATCAGGAGTTGTCGCTGATTGGCTCGATGAGCGTGGCCGACAACATTTTCCTGGGCCGTGCGCCGACCCGAGCTGGATTGGTGTTGGATGCCGAGCAATGGAGACAAACGGGGCATTGGGTGCGCCAACTTGGTCTGGACATTGACGCACGCCGGCTGGTGGAGCAGTTTCCCATCGCCGTTCAGCAACTCATCGAAATTGCCAAGGCCCTCAGTCAAAATGCGAAGGTCATTGTCATGGACGAGCCAACCAGCGCGTTGAATGCGCCTGAGGTTGAAAAACTTTTTTCTCTCATTCGGATACTAAAGCAGAAAGGCTGCGGCATCGTTTATATCACCCACAAAATGGAAGAGATCGAGCGCATTGCCGACCGCATCACCGTCTTGCGCGACGGCCAGTGGATTGGGACCGCACCCGCCGCGGAATTGCCGGCGGCGAAGTTGATCCAATGGATGGTCGGCCGCGAAATGGGCGAACAATTTCCACGGCATACGCCACATCCCGGCGCGGAACGGTTGCGTTTGGAAAATTTCGGCGTTTTTCCAACTAGTTTTTCCAGGAAACCAGCGGTCCAGGATGTGTCGCTCACAGTTCGCGCCGGTGAAATTCTCGGCATCGGCGGGTTGCAGGGTTCGGGGGCGAGCGAGCTTTTCCTCGGTATCTTCGGCGGCTACGGATCGGCCACGCGAGGCCGAATGCAACTGGATGGCACGGAGCGGCGTTTTGCCTCACCCCGGCAAGCCATCGAATCCGGTGTGGCGCTGCTGACCAACGACCGCAAGGCCACCGGACTGGTTTTGTCGTTGTCCATCGTTGCCAATGCTACGCTGGCCGCACTGCGTGAACTTTCGCCCGGCGGCTGGCGGCAACCCGCCCGTGAATACGCCGCCGCGCAGCAAACCGTTTCGCCCATGCAACTGCGGGCGGCTTCGTTGGATCTGGAGGTCAACGCCCTTTCCGGCGGCAACCAGCAGAAAGTTGTCCTTGCGAAATGGCTGCAAATCCGTCCCAAAGTGCTTCTCCTGGATGAGCCGACCCGCGGCGTTGACATTGGCGCCAAACGGGAAATCTACCAATTGATGAACCAATGGACGGCCCAGGGCATCGCGATACTGCTGATTACTTCAGAACTTCCGGAATTGTTGACCTTGAGCGATCGAATTGTGGTTCTGCATCGCGGTCGGGTCGCGGCCGAATTGTCGCGGGAACAAGCCACGCCGGAAACTGTGCTGATGGCCGCGATGGGTTCCAAGCGGGTGGAGCCTGTTGCCGAATCTCAAAACTGATGTCTAAAAATTCCCAAGCCCGAACAGTTCATCGCCTGGGGCCAATGCTGGCCAGTCCGGCGGGCCGCGCATTTCTGGCCTTGCTGCTGGTCCTGATCATCGGCGTCATTTTCAACGCCGACGGCGCCTTTTTCAAAATTGGCACTCACCGGGACACACTGCGGCAGGCCTCGGTTTACGGAATTCTGGCCTGTGGCATGACGCTGGTAATTCTTTCCGGAGGCATAGACCTGTCGGTGGGCAGTATGCTGGCGCTGGTGGCGGTTTGCTGCGCCCAAATGGCCATTCACTGGAACTGGTCCGGCTGGTGCGTGGTGCCTGCCTGCCTCATTATTGGCGGTTGCTGCGGCGGCGTTTCCGGTTTCGTCACCGCCCGGCTGGGGGTTCAACCATTCATTGCCACATTAGCCATGATGGTGCTCGCGCGCGGCCTGGCCAAATACGCCTCCGGCGGAATGAAAGTTTCCACCGCCCTCATGAATCCCGATGGGTCCTTCCGTTATGTGGAAGTGCCCCGCTTCTTCCGCCTGGTGGACCATCGTATCCTGGGCGGGAACCTGTCCGTGGTCACACTCATCTTTGCCGCCTGTATAGCGGTGGCCTGGGTATTGATGTCAAAACATCGCTGGGGCCGTTATCTCTATGCGATTGGCGGCAACGAGGAAGCTTCGCGGCTTTCGGGCGTTCCGGTCGTGGCGGCCAAGACGCTGGCTTATGTGGCCTCGGGCATGTTTGCTGCCGTGGCGGGGATTTGCCAGGCGGCGCAGGAACAACAAGGCGACCCGGAAGCGGGCATGGGCTATGAATTGATGGCCATTGCGATGGTGGTCATTGGTGGAACCAGCCTGATGGGCGGCCGGGGCGGGATTGGTTTGACGCTGCTGGGCGTTTTGACCATTGGCTATTTGGACAAGATTCTGAGCATCAACGCAGTTCCCGAAGCCGGCCGTTTGGTTTTGACCGGTATCATCATCGTCGTTGCGGTATTGACCCAACGCCGCAAACGAACCTGAAAACAGAACAACCTTATGAAAACATGCAACCATCAACATGCAACCATCAACATGCAACAAACCTTTCGGACACGTCGGGTACGGTATTGGAGGTATGATGTTGGCAGTTGGTTGTCGGGTATTGTTTGCGCCGTTCTCCTTTTTACCGGCTGCGGCAAATCAAACGAGGCCGCCGCGCCCAATTCTGCTCCGAACCAAAAGCAATTTGTCATCGGCATGTCGCAGTGCAATCTCGGCGAACCGTGGCGCGTGCAGATGGACGCCGATATTGCCACCGCCGCCGCCAGGCATCCCGAACTCAAGGTGGTTTTCAAGGACGCCCAGAACGATACACTTCAACAGCGCGCGCAGGTTGAGGAGTTTGTCAGCGCCAAAGTGGATGTGCTCATCATCAGCCCCAAGGAAGCGCAGCCGTTGACTGAGCCGGTCGCCCACGCGACGACCGCCGGCATCCCCGTGATTGTGCTGGACCGCCGTCTGTTGGGCACCAACTACACCTGCTTTATCGGCGCAGACAATAAGAAGATCGGCAAAGCTGCCGGCGAATGGATCGTCAAGGCGCTCGGTGGCAAGGGCAATGTGGTGGAGTTGATGGGACTGCAAACCTCCACCCCCGGCCAGGACCGGCACAGCGGTTTTCTGGAAGGCATTGCCGGCTCGGACCTCCAGGTCGTTTTCCGCGCCGACATGCAATGGCTGGAGCCGAATGCGCGCCAGGAAATGGAATCCGCCCTGGCGCGCTTCGACAGGATAGATTGCGTTTTTGCGCACAACGACGATGGCGCGCATGGCGCGTATCTGGCCGCCAAGGCCGCTGGCCGCGAACAGCAGATGAAATTTGTTGGTATTGACGCATTGCCGCAGGAAGGCGTCGCGTACGTCCGCCAGGGGATTTTGGACGCCACGTTTCAATATCCGACCGGCGGCGCCGAAGCGATTGACACCGCGTTGAAAATTTTGCACGGCGAAACCGTCCCAAAAGACATCGTGCTCGGCACGCGCCTGTTTGACAAAGACAACGTCGCTCAGGGTGGAGTGGCATTGCCATAGGTTGATTGTTTTTTAACGCCGCCCAGGCAGGCCGGACCCCGGGCTTGCTTGCGGAACAAATTCCGTTCGCGCGTTGGTGGTGAACACCCTGAACCGGCGCGAAATGAATCAATAATCATCGGTTTGTTTGGCGACGCCGCCCAAAACCAGGTATGCGAAAATGTAAATGCTCCGGCCAGTGTGGATCTCAGACCGGCGATCTGACCCGGCGTGAATTTCTAGCCATGATGAGCGCGGCGACCGGCGCGATGCTGTTGCCGGGTTCAGCCCGGGCCGTCTTTGAACTTCCTGAAAGCGACTGGAAACAATGGCGGCAAACCCTTTTTGAGACTGCGCCACCGCGACGCTACCTTTCCCATGTCCATACCGATGCGAGGATGCATCTGGGCGGCATTGGCACCGGCAATTTTGAAATCGGGGCGGACGGACAGTTGACGAGCTGGCAGTTGTTCAACACGTTGCGTGACGGGCAGATTCCCTTTTATTTCTGTGTCAAGGCCGGCAACGTGACGAAACTTTTGCAGACGGCGGGCGGTCCGGATTGGCCCCGTGTCCAACAAAACGAGATGACCGGTGAATATCCTCTGGCCAAACTGCGCTTCCAGGATAAGGAACTGCCGGTGCAACTCGAACTGGATGCGTTCAGTCCGTTTGTTCCGTTGGACGCTGACACATCTTCGTTGCCGCTCGCGTTGTTTCATTTCCGGATCCACAACCCGGCCAAACAGGCGCAGGTGGTCTCACTCGGCGCCTTGCTCCTGAATCCCATAGGCTATGATGCCAGCGGGGAAATCCATGGGATCTCGCACCCGAACTTCGGCGGGAACGTGAACGAAATTTACGCTGAAGGTGAAACCACAGGCCTGTTTCTACGCGCCGAACCCGGCAATGAACCCACCCTGGACCGCCCCCTTTGTCTCTATGTGCCGGATACCTTCAAAGAAATCAAATGGCTATCCTATGACCGCCCTGAGGCACTAAAAATCAAGGTTCTCGACAACCAAACTTTGGCCACGCGGGACGTGGCCGATTCCAAGGACGCCATAATCTGGCTGGACGACGCCGGGACCGGGATGGCAGCGCCTTTGCTGCGCACGGCTCTCGAAACTGCGCGAGCGGGAGGCACTTTAATCTTCTCCGGTCGCACAATGCCGTTGTTAAACGCCTATGCGACGGTTACCGGTGGCGAGACGCTCGACCGGGCCGCCTTGCGACCGGACGTTGTGTTCGAGGATTTCGAGCATGGCTATGGCAAATGGACGGTGGCAGGCGAGGCGTTCGGGCGGGAACCGGCTCAGGGCACCTTGCCCAACCAACAGCCGGTGTCCGGTTTTTCAGGCAAAGGTTTGGTTAACTCCTACTTCAATGGTGATCAATCCACGGGCAAACTGACCAGCCGGACTTTCACCGTTGAACGCAATTTTATCTGCTTTCTCGTCGGTGGCGGGCATTACCGGACAACCCAGATCCGTCTCGTGGTCGGGGGCAAGGTGGTCCGCGCCACGTCGGGCAAGGACGACGAGCATCTCGAACCCGCATTTTGGGATGTGCGGGAGTTTCTCGGCCGTTCCGCGCAAATTGAAATCGTGGACAATCAAACCGGCGGATGGGGCCATATCAACGTTGACCAGATAGTCTTTGCCGACTGGCCGGGAGACCGCGAACTGTTGGAATTATTGGACGAGTTGTTGCCGATCTGGTTCGACGGAATACAAGCACGGCCGTCCAGGCTTGACGGCCCTGGCCAGGTGGCTTTTCAAAAGCTCGCGCTGCGTCCGGGAGCTCGGAGAACCAGCGTAAAGAATGGATTGGCGGTGTTCACGCGCCAGCTGGGTAACGGCAAAGTGGCTCTGGTTGCCGGGCAAGTTCTGGAGGCTGCCCGTCTCTATTCAATCCCGGCACGTCAGATGGCTTATTCGGTGCTGTGCGAACTGGCAGACGCCAGGTATGTCGAGCAGGCAGGACAGTCAAAGAAGGCGCCCGGCTTCGGGACGCTGGTTCTGGCGACTACCGGTCCTGATGTGACCGGATTGGCTCATTTTGAGGAATGGACGGAAGCCTGGGACCTGTTTTCAAAACAAGGTCATTTTCTCGCGGTCGAGGCCGCCAGCCCAAATTCTCCCACCGCCGCCGGCAAAAGCATTCATGGTGCGTTGGCCACGACCATTTCGGTGCCTCCGGGTGGAACCGTCGAGATTCCTTTCTTTTTTGCCTGGCATTACCCGAACAGCTATTACCAGGAAACCGGAAGGTGGATTGGATGTCATTATGCGACTTGTTGGACCGACGCCCGCGCCGTGATTCGCTCGGCGGTCACGAATCATGGGTCGTTGCGCCAAAGCACTGAACTGTACCACGAGACTTTTTACGACAGCACCTTGCCTTACTGGCTGCTGGATTGTGTTACAGCGAATTCAGGAATCATGCGCCACATCGGAGTCGTTTTCCGGATTGCCAATCACGACATTTACGGATGGGAAGGATCCAATGGGTGCTGCACTCCCACCTGCACGCACGTTTGGGGTTACGAGCAGTCGCTCGCCCGTCTTTTTCCCGATCTCGAAAGAGACCTGCGGCGGATTGACTTCAAACATCAGCAAAATCCTGACGGCGGAATCAATAATCGCACCCTGGTGCCTTCGCCGCTTCATCCCACCGGGGAACACCCGTTTGCCGATGGCCACGCGAGCTGCATCCTCAAGGCTTATCGCGAGGGGATGAATTCCGCCGACGAATCGTTCTTCAAAGACTACTGGCCATACGTGAAACGCGCAGTCGAGTATCTCATCCAACGTGATGCCAAAGCGGCGAACGGCCTGCCTCAGGGCATTTTGCAGGATGCCCAATGGAATACTTATGACGAAGCGTTGCATGGCGTCACGACTTTCATCAGCGGTTATTACCTGGCGGCGCTCAGGGCGGGCGAAGCCTGGGCGCGGCGCATGAACGATGCAACGACTGCGGAACGGTTCCACGAAATTTTCCTGAACGGTCAAAAGAAGCTGATCACTTCGTGCTGGAATGGGGAATTTTTCCAACAGTATTTGCCGGACTATCAATGGCGCAAGGGCGAAGTAGGCCCCGGCTGCATGTCAGATCAACTGATCGGCCAATGGTGGGCGCACCAGTTGAACCTGGGCTATATTCTACCTCGCGAAATGGTGATTTCTTCGTTGCGCTCGATTTTCAAGTATAATTTCAAATCAGATCTCACTGGCTGGAAACACATGCCGCGCGCCTTTGCCGGAGTGAAGGACAAAGGACTGATCATCTGCACCTGGCCCAAAGGCGGACGCCCCGCCGACGTGATGCTTTATGCAGACGAGGTTTGGACCGGCATCGAATATCAGGTGGCATCCCACCTGATCTACGAAGGGCTTGTTGAAGAAGGGCTGTGCCTTGCCAAGGGGGCGCGCGATCGTTATGATGGTGTTCCCCGCCCGCCCATGCCACGTAATCCCTGGAGTGAAATCGAATGCGGCGGTCATTACGCCCGCGCCATGTCTTCCTGGTCACTGCTCCTGGCGCTTTCGGGTTATTCCTACGACGGCCCGAAGGGCGCGCTTGGCTTTTCGCCAAGATATAATCCCGACGATTTCAAATCGTTCTTCTGCGCGCCGGAAGGCTGGGGCAGCTTTGCCCAAAAAGTGCAGGGCAACGCTCAGCAAGTCCGGATTACCGTGAACCGGGGATCCTTGCGCGTGAAAACCCTGTGTTTGGCGACGGCAAATAATTCCCAGCCCGCAACGGTTGCCGTATTTGCCAACGGCGAACGCCGATCGGCCAATTTCCAGGTAAAAGATGGAACGGTGAAAATTGACTTTGGCGAACCGTTGGTTGTTATGGAACGTGAAGAATTACAGATTATCATCTCTTGAAACCTCCAGAAACTCATTTGAACAGCGCATTTGATTAAGGGCCAGACAGGCATGTATATTACAACCAAAGCGTAATTGGCGATGAGCAATAGGCGTTCTTCATTTGAACAGATTGTTGGTTCCAAATTCCAGCATGGGAGGGGAACATTTTTGGCTCAGGATTGCAAAATTACGCGATCTGGCTTGCTCACGTTTTGGTTGCTGGTGCTCATGGCATTCAACTTTGCGGCAACTAATGCCAATGCCGCCGCCGGCGAGCCCTATGGACTGGATGCCATGGCCCAATTCGAGCGGCTGCCTTATTTAAAACTGGATACGATGGCGGCCGGGCAGTCGAGCTTTGACCGAACGGGAGGCAACGCTGATGCGGGTAATTTCTTGTACGTGGATGGGACCAACGAGGTGCTGCTGGATCTTCAGGGGCCGGGGACGGTTTACCGGATGTGGTTCACGGGATTCAACCCGGCCGTGGACTACATCCAGATTTATTTCGACGGCGAGGCGACACCCAGGATCAACATGTTGCTCAATGATCTGTTCAGCGGAACGAACACGCCGTTTTTGTCGCCGCTGGTCGGCAACGAAGCCGTATCGAGCGGAGGTTACTTTTGCTACCTGCCTTTGCCGTTCAACAAATCAATCAAGATCGTATCCAACGGGACGAGCACCACTTTTTACTATAACATCGGTTACCACGTTTATTCGCCGGACACTTCCGTCACCACTTGGACCGGCGCGGAAGATTCCAGCACGGTGCGAAATTTGTGGAACAACGCGGGATTGGACCCCAAGAGCGACACCGGGAATACAGCGGTTTCCAATACGTTCAATCTGGCGGCGGGCGCGACGCAAACATTGCTGGATGTGGCCGGTCCGCGTTCGATTTCCGCGATCAAGCTGCGCATTCCCGGAATCGGACCGTCGCTTCCACAGACGGTCACCGATAACGGCCGGGCGGATACGAACTTCAGCCAGTTCGCAATGAGCCTGAATTCCAGCAACACCGGAGCCGTGCTGGTCCGGAGACTGGATTACGGAATCGCCAATCAGAAGGCCAATGTTTTTGTGGACGGCGCACTGGTGGGGCCATGGTTCGACGCAGGCGGGGACGGCAGCTACCGATGGCGGGACGACAGTTTCAACATTCCCTCAAGCTTCACCGCCGGCAAGAGCTCGATCACAGTCAAGGTGGCATTCGTGAGTTCGTCGCTGGACTGGAACGAATTTTATTATTGGATTTATTCCACCGTTGGCGGGACGAACGTACTGACCGATTCATTGAACGTGGGAAATACCGCCTCGGAAAGCGCCCACAGTTACGTGATCAGTTCACAAACCTGGTCGGGCACGCAGACGTTTGAATATCCACCGGCCGCGCCGTCAACCAATACCTCGGACCTGCTTACGAATTTGTGGCTGGCGGTGGCCTTTGACAATGAGACCAATCCCAGCGTTTATGCGCCCATCGGCTCGTTTTTTGCAATGGGACAATTTGCGCCGTACTCCACGCGGGGCCTGCCGGTGGGGATGGATGCCGGCAACAACATGTATGTGTATTTCCCGATGCCGTTCGCCAGCCGGGCACTGGTGCAATTGATCAGCCAGCGGTCCGCGGTCACGACCAACATTTATTTTGAAATCCGGCACAAACCCTTCACGGATTCATTCACGAATGTGGGGTACTTCAAGACGCAATTTCGCAGCGAAACGCCGACCACCAACGGATCGGATATTTTGATGCTGGACCAGGAAGGGGCGGGGCACGTGGTGGGGGTCGTCGAATCCATGATGGGCCCTACCGACCGCAGTTATCTGGAGGGTGATGAGCGCATTTATATGGACGACAACGAGAGCCCGGCGATTTACGGAACCGGGACGGAGGATTTTTATAATGGCGGCTGGTATTTCGATCACGGGTTGTTTACCCAGCCGACGCATGGCAACACGGCGCACGTGGCTGACACCAATTTTGACCGGACGGCAGCCTATCGTTTTTTCATGCAGGACGCGCTGCCATTTCGCAAGCATATCCGGGTGGGAATCGAACATGGGTCGGGAGACACGGTTTCAGAAAATGTATGGACCCTGGTGTATTATTATTACCAGCCGGCAGTTCGGGCGGTCCTGACCGACCAATTGGACGTGGACAAAGTCCCGAGCGAAACGGCCCACGGCTATTCGATTAACACGGGTACTTGGAGCGGGGTGCGCACCTATTCGTACGATGGTAACTTCGACAGCGTAAACATCACGGATGACGGGCGGGCGCACAGAGGCTTCAGCCAGTTCACGATGAATCTTAATCCCACAAACGCGGGTGCCATCCTGCGGCGGCGGTTCGATCAAGGAGTCGCAAACCAGAAGGCCAATGTCTTCGTGGGCGGAGCATTCGTGGGCGTCTGGTATCAGGCGGGCAGCGAGTTTTTTCACAACTGGCGGGACGGTGATTTTATGATACCGGCTTCTTTCACCAGCGGGAAGAGTTCCGTTCAAATCAAAGTCCAGTTCTTGTCGTCCAGCAACGATTGGAATGAATTCACCTATTGGATTTACAGTGTGCTGCCCCGCACACAGACATTGCAGGCCAACGCACAAACGGCGTCGGGTTATGTGAATCATGATCTGTTAATAACCCTTTTCGGATTCGATCCCGACGGCAACCCGCTGAATTACTATATCAGCAGCCTGCCGGCGGCCGGGACGCTTTACCAGTATTCCGGAGGCGTGCGCGGGAGCGTGATTAACGCTCCCAACCCGCAGGTGAGCGATGCCGGCGGGCGGGTGATTTTTGCGCCGGCGCTGAACGGCATGGGCAACCCGTATGCGGTGTTTGGTTTCACCGCGAACAATGGATTCAGCGGGTCTACACCGGCTCAGGCGACGGTGAACATCAATCTGCCGCTGGCACCGCAGTTCACGAATGGTTCCTGGATGACGGACACAAACGGTGGCGGATCGTTTGCGTTGAACTTTGGCGGCTCTGCCAACGCGACCTATAGCGTATGGAGTTCAACGAACCTGACACAATGGCAGTTACTGGGAACATCGGCCGAGTTCAGCCCGGGCCAATACGAGTTTTTTGACCTGACTGCCACCAACTGGCCGGAACGGTTTTATCGCATCAGCGCGCCGTAGTTTTGGGCTGGTGACGGGGGATTGGGGAGCTGGCGGAAAAATCTTAATGAAAGAAACGCGAACTCTCAATGACGCGCATCAGCCTTTTTTCTTAGAATGGGTTTTATAGAATTCGAACAGTTGTGCGGGCAAAAGCAGACGAACCCATGAATATGATACCGCTGGTTTACAACCTGTATCGCAAATTTCGGCGATACAGTCGTTTCAAAACCTGCGCTTTGAGTGGGATCCTGGCCTGGCTTTTAAGCACGAACCCGTCGCTGGGGGATCAACTCTTCAGCCACCAGGTTCGGCTGGATGATCAGGGCAAACTCCTGAGCTGGGTTGATTCTGACGCTCCTTATGACCAAATTCTGCGGACGGACTGGGCCATGTTCGAAAGCATCCCGGTCCAGCCCGATGGCTATCGGACCTATTTTACTTATCCGGAATTCAACGGCCCCAATGATCCTTCAAAACCTTTCTTTGAGGGCCGCCCCTGGGCGCACAATCCGGCCGGGGTGTTCACCATGCTTACCGACTCGGCCGTTCTCTACTATGCTTATAGCGGAGACGAGGTGGTGATGGATCGAGTCCGGGAGATGCTGGACCACATGCTGACGTACGGTACCACCAGCGTGACTGATTCCTGGGCCCAGGTTCCCTATGCCAGTTCGGATGCGGGCAATCCCGTTTATCGCGGCGGCACGGATACGATTTATTGTGACGGTCACAAACCCTGCGGGCGCGGCGATGGGGTGGGATACCTGGAACCGGACAAGGTTGGCGAACTCGGATGCGCCTACCTCCAATATTACGAATTTTCGCAGGACAAGAAATATCTCCGGGCAGCCATTCACTGTGCGGATGCTTTGGCGGCGCATGTCCGGCCGGGAGACGAGTCCCATTCGCCGTGGCCGTTTCGGGTCGATGCCCGGACCGGCACGCACATTCGCGAGGAATACACCGCCAACGCGA
The DNA here is from genome assembly GCA_035604955.1 of Candidatus Limnocylindrales bacterium. Classification (GTDB taxonomy): domain Bacteria; phylum Verrucomicrobiota; class Verrucomicrobiia; order Limisphaerales; family UBA11358; genus UBA11358. Next base: position 21,200 of record DATNHM010000059.1, on the reverse strand, counting down.
TCGGCCCCATCCGCCTCTTTGATGAACTTCTCCGACTCCGTCAGGGCGATCAAAAAGCCTATGTCCGCGCCAGAAAAACAGCCTGGGGCTGGCTGATGAAGTATCCGATGGAGAACCAGATCTGGACGCAATATTTTGAAGACGTGCAGATCTATAACAATTATCGCGTCAACCGGAATCAATATTCGGCGCTGGAAACCGCGCGTTACCTGCTCCGGCACCCCGAACTGGACCCGCAAGCGCTCATGCACGCGGAGCAGATTCTGGATTGGGTCACCCGCTTTTTTGCCAGGGATTCGAGAACCATGGCGGGACTACACGAAAAGGGGCTGCAATGGGGAGCGAGGGTGCTCTCCGAGCAGGTCAACGACATGGACAAAATGGCCAGCCACACTGCCCGCTACGCTTCAGTTTGTGCGCTTTACTACGAAGTCACCGGCGATCGCGACTACCGGGAACGGGCGTTTCGTTCCTTCAATTGGGCAACCTATGCGTCGCGTGAAGACGGGCTGGTGATCGGGGGCGGTACGGAACCTGCCACCAGTTGCTGGTTTTCGGATGGTTATGGCGATTACCTGCGCCACTTTCAACGGGGCCTGGCCTCCGTACCCGAATGGGCGCCGCCCAAAGAATCGCATTTGCTGGGATCAACTTCCGTCGTGCGCTCCGTTCATTATGCTCATGACCGGATTGATTACCTGACGTTCGATGACAAGTCCTGTGAAGTGCTGAAATTGCCTGAGGCGCCGCTGGTTGTCCTGGCTGGCCACAAATCGTTGCACCGTGTCAATCACCTTTGGGGACACACCGAAGGTTACACCTTGGAACCGAGCGTCGGCGGTGGGTTTGTGGTTCGCATAAAACACAAGCATTCCGGAAGTGTCTCAATCCAGCTTGGGAGCACCGGGGTCGTGACCAGCTCCGTAAAGTAACAACCGAATTCTAAAAAAAGAGATGGAACGCGGGTCATGAAACCGTTGAAAACAAACCGCCGACAATTTCTCCAAACTACAACTGCCACCTTGCTGGCCTTGGGAGTCTGGCCAGCCCAGGCCGCCCAAATCCTGGCGCCATTCCGGTTTGATCCCTCCAAAGACATCATTCCTGCTCCCGATGACCCCGCGCAGTGGCCCGCGTTCCGGGATGCCCTGGCTCACTGGCGCAACCAAATTCGAGCCGAATTGAAATATAATGATGTCCTCTACCGCCGGCCGGATTTAAAGTGGTCGGCTTCGAATTATTCCTGCGGTTTTGTCATGGTCTGGGATGAACAGTTTTACGACCACCGGTCCGGACGTTATACGGTGGATGCTTTCCTCAACGAAGGAGAACGGGAATTTGGCGGCTATGACAGCATCGTGTTGTGGCAGGCGTATCCCCGCATCGGAGTGGATGAACGCGACCAATTTGATTTCTATCGTGATTTGCCCGGCGGATTGAGCGGACTGAGACGCGTCGTGCGCCGGGGTCATCACCACGGCGTCCGGGTTTACATTGACTATAACCCGTGGGACACAGGGACCCGGCGGGAACCCGAAACGGACATTGACGCCCTGGTCGGAATGGTGCGTGCGCTGGAGGCGGACGGGATTTTTCTGGACACGTTGGACAAGGGTGGCGCCGATTTTCGCGCCAAACTCGATACCGCGCGGCCCGGTGTGATTCTGGAAGGTGAAATGGCCCTGCCGGTGGAAGCCCTGGCAGATTATCTTGCTTCCTGGGCCCAATGGTTCGACGACAGTTTTGTGCCGGGCGTGCTGCGAAACAAATGGATCGAGCGACGTCACATGCAACACCAAATCCGGCGCTGGGACCACGATCACACGGGTGAACTCCATTCGGCCTGGATAAATGGCAGTGGCATATTGGTCTGGGAAAATGTGTTTGGTTCCCTGGTGCCTTGGAACCAGCGCGATCGCTCCATCCTCCGAGCCATGCTGCCGATCCAACGGCGGTATGCCGCCTTGTTCAGAGGCGAACGTTGGACGCCTCTGGCGCCGGTCTTGCAGAGCGGAGTGTTCGCCTCTCTTTGGGAGGACCAGGACCGGCGGCTTTGGACCCTGGTCAATCGAACGGGGAAAACCATCGAAGGGACTTTGCTCCAGGTGCCGGCGGCGCCGGAACAGCGTTACTTTGATCTGGTGGCCGGCAAGGAAATCCTGATGAAGAACATGGGTGATGACCTCTTGCTCTCCGGCGCGATTCCCGCCCGCGGCGTCGGCTGTTTTCTGTCCAGCCCGGCCGGGAAGCTGGGAGCTGGTTTTGAATCCTTTCTGCGGCGGCAGGCGCGTTTGGACGCCAGAAAAAATTTCGGCACCGCGACACCCGGAACATCCACAGAACTCATTCCTGTCAGACCCGGCCAGGCTCATTTGCGTCCGCCGGCCGGTATGTTGGAGATAGCCGCCGCGACTGTGGAATTGAACATCGAAATGCGCGTGCGGGAATGCGGTTTCTACGATTCCGCTCCGCCGGTCGGAGACGTCTATAATTTTCAAACGCGGCGATTTTCCCGGAAGGTTGCCTTCCCGCAATTCGCGATGGATGAGACTCCCGTGACCAACGCGCAGTTTGCCGGGTTCCTGGTGGCGAGCCGGTACCGGCCGAGGCATCCGGAAAATTTTCTGAAGCATTGGCCCGACGGTCGGCTGCCATCCGACAAGGAAGATCATCCAGTGGTTTACGTGGATCTCGAGGACGCACGCGCTTACGCGAGTTGGGCCGGCAAAAGGCTTCCGACCGAAGACGAATGGCAATACGCGGCCCAGGGCCTGGACGGCCGGAAATATCCCTGGGGCGGACATTGGGAAGCGGGACGATGCAATGACGGTACCACGGGCTCAACGACCCCGGTGAAGGCCTTCCCGTCCGGGCGATCGCCTTTCGGATGTTATGATCTGTGCGGTAATGTCTGGGAGTGGACGGAAAGCGAACGCACCGATGGCCGGACTCGGTTCTGTATTATCCGGGGAGGCGCCTTTTTTGATGCCAAAGGGTCGAATTGGTATGTGGATGGTGGCCCGCGTCCGGCCAACTTCGCCACAAAATTCATCTTGATGTGGCCGGGGCTGGATCGGTGTAGCACGATCGGATTTCGTTGCGCGGCTGACCTGGCCGCGCCTGCCCGCTCGTAACAGCAGGAACAACCCCGGCGGTCGCGGATTGGTCGCCGATTTTAACGGTATCGCAAAATCTCAACAGAAAAACGCGAATCCTCAATGACAACCCCTTCTTTCCGACAGAAAATGGCAGAGATACCGTTACCACAGGTAACTATGAAATCGTCACTGCACTTACTATTGGTTTCTTTTTCTTTAATTACATCCGCATCGGTGGTCTGCGCCGCAGACTCTCCCGATCCATCGGCCGGCATGCTGGCGGATCTTTGTCGCACTTCCAAAGCCCTGTCCCGTTCCATCAGTCCGGAGAATTTCACCGGTGAAAAAGGCAAAGGCGGAATGGCGACCCAAGGCACTGGCCAGCAAGCGGCGCGTGAGCTGGGCCAGGGCTGGAAAGTCTCGCCCTCGGTCGTCATCAAGGCTGGAACGACCTTCACCCTGGCTGATATTCAGGGGCCGGGTTGCATCAATCACATTTGGATGACACCGACGGGCAACTGGCGCCATTCCATTCTCCGCTGCTACTGGGACGGTGAAACGAACGCGTCGGTAGAGTCTCCGGTGGGCGACTTCTTCGCCTGCGGTTGGGGAAAATACTGTCAGATCAACTCACTGGCGGTTTGCGTGAATCCGGGGAGCGCGTTCAACTGTTACTGGCCCATGCCGTTCCGCAGGACGGCGCGGATCACGATGCAGAACACCGACGACAAAGACATGTTGCTCTATTACCAGGTGGACTACACGCTGGCGAAAGTGCCCGGGGATGCCGGCTATTTCCACGCCCGGTTTCGCTCGGAAACTCCGCTCCAGACCAAGGGTCTTTACACCATCCTCGATGGCGTTCAGGGCGAGGGACAATACGTAGGCACTTATCTGGCGGTTAAAGTGCATGGCCCCGGCTGGTGGGGCGAAGGCGAGATTAAGTTTTACCTGGATGGCGACACGCAATTCCCGACCATTTGCGGCACCGGCACGGAAGATTACTTTTGCGGTTCCTACGATTTCGAGAGTCAAGAAACCCACAAATATATGACCTTTTCCACGCCCTACACGGGCCTGGCCCAGGTGATTCCGCCTGATGAAATTTACCAGCCGGAACAATGCTTCGGACTTTACCGCTGGCATATCACTGACCCGATCCGCTTTCAGAAAAACCTCAAGGTGACGATTCAGGCGCTGGGATGGAAATCGGGTGTGGGTTATGAACGGTTGGATCCCGACATCGCGTCGGTGGCGTATTGGTATCAAAATTGATAACCGGTTATTTGAATAAAGCATTGCGGTTCGAGGCCGTGCCAGCATCAGACTAACATCCCATTCCCGAGCTATATGAAATCGCCACCGACCTTGAAGCCCCGGCAGACTTACCTTGTCGCCAGCGGCGATTTGCGCCTCTCGGCCAATCAACAATGCTGGCCTGAACAGGCGAAGATGGAAGCTGTCCTCTCCCGCGCCTTGAAGGCTGAAGGCTGGACCGTCGTCCGTGCCCACCCGTACGACCAGGAGAAACAGCACGGGTTTATTGATTCCCAGAAGATGGGGATTGAAGTCTTTCGCTGCATGGACCCGGACGCCCCCGTGATCGTGGCCGAATCGGTGTGGCAATACAGCCACCATGTCCTGGCCGGCCTCTGGACCCATCGCGGCCCCGTGCTGACGGTGGCCAACTGGAGCGGCACCTGGCCCGGGCTGGTCGGCATGCTCAACTTGAACGGGTCGCTCACCAAGGCCGGCATCCGTTACAGCACGCTCTGGAGCGAGAACTTTACCGATGCTTTCTTCCGCAACGGCCTCCGTCAATGGCTCGCCGAAGGCGTGGTTACTCACGACCAAAGCCACGTCCAGGAATTGTGCCTGCTTAAATTGCCGGTGGCGGATGAACGCCTCGGCAAACGCATCGCCCGCCAATTCCAGCAACACAAATGGATTTTGGGCGCTTTTGATGAGGGTTGCATGGGAATGTTCAACGCCATCGTCCCCGACGATTTGCTTTCCTCAACCGGGGTGTTCAAAGAGCGGCTCAGCCAGTCCACTCTCTATGCCGCGATGCAGCAGGTGAACGACGCAGAAGCCCTGGAAGTTCTCGATTGGTTGTTGAAGAAAGGCATGAAGTTTCAATGGGGCACCTGCGAGGAGACGGAGCTGACCCGGACCCAAACCCTCCAGCAATGTAAAATGTACATCGCGGCCGTCCGTCTCGCGGCGGAATTTGGCTGTGCCGCCATTGGCATCCAGTACCAGCAAGGGCTCAAAGATCTTGCGCCGGCCAGCGATCTCGCCGAAGGATTGCTCAACAACACCGATCGCCCGCCGGTGAAATGTCCCGATTCCGGCCGCGTTTTGTTTCCGGGCGAAGCGGTGCCGCATTTTAACGAGGTGGACGAATGCGCCGGACTTGACGGCCTGGTGACCTACCGGCTTTGGCGTGAACTGGGGTTTGCTCCGGAGAACACGCTGCATGATTTGCGCTGGGGCCAGCCTTACCAAAACAACGGCTTTGATGCTTATGTCTGGGTTTTGCTGATCTCGGGCGCGGTTCCTCCCGCGCATTTGATTGGCGGATTTCGAGGCGCCGCCAGTGAACGCCAACCGCCGATGTACTTTCGCCTCGGCGGCGGCACCATTAAAGGCATTTCGAAGCCGGGTCATGGCGTCTGGAGCCGCATCTTCGTCATGGACGGCAAACTCCACTGCGACCTCGGTGTCTTGGAAGTCGTCAAGCTTCCCGACAAGGAAACCCGGCGCCGCTGGCGCGAAACCACGCCGCAGTGGCCCATCGCCCACGCGGTTTTTGACGGAATCAGCCGTGACCAGATGATGGCGCGCCACAAGGCAAACCACATACAAATCGTTTACGCCCCCAACAAGAAACAGGCGCACCGGGCCTGCCGGATCAAAGCTTCCATGCTGGCCGCGCTCGGTATCGAAGTCCACTTTTGCGGCCATGTGGATCTAAACTGACGCATCAACAACTTCTGAGGTAAATCTTATCAAATGGTGGCGGAGTTTGGTGGCCGTGCCTTTGGTGATTCGGACGGGACAAGCGTGTAGCCCAACCGGACTGTCGAACCGTCGAACAAAACCTGAAAACGTTGGCAGAACTCTACTCCTGATCTGTCCAGCCTGTGGCGTCAGGTCACTCGCACGCACAGCTTCCCGGGCGTCCACTCCTGCATTGTATCCGTCTGATCGCTTGACAGCACTTTTGATGTCTCCGCTGAGGGCAGACACAATTCCCGTCCAGTTTGTCTGTTAAAATCCCAACCGGAAAGTGTGTATGACCGGAAACCAAACTGCTGCCACTGGAGTTCTGTGCTGGATGGTTTCAATCGGCCGCCGGGATCACCGGTAGCGTGGTCAGCCGCAAATGCGTCGAGCCGTAAGGCACCAACGTCATGGTCCGTGGCTGGCCTGCGCCACGCAGCTCCGAGGTCGATGGCAGGCCGCCGGGTTCACCGTAAGTGGCGCCGGTTATTTCTGGCGACCAGCCCGGTAATGGACAAAGCGGCAAGTTCAATTGTACCGGCGTTCGATCCTCCAGAAACGGGTTGTCCGGAATCGCCTTTTCCACGACATTGATTTTATCCATGTCGTTCCTCAGCAACCGGCTGAAGCCGTAACGCCAATCGCTTTGCGGCAAAAACTCGACTTCGGGGAAACCTTGTATGTCGTGGCCTCCCAGAAAGGGTTTGATGTCCGGCGGATCGTTGGTGTGCTCGAGGCGTTCCTCAGCAATCTTCAGTGAGAATACCAGCGGCCCGCGCGTGACGCAGACGCTCCGCCCGTTGAACCAGTTCTCAATCTGCACGCGCATGGGCAGTTTGAGGTCCACCACGTCGCCGTCATGGAACTCCCGGCGCATTGAGACGAACGACCCCGGCTTAAGCGAATCGTGTAACGTTTCACCATTCTCCTGGACAACCGCGGCATCACACCATTGCGGGATGCGATATTGGAAATTGAACGCGACCGGCTGGGCCATTTTGAACCGGAAAGAAATGCGGTCGCGGAACGGGTAATCGGTTTCCTCGGCGATGGTCACGGTCTGACCGTTGACCCTGGCCGTCACTTCGCTGGGCCCGTAATACACCGCCGCGAGGCCGTCGTCGCTCGCGCGCATCCACATGCGGATGACATAATTCGGCATCGCGCGGTTAATGTTGCCCGGGCAACATTCCACATCGTGAGCCGCGCGGTAGGTCATACGCGTCGGCCGGCGCGAGGCGTCGCTGTTTGTAGACGCGATTTCCGTCTGGTTCACGGCGGAAAAATACTGAAGCTGCCTGAAATCCTTCGTTACCGCGCCGGGCAGCGCATTGAACGTTGTGCGCTCGATCAAATCCGCAAACCGCGCCTCGCCGGTTGCCATGAACAAATAGCCGAAACTCCATGACCAGTCGGTGATATCGCAGCTTTCGTGGACGGAATCAAACGCGGTTGGCTCCAGATGTTCCGAACTGACGATGCCGCCATCGGGCATGAGGCTGTTGTCCAAAACTTTCTGGTAGGCGCGCTCTGCCAGACGCAGGGCCGTGCGGTCGCCGGTGTAACTGAACATCAGCGGCAGGCATTTTAATTCCTCCGCCGCCGTGACACCGTGTTCGCGGAAGGGTGTCCGGTTCTTGATTTTGGCGATGGTGCAAAAGGAATTCGTGTTATGCACATAACCATCATAAATCTTCCGGCACAAATCCAGCAGCCGCGGGTCGCCGGTCAGCCCGTAAAGATAAAATGCCTCTTCGAAATTCGCGCCGTTCCGGCCGCCTTGGGCGATGGCATGGGCGCTGGTCAGTAGCCAGTTTTGCATCACCGCCGCCATGCGCGGGTCGCCGGTCGCCGAAAACTCCGCCATCAGCGCGCGGCCGACGACCGCGTTGGGCCAGCACCAGTGCGAGCCGCCGAAATTGGTTCCGCTGGAGTGATTTAGAATGTAATTGAGATTGGCGTCTCGCCTCTGCCGTATGCCCGGATTGTTGATGAGCCAACTCAACCGCGTCGTGGCGTCCACGAAGTAACCTGATTGTTCATAAGGCCACCAATCGTTCCACCATTTGTTTTGGTACGGCGGCGGCGGTATGGCGCCGGCATACATGCAGGTGTCGTACGGATAGGACATGTTTTCCGGATGGCCGGTCAAACCCTGCGCCTGCCGTTCCAGCCATTGTTCAATCCAGCCGCGCGGCTGGACTGAGCCCACGGGCAATTCGGAGAACTGCCCGTAATATTTGACCTTGAATTGCCCCGGTGCTGGCGGGGCCGACGCCGGTCGAAGCTGCGCGAAGGCGGCGCCGGTCAGTCCAAACATCAGAACGGCGGTAACGAAGCATTGCTTGAATTCTATTTTCATCTCTGGACCTCTAATGTCGTGCCGAAAGCGGCGCCGGCCAATATGAGCACCGCAACCATAACGGCCATCGGATACAATAATGATTATATAACTGATTTTACAACGGATCACGAGATTATCGTTTGGGAGGATAATAAACGGAATTGGAAACCTGACCAGCCCCCAAAAAACTGGGGCGATTTTTCTGGAAAATTTTTTAACTTCACTGTATTTCCCATTCGTGCCTCACGCTTTCACCGCCGTGTTTGCCTTGACGCTGGGGTTGAGCTGCTGTGAAGCGGCAGTTATCACTTCCACCAGCGGCGTGTCTCTGCGGCTGGACGCAAGCAACGGCAGCTATCAACTCACCGCCAAACAGCCGGCGTGGGAGTTGGGTGGCTACATAAACCAGCCCCTCAAAAATGTGGCGGCCAATCAAGGTCGTGATCCAATTGGCAGTTATCAGCAATTGGCCTTCGAATGGCAGGACGGAGAGACGCCGATGAGCGGCCAAATCCGGGTTTATGAGGAAAAGCCGCTGGTGTTGTTTTCGCAAACCTGCGGCGCGGCGACCGAAATGCCGCCGCCCGCGTTTCCAGATTTTAGAGTGTTGCCGGGCAAACTGCATGTCTTCAGCTACGGCCATCATGAATTTGCGCCGCCGCGTTTCTCGGCCACTGAAATCTCCACACCATGGCTGCTGTTTGATGATCACGCCAACGCTTTGGTCATTTCTCCGGCGTCGCATTTCATGGTGGCCAGCATGAAGGGTGACGGACGGATGGAAGTGGCGAGTGGTTTTAATCCGGCGTTGCGGAATCTGCCGGCGGATTTCACGCAGCAAACGCTGGTCGCGTTTGGTCAGGGCATCAACCGGACCTGGGATTTATGGGGCCGCGCCCTGCTTGACTGGCACCACACAAAACGCCCCGCCAACGACGCCGACACGGTGCTGAAATATTTAGGTTACTGGACCGACAACGGCGCAACTTATTATTACAACTACGACACCAACCTTGGCTACGCCGGCACGCTCCAATCACTCGTGGAGCGTTACCGCGAGGACCAGATTCCCATCCGTTACTTGCAACTGGACTCCTGGTGGTATGACAAGAGCACCACCGATCCGGACGGCCAACCGGGAAAGGAAAAAAAATCGAACAACCTGCCTGCGGGTGAGTGGAACTGTTACGGCGGCCTGCTGGAATACAAGGCCGACACCGATCTTTTCCCGAACGGACTGGACGCTTTCCAAAAATCCATCGGTCTGCCGCTGGTTACGCACAATCGCTGGATTGATCCAGCAAGCCCTTACCATCAACGATACAAAATTTCCGGCATAGCGGCCGTGGATCCGGAATGGTGGGCGCACATCGCCGATTACTTGAAGTCTTCCGGCATTGTTACCTACGAGCAGGACTGGCTGGACCGCATCTACACCTATTCGCCGGCCTTCAGCAGCAACGTGGAAACCGGCGAAGCCTTTCTCGACAACATGGCGCGCGCCTGCGGGGAACAAGGCATCACGATCCAGTATTGCATGCCTTATCCGTGCTATTTTCTGCAAGGCAGCCGCTACGCAAATTTGACGACCATCCGCACCAGTGGCGACCGGTTCAACACGAACCATTGGAACGATTTCCTTTATACCTCGCGTCTGGCCGCCTCGATGGGTATCTGGCCGTGGGCGGATGTTTATATGAGCGGAGAGACCGACAACGTTTTGCTTTCCACGCTTTCCGCCGGACCCGTCGGCATCGGCGACGCCATCGGCGCGGCAAATAAGGCCAATCTTCTCCATGCCGCCCGCGCCGACGGAGTGATTGTCAAACCCGATGCGCCCATCGTGCCGCTCGACTCCAGTTACATCGCCGACGCGGAGAAAAAACCGGCGCCACTGATGGGCAGTACGTACACTGACGGCGGCGGGATCAAAACTGAGTATGTTTTTGCCTTCAACCGGCCCAAGACGCCGGCCGGCCGGGTTCATTTCAGTCCCGCTGAACTTGGCTTGAGCGGCCCGGTTTATGTTTATGATTATTTCTCCGGCGCCGGCAAATTGCTGAATGAAGGCTCTGACTTCACCGCGCCGCTGGGCCGGGATGCCAGTGTGTTTTACGTTGTCGCGCCCGTCGGCCAAAGCGGCATCGCCTTCCTCGGCGACAAGAATAAATTTGTGGGCACCGGCAAGCAACGGATTGTGTCGCTTCACGATGAATCCGGCAAGTTGACCGTTGGGGTCGTGTATGCGCAGAATGAGAAGTCGGTCGTTCTTCACGGCTATGCCGCCGCGGAGCCAAAGGTCACTGTGATTTCCGGCCTGGACGCCGCCGTCCGATACGACCCCGCCAGCCACTACTTCACGGTCGAAGTAAAACCCGACGCGAACACGCCCGTTGAGAAGTCCGTCGGCGATCCCGCCCGACGACTGACGGTGGTGCTGGAAACAGACAAGTGACCTGTGACGAGTGACGAGTGACAAGAAAATCCCGGCACGGTGGATGGGGTGTGGCTGGTTACTGGTCACCTGTGAGTTCTATGCCGCAGTTGCGTTGCTGGCACTCTTGCCTCCCGCCTCCGCGCAATCCGCCGGCAACGCTCTCTGGCAGCGGCAAAGTATTTACCAGATCATCACCGACCGTTTTTACGACGGCGACCCGTTAAACGACAATGCCGACGGCAATTATGATCCGGGCGGCCACAGAGGCACGTCGGTTCACGGCGGCGATTTCAAAGGCATCGAGCAAAAACTGGATTACATCAAGTCGCTCGGTGCGACGGCGTCTGGATTTCGCCGGTAGTGCTGAATGGCCGAACGCTTTTACTTTGCAGACCGCTACCAACGTAGCGGGACCTTATGTCGACATGCTCAGCGCGTTCAATCCATACACGAACCCAATCACCGCCGACGGCCTCCCGCACTTTTTCAGATTGCGCCAGTAATAACCTCAAAAATAGTGAGGATTGGGCCCGGGGTAATCAGGGCCTTTATCACCTTGCCGAATAAAAAATCATTGCTGGCAGATCCAGTCTTGCGGTCGCTGATCTTGATACACCCTTACGAATCAACTCGTAAATCAGCCGTATGTCGCAAGGATTGCCCGGGTATTGCCTGCAATTTCTTCGCGGCACTGTTCACGTCCAGCGTGAAATCCTGTTGCGCCAGTCGTTTGCCGGGCTCGGGGGACTCGCCGACGGTAACCTTAACCTGTCTCCAATACAAATGCCGGATGGTACGATATTGGGACAGCCAAACACCTGCCGGTGCAATTCGCCTCGAACACCCCACAAAAGCAGGTTGGCAAGGGATTAGCTCTTACCGGGTTCGATGGACGCAATGATGTGGATAGTTCTCGTCTCAGCCCTGATTCTGGCGGCTGGCGGCGTGGCTTACTTTGAAGTGGGGTTGCGTCGTAATGTATTTTTACAACGCTCCCATTCATTCCCTGGTCAACAGGATGTCAGCAGTGAAACGGAACCCGAAACGCAACCGGATCACCCGCGCTGCGATTCCGATCAAAGTCAAAGTTGAACGAAGTTTTTAAATCTGTGCCACTAAACTGTTCTTAACACCCCGGAGTTTCATCCCGGATTTTTCTCAAGACGCACCCAAGTCGCACCACCTCCTGCTGTAGTTCGCCTCACCTTCACGCCTCAACTCATGAAAGCAACATTCGACCAAACCAGCCGGGGTGATTCGTATGGCCGCTTAAACCGGCGGCTCCCGTTGGGTGGGATACCGGAGGTTGATATTGACATTCCGGGCAGCCCAAACCGCGTCCGGTGGATCGCGTGTTCTGTGGGGATTTTAACTTTAAGCGCATTCCTGGAAGCCTTCACCCTGCAATCCCAGGCTCAACCAAATGCGCCACGGCTTGAATTCACGGGTGATCCTGACCTTCCCATCAGGCCAGCGGCGGAGTGGCATAGCAACACCAATTCAGTACATGCCGTATTGACGTGGACCCGCCCGGCGGAGGAGGGGACAAACCGGGAGCTAAAGCTGGACTTTGAGCGGAAGGATGTGAAGAGTCTTTCCTTTATTCTTGATAAAGTGGGAACCGAACGGGCCGAATCGACTCTGGCGTCGGCCAGGGTGCTCACCGCGGATTTTATGCGATCCATGAATCGCGACGCATTATCCCTGAGCAGCCCCGTCGAGTTGACTGACCACCACATCACCTATGTCTTCAGAGAGACCGCGAGGAGTTCTCTCGGAGATTACTTGAAGCAAAATTATCATCCCGGCGGCATCGTGGAAATTGTTCGGGAAACGTTACTGGACAACTCTTTTGACAAGAGAATTGTCTCTCCGTTTTCCCCGGCTATCGCGGGGAATCCCGGGACAGCCTATGCCAAAAAAGACGACATCCACTTCGGTTTACGAAATCTATGGAGTGACAACCCCCGGGGATTCGTCACTTTCAGTGATAAGGCCGAAATTGATGTGACGCCCAGGTACCCGTCCATCACCCTGCGAGATCCCCTGTATCTGGACTATAGTGACAACCGAAAGGCGTTGATTACCGCGGTGGCTGTGAATTATCCCAACTGGCAGGTGGACAAGTGGTCCATCCCCGGTGTGGGCGCAACGCTCGCCTATGTTTGTGACAACGAGAGTATCAACCTGACGGCGAGCGCCGGCAGGGGCAATTTCGAATCAAGCCATGGAGGTGTCGGAAGCCGGTATGGGGAACAAATCATGCTCTACGCGCAATGCACTTTCTGAAATTGATTTGCCCCGCGGCCAACCACGCCGTCTCGCAGGTAACGTGCAATCAATTCCTTCACGAGCGACTACCGGATTTGAGAACCGGTTCGCCGGCTTGATCCGGTCCTCAGTAGCGACGGCGCCTTTTTAATTTACCTGTCAGCAAACGCTGCCATCAAACGACTTTGATCGTTCAAATTGGCAGAGGAACCCCCGCGGCGATTAATCGGATGATGGCCGTGCGTTCAAAAATGGCGCGGCTGTTTTCCCGATCCAGCGAAAGGGCATCCTGCCGCTGCTTTCTGCCGTCGGCGAAAACAATCGTCAGGGACGGTTTTGGCGCAAGCTGATACACCACCGGCACCTGACCAAAAGTGAAAGCGAGGGCACCGGGCTTGAGCCGAAGTTTTTGCAAATGTCCGGCCGCGTCGAAGTATGCAAACGTGCCCGGAGACGAAAGGAATTCGTCCGGGCGCAGCAACCGCGGTTCGAAATGGATGCAGCCTTCGCGAACCCTCACGCCCAGTTCACCAAACCGGCATAAAATGTCTTCCTTCACCTGACCAGTCAGTCCCGGCTGGCGGGCGCCACCTTGCGCCGGGGTGTGCGAATAGGGGTCCATCGGAAAAGCCCCGTAAACTTCCGGAGTTTTGTAGTCACCAATCCCGGCGCAGATGTCGTAATAGCATTCGGCGAGCCGTTTCAAGAGCCGCGGCGGCGCGCCCGTTTCAAACGCGCGGAAATAAGTTTCCTGCGCGGCCAGGCGAAGTTTGGAAACCATGTGCCAATAAATGCAGCCCAATCCTTCGTAGCCGAAGAAGGTGCCGGACCGCCCGGTGAAGGACTGGTGGTCAAAGAGCCGCTCGAACAGGTCAAGCACGGTTGCCGTGTCGTGCTTCACCAGTCTGGCATAGCCGCCGGCGGCGAGCCGCTCCAGGACGCGGAGGAGGTCGCGGGCGTTGGTGATGGCGCCGTTGAAGTGAACTTGTCCGGCAATGTCGCGTTCGATGAGTCGCCGGTTGCCGTCAGCCAGCAATTTCCGAAGGAGCACGGAGCGACGGATCTCCTTCGCCGGAATGTTGTTTTTTTCGACAAAGGCCGGGAGCCGCCGGTCGGGATAAAGCAGGTAACTGTGTTGATCGGAGCGATACATCGAACTGCGCTTGAGCGCGGTGAGTACTTCCAACGATGCCTCGGCCGAGAGCTGGCCGGAACTGAGCACGGCGACCTGGCCCTCCAGCATTTCGTAAAGGCGGCGGATGGGAAGGCGAGTCCGGTTCTCAAGCCGCACGAGATTGTAAGCATGGAAAAGTCCGTCGGGCCGCTGGTTGGACTGAATCGAATGGTTGATCCACTCCAGCGCCGAATCGAAGAACTGGATCAATTGTTGGCCCGTAATGAAGTTTTTTCGACCAGACAATCCATGTTGGTAAATGTGCTGGCGATAATGGCTCCCGGCGCGGCCCAAATCATCGAGCATGCGATGGCGCTGATGGTCGGTAAATGTTCCGGCCAGCAGCGGACGATGGCGATCGAGAATCCGGTTCAACGAGCCGAAGAATGCGGCAACTTCGATGGAGAGACTGAATTTGACATCCACTTGTGTGCGGATGAGTTCGCGACAGAACGTCAGGTGTCGGCGCAGGTAATACAGCGTGACCATGGAGGCGCCGTTGCCGACGAGGGCATTATTGGCGTCGTTCCATTCCGGCCGCTGCGTGTTCAACCAGATGCCAGCTTCGGGGATGAAATTCGAAAGCTTGGCCAATACCGGAACCAGCAGCTTCTCAGTCAAGTTGACCAGGCGCACCTGTCCGCGCTTGTCCCACACCAGCTTGCCATCCGTGCCCACGGCGCGGACCCGTTGCTGGACGAGCGCTCCAATCTGTGGATCGAAAACGACCGTGTCCTTCGGGTCCGCCAAAAGCGCGTCGTAGGGTTTGATGCGGTACGGGACATTGGCGTAGGCAAAGAGGTCGCGCGTGAGGAAACCCTGCAAAGTGGTTGGATCGTGCCGGTCCAGAATCTCCAGGAGTTTCAGCAGATAAATAATCTGGTGGTCGCCCCAGTAACCGATATAGGACCAGGGATCGTGCGGATTCACGACTTCCCAATCAATTCCATCGCGCGTGATGCGATAGGGATTGTAGCCGTCGGCGGTCGAAGCATTAAGGAAACGACAGATCATGCCGGAAACAAAGCCCGGGAAGGAAACCGCCAGTGCCTCCCAGTTCTGGAAAATATCGCGCCAGTTCCCTTCATAATTGAGGATGCGTGTGCCGTCGGCGTTCCGGGTGGCAATGGAAAACCGGTTCCACGGCCGGGTGGGATCGCCATGCCGGCGGCTGAAGGTCAGGGGCAGGTATTCGCGACCAAGCCGTTCAAGCTGCAGATCGCCCGTGGCAGCGGCAGCGGTCACCATTTCACCGTAGAGCGTCGGCTTTGGCAGCCGGCGAAAAAACGGGGCGTGCCGGACAGCAACTTTTTTGTCCGCATGGCTGACGAATGACCGCAAATCATCCGGATCGAGTTTGTAACCGTCGTTAAAAATCCCGCCGCGCATCACGTTGAACAATGTGTTGCTGTAATGGCGGGCGTTGCTCAACGGGCGCGCTGTTTTCTGCAGCCCATCCGCGGCACCCACGATGCGTTCCAGCTCCTGGGTACCCCGGTCAATGTCCGCCCGGACCAGCTTTTCCAAGCGTGCGGGCGTGCGCAGCAACCGGTCAAGGGCCGCCACCTCCGACGGACCTTGTCCGACATCCGCCGCGAGCAACCAATCCGCAGTCTGGCCGGGCCGAAGATTCATCGTTGCCTGGATGAAATAAGCCCCGCGTTCGCCGCGCACGTCGGTTTCTTCCCGAAGCGGCGAGCCTTGGCGGAAGTTTTCGAGCTGAAGGGAGGAGAGCAGGGTGAGCTGGCGCTTGAGTCCCAGCGACCAGACGATGTTGACGCGGAGGGCCTCGGCTGGTTCGGGACGATCCACGGGGATGGCACTGAGGCGGAACAAACCGAGGCCGGTTTCGGAAATCAACTCGCTCCGCTTGTAAGCGTCGAGCAGGGTGCTGTATTCAAGATTGAATTGACTGCCGGTTCCGCAAGGCATCAGGTTTTGCAGGCCGTCCAGCATTCGGATGCGCGCGCCACCCGGCCCGGAATTGGCCAGCCACGCCCGGCGAATGAAGCCAAACCCGTTGCTGTTGAACCAGCCGTAACGAAAGGTCAGCGAGAGGTCTTCATTGATTTCTTCAAAGATCAATTTGTTGCCCTGGAAATTCTTATAGAGGTTCCGCCGCGTTCGATAAATACCCTGGCCGCGTTCTGAAAACGGTTCCCAAAGCCGACTTCGGCTCCGGTGGTGAACGACCAGAATCGTCTTGCTGCCGGTGACTTCCACCATGTCGCGGATTTTGTCGTCGGTGTAGTACGGGAACAGCGCGAGGTCGGCGGTGCGGCGGCCGGCGGAGAGTGCGCCGTTGCTGGAAACGAACATCCAGTGATCGGCATCGCTGACCACCGTCATGAAAAAAGGCCGCATCCGGTCGTAATTGGCAATCCGGTAAAATTCCTCGCCCTCCAACATGACTTGCTCGCCGCGGACGGGATCGGAGCAGATCTGAAACGGATTCTTACCGAGGTGCAGTTCGGGTTTCATGTCATTATGAATCTGGTGAGTTTGCCGATCAGAGACCGGAGTTTATCTCAAAATGCGCGGGCGGCGAGCCATTATTTCCTGAAGGATCAAACCGTGGATGGTTCTCTTGCTCTCCGGGCATCGAGGTCCTTTTTCATCAAGTCGCTGGTCTTTGAATCGATATTGTAGAAAATCATGAACACGGCGCAGGACATATACAATATCCCGGGAATCACGGAAATCAGCAACTTGATGCCGGTCAGGGCCGTTTGGGTTTGGATGGCATTAGGGACGTAGTTAAAGGCTGCCAGGAGCCAGCCGGCGATGCCGGCGCCGATGCCCCATCCTGCTTTTTGCGCAAAGGTTGCCGCGGAAAAACACAGACCCGTCGCCCGTCTGCCCCTTTTCCATTCGGAATAATCGGCCGCATCGGCGATCATGGTCCACAGCAAAGGAACCGCAGGGGCATAGGCCATTTTGGCGCAGATATTCAACACATAGATGGTGACCAGGCTTTTCTCTCCGGGCAGGTAGAGCGAAATAAAGAAGGCGCCTGAAATCAGGGAGCTGGCAATGAAGACATTTCGATTGCCAAATCTCCTGGCCAACGGCTTTGTCAACGGCAGGGCAACAATCAAGGCAATCGTGCCGATCACGTTGAACAACTGAACGTTATTTTCTTTGCCAATGTAATACTTGAAATAGTAGACAATCGCGGCGTTCTGCATGGCGAACATGACGAACGAGACGATGCCGACGCATGCCAGGATGATCCACGGCGGGTTCTTGAACAGATTCCCAAGGTCCTCTCGGACAGAACCCTCCAGAGATTTTGACGGTTTCACTCGTTCTTTGGTCGTCATGAAGGTGATGAAAAAGAACACGACGCTCAGGCAGCCAAACAGGATCAAGGTGTGTTGATAGCCCATCGCCTCATTGCCGCCTCCAAAATACTTGGCGAGCGTCAGTGCCAACCCGGTGACCACCAGCTGGCCGGTAAAGGCGCAGATAAAACGATACTGGTTGACACCCGCGCGCTCATAAGTGTCCGAGGTCATCACTGCCGCCAGGGAAGAGTAGGGTATATTAACCGCCGCGTAGGCGGTCATCAAGAGGGCGTAGGTGGCGCAGGCGTAAATAATTTTGCCCGTCTCACCAAAATTGGGCGTGGTAAATGTCAGAACCGCCAGAATCGCGTAAGGAACCGCACCGAAAAGAAGGTAAGGACGGAATTTGCCCCAGCGCGTCCGAGTCCGGTCCGAGATGACGCCGATGGCCGGGTCAATGCCCATGTCCCAGAAACGGCCGATCAGCATGATGGTGCCGGCGGTCGCCGGAGGAATCTTGAAAACGTCGGTGTAAAAAATCAGCAGCCAGAAGCCGACCATGTCCCAGACGAAATGCGACGCGGTGTCACCAAGGCCGTAACCCAGCTTCTCCATGACCGTCAGACCGGCACCGGCTTGTGCTTGCGGAATCAAGTTGGGTGTGGAGGGCGGATTTTCGCGCAAGCTCATGGCAGGAAGGTTATGGGTTGGCATCGAGCGCCGTCAAGTTTGCGCATACCATGGTCCGAATGGGTTGTCCGAACGAACTTGCGGTCCTCCTTCAATAGCATTAGCCTCCACCCAGTTTTTCACCCGGCAGGTTGCCCCTTGGATTTCAGGAGAGAAACGCCCAGATGAGAGAAACGGAACATTATGAAACGGCAGCCGAGGATCGCCTGCCTTTCCTGCAGAAGTTCGCGTACGGCCTGGGCATGTTGGCCAACAATCTGCAGGCGGCCGCCGTCGGCGCCCTGCCGATCATCCTGAATCTCGGTCTGGGAATGGACCCGCGCCTCGTGGGCTACACACAGTCTATTCCCCGCCTTTTCGACGCCTTCATTGATCCCGTCATCGGCCACGTCTCCGACAACACGCGGACCCGGTGGGGCCGCCGTCGCCCGTTGATCTTCTGGGGCGCCATTCTGTCCGGCATCGTATTTGCCCTGATGTGGCAGTTGTATCCCGGGCACAGCGAGATGTTCTACTTTTGGATTTTTCTGGCCGCCTCGGTCATCTTCTTCACCGCCTATGCGATCTTTTCGATCCCGCTGGTGGGCTATGGATATGAACTGACGCCGGACTATCACGAGAGGACCCGGCTGATGGGATACAGCAATATCATGGGCCAGGTTGCATGGCTGCTGTGTCCCGCCTTCTACTGGTTTATCTACAACCCCAAATTCTTCGCCGGTCAATACGGCGCCGTCCAGGGCGCGCGCACCCTGGCCATCATCATCGGTCTGTGCATCGCCTTCTTCGGCGTCATGCCCGCCCTCTTCACCCGGGAGCGGATGAGTTTGCCGCCCCCGGATAGCGAGGGCGTCCTGAAAAGCATCCAGAAGTTCTTCAAGTGCTTCATCACCACCTGGAAATCCGGCCCGTTCCTCAAGTTGTGCCTGGCCACGTTCCTGGTCTTCAACGGCTATCAGCTTGGCTCGGCGTTCACATTCTACAACATGACGTATTATCTGTTCGGCGGGGACGCGGCCCAGGCATCGCAACTGAACCTGTGGTTTGGCATAACCAGTTCGCTGGCGTCGTTCGCCATCATCTGGCTGTCCACATGGGTGTCCGCGAAGATCGGAAAGCGGCGGACGTTCTGCATCATGACCTCCCTGTCCCTTTTCGGGTTCGTGGCAAAGTGGTTCACGTATAATCCCGCGCATCCGTACCTGTTGCTTCTCTCCGCCCCGCTCATTTCGTTCGGGATCGGCTCGATCTTCACCGTCGTCGGGGCCATGGTGGCCGACGTCTGCGACCTGGACGAACTCAAGACCGGCGAGCGCCGCGAGGGAATGTACGGGGCGATTTACTGGTGGAATGTGAAGCTGGGCATGGCCGCCGCCTCGCTTATTGCCGGCTACCTCCTGCACGCCACCGGCTTCGATGTGGCGCTGAAGACCGCGCAACCGGCGAGAACCCTTTATCTCATGCGCGCATGCGACTGCGGCATTCCGCTGATCGCGTCCGCGATCGCCATCTGGGCGGTCCTGACCTATGGCCTCACGGAGGCCAGGGCGCGGGAAATCCGCGTCGAACTGGAAAAGCGGCGCGGCAAGAGAAACGGCTAGTCTCTCCCCGCGCGCAGGTCATGAATTGTAAGAAATTACTTTTTGCCAGACTGTGCGCCGAGCGCTGCGCGGTCAGACCAGTCCTCACGCTCCGACGGCCGACACCTGTCAACTGACGAACGACCCATCCCCGTTCACTCCCACTTGATGTCCGAAAGGTACAGCGTCACCGGCGCTCCATTGGCTTCCACGCCCCAGAAGAAGCCTGACTTGATCAGCTTAAGGTCCTTGCCGGTCACGTAGATGGTGTATTGCTGCCAGTCCACCGTCAGGGTGACGTCCAGCGCGCCATTGTCGGAGTCGGGATATTTCTTGTCCCTGGCCGTGTCCTTCGTGAGATAGCCAAAACCGAAGGTGGCGTTCTCGCCGCCCTTCGCGCCGCGCGCCCAGAACGTGAGTTTCCTGGCCCCGGTAAAGTCAAACCCGCCGGGCTTGTCGCCCCAGTCGTTGGCGGGGCTTTGCCAGATCAAGCCGCCCTTGCCAGTGGACTTTTTGTACATGGCCTTGAGGCACGTCTTGCCGGAGTGCGGGTTGTCAGTGCAGCTCGCATCCATCGCCACGGCGTTGGAATTATCCGTGTACCCCGACGCAGAGTAGGTGTTTCCCTGTCCCTCCCCGTAAATGAAATACGGCAATGTTGCCACCGGCGCCTTGAACGGCGGCTCCTGGCCGCCCTTGACCAGCACCGGCAGGTTCCCCACCGCCGCGGCGCCATGCTCGTTCCGCACGTAGCAGTAGATACGATAAATGCCGTTCATGTCCGGCATTTTCACGGACACCTGCGGTTCGCCGTTTTGTTCGATGGCCTCGGTAAATGCCTTCCCCGTACCTGCCCCGGGTTCCTGAATGTTATACGAACCCAGCTCGCGATACATCACCCACTCGTACTTCAGCTTGTCACCCTGGGGGTCTCTGGCGTCGGCGCTGGCCAACACGGTGTCGCCCGCGCTGACCTCGTTGGCGCCGTTGATGGCCAACTTGTTGATCACCGGGCAGAGATACCGGGGCGCCTTGCCCGTCCAAAGTTCCTGCATCGTATCCGCCGCGGCGAGCTTGCTGCCATCCGGCAGGAACATGCCGTACCACGTGGCCGTCGCTTCCACCTTGTTGCCCCAGATGAAGGCATACGACCCCAGGCACTCGCCGGGACGCCCCAGCACCGTCTTCTGATACGCATTGCTGTACCACGTCGCCTTTTCCGTGCTCGACATCTCGTTGAGCGCCCTGAACGCCGTCCGGCTCCAGTATTCCCACTGACCCGGCGGGCCGAACTCGGTGATGAGATACGGCTT
>DATNHM010000058.1:0-17475 GCA_035604955.1 Candidatus Limnocylindrales bacterium | reverse complement strand
GAAGGACTTTGCCCAACTGAGTTGGGCGGCGCGCAAGGCGCTGGGCCGGATGCGCCGGCGTCCGACTCTCGTGGAATCCTTCTGGAAACAGGCCGAACTGTTTTGAGCCAATTGTCACTATATTATGCGAAAGTCAGTAGTGTAGTGTTTGACAATCATCCTTCATTTTTTTGAAACTGCCTTCCGGTTGGAGGCATGGCAACCTTGGCGCGCGTGCCCGGTGCTACGGACACACAACGTCAGCAACTCGAACGATCGGTTCGCGCTCCAAACTCTGCCATTCATTCGTGCATGGATCGGCAGGGAGAATTAGTTTGGTACAGTTCAATCTCCTTCTGTAATACATTTATAAATGCCGTGTTGGGTTGAGTTCCCGCCGCTGTCAGCGCCTGCTGTGCTGTCGATACCGCTTCAGGAAACCGGCCTGCTTCTGCATAAGCCGCAGCCAGAGTACGAAGAATCATTGGGTTTTTATTCTCGGAAAGCTGATTGGCCTGCTCGGCAAGGGCGATGGCCTTTTCTCCATCGCGAACCGACGGCTCCGGCCAAGTCGCCAGCAGCCAGGCAAGGCTTACTTTTGCAGGCACAAATTGGGGCTGAAGTTCAATGGCTTTTTGATAAGAGGCTATCGCTTCAACTGGCATCCGTTTCAGGTAAAAAGCTTGGCCAAGGTCGTAATACGCCGAGTCATTTTGCTGAATTTCCAGAGATCTTTGGAACTGATTAATTGCCTCGTCCACCCGCCCTATCCGGAGAAGACAATATCCAAAATTATTGTGGATTTCTATGGAGTCCGGTTTGAGTTCCAAAGCCCTATGGAACTGAGTAATTGCCTCGTTCACCTGCCCTATCCGGAGAAGACAAAAACCAAGATTACTATGGGCTTCTGCATAGTCCGGTTTAAGTTCCAAAGCCCTTTGGAAGTAAGGAATTGCCTCGTTCACACGTCCCATCCGGAGAAGGCAAAGACCAAGATTGTTTTGGGCTTCTTCATAGTCCGGTTTGAGTTCTAAAGCCCTTTGGAATTGAGGAATTGCTTCGTTCAACTGCCCTTCCTGTAAAAAACATAAACCAAGATTGTTGTGAGCCTCTACGAAGTCCGGCCAGCTTGCCACAATTTTTTGATACTCTACAATTGCCTCATTCAACCGCCCCTTTCTTCTAAAAACGTCGCCGAGACCTTCGTGAGCGTTCGCACATTCAGGCCAAAGTGCCAGAGCCACTTGATAATGTTCAAACGCCTCGTCCACCCGCCCTTCATTGAGAAGGGAATTGCCGACTAAGAAGTTGGCCGTCGCATGAGCTTCAGCGCTCGCTAACAGGTTAAATGCAACCGTATAGGCCAAGAGCAGGCACCAACCCCCACGGGCGATACGCTGCCAGACCGGTCGACTTGCCAGCGCCCGCTCCAAACCAAAAATACCCATCACGGCCAACAGCATCAGCGCCGGCAGAAAATCCAGTTCATAGCGGCTGCCGGCCGAGAAAAAAAGGCAGAGCGTAAACGCACAAGTTGCAACCAGCAAAAGTACCGCCGCCGCAAACCAGCGTAAGACGGAGACCTCTGCCGCCGGCCGGCTCCTCCATATCAACGGCACGGCAAGGGCCAGCCACACCAATGGATAGTCGCTCAGTATTCCACAGTAAGGTCCTTCCACCACCCAGTAACCCGATGGCAAAGGCGATAGCGGGGCAGTCTGTAAAAAAGGAAAATGACCACCCCATCGCATGGGTTCTAAAAAATAGAACCAAAAATTAAACCAGAGGTAATGCGGACTGAATTGCTGGGCAGAATTGTTCTGGCAGCTTGTCAATTGATAGTGCCAGCCAAATTCGAATGGACTGTCGAAGCGGAGCGTATTGTAAAGCATCAGCCCCAATCCAACAAGCATTGCCGGACCAACCGCCGCCACCAACAACAATCCCACTCGCCGACGTGAACCGGGTTCGGTCGCCGCACACCACGCCCGGGCCACTGGTATCAAAAGGATTATTCCCCCAAACAACAACGATGGCCGCGCTCCGACCGACAATCCATAAGCCAGACTGGCCAACGCCAGCCACATCACTTGCCGTTTGGGCTCACGCAAGGCACACCAGATCGCTCCCAGGGTCAGCATGACGAACGCGAACCCACAACTGATCGCAACTTCCCAAACGCCACATCGCGATAAAACTTCCAATATGCCTGTGGCCAAACCAAGTGTGAGCAGACCAACCGCCGCCACCCAAACACTTACTTCTGGAAAGTAATGCCGCCAGACTGCACGTAATAGACCTGCAGCAAGCAAAAAGCTCATCGCAAAAAAAATCACGACCGCATCCTTATGCAGGAGATAATGGCCGGTCAGGGCTACATACGGCCAAAAAAGCACCAAAGCCGGTGTCACTCCAAAATACAAGTATAACTTCCCATTGTAATAACTCATCTCATATGACAGATAACGCTTATCCCATACATATGAAGCATTGATGGCGGGATCATAGGGATCGGCAAGTTGAGCAAGTCCGGGCGGTGCTGCCCTTTTCACATTGAGTTGTCCGGCGCGAAAACCCTGCACCAACAAGTTATAATAGGAATCCGCCGCAGATGGACTTGCCAATTCCAAGAAACCCGGTTCAGCACTCCAGGCGAAAATTCCAATTACCAAGGCGCAAACCATGCCCAAGATAGCGTGGCTTTTCCATTGGATACTGTCGGTTCGAGACCTGATTTTCTGCGTTTTCATCTTTTAAAACAATTAGAGGATATCACCGGCTCGTGCAGGGATAAAGCCAAATGGCGACGGTCCAACAGACTATTAAGCCAACTGCGTAGAGGTTCGCGCAATAAATCCGTGTTTGAACTATAAACAGATCACGAAAGGCCCTCAGTTAAGCCTTCGAAAATTGCGAGAGCGGCCTTTCCAGTAGTCGCTGCGGTGGGGGATTTCGATGACGAGTTGGCGTGGTTCGTTCAGTAGCGGATCAGGTTGTGAGCGATCAAGCCGGCCAAGAGTTCTTTTTCCACCATGGCGGGGGACTGGCAGCGCAACGGTTCCAGACCTGTCGTACAGCGCCGATCAGTACTTCCTTCAATCGTTCAAACACGCGGCCAGGGCATAAACCAGTGCGGCGTTCCAGTTGATGGCGATTTCGTCGACCCGGAAATCGGCCTGGTCGTCGTGCCAATCGGTCGCCCTGGGATGGGGACCGCCCACCAGATAGCCAGGCCAGGGATGGTTCAGGTATTCGCCGGTATCACGCCGGTCATGCGGATGTTGCGGTGGTTCAAAACCGAGGCCGGTGACAAACGAGCGCCCGTAATAATTGCGGCCGAACAAATGGTTCAAGGCATCCAGACAGGTATCGCGATAAACATTCCTGGATGATAAGCGGAGAATTTTCCGGTGAGTGGCGCGGTCGGCGGCCATGAGGATGACGGTCTGGCGGGCCACGGCGCCGTTGCAACCCCAGAAGTAGTGTGAGCCCATGGGGCGGGCGTAGGCATCGTGATTGCGGGTTTGGACGATTTCATCTGCGGTCGCCAGCAGGTTGCTGCGAACCAGATTCACCAGGGCCGGATTCCGGCCGGCTTGTTCAGAAAACAGATAAGTAATCAACCCGAGGTCCTTCACCTCGTCCCAGTCGAAATCGCTGTCCACTTTGCCCTGCACCGAGCGGATGCGGTTTTCCAAGTCACGCAACGCGTTGGTATCGCCGGTAGTTTCCCAAATTTCCGCCGCCGCCCACAACCGGTTTTCAGGGACGCCGCCTAGGCGGTGGTTGGGTTCGTTGATTTCATAGGCACCGGTGCTGAAGCCGGTCTGGTCGGCGTGATGGTATTCCGGGTGCGCCTGGAGAAAGCGGTAACTCTTTTCGGCGGCAAGCAGGCAACGATTGGCAAAGGCCGGGTCATACGGCCGGTAGATTCGCGCCGCCTGCGCCATGATGCCCACAAAATCCGCAGTGGCTTCGCTGCCCCACGGAGTGAAATAGCGCTCTGCCGTTTCGAATTCCGGTGGAGCGAAACCGCCGAACCGTGTTGTGCTCAATTTGTGATAAACCGAGCCGTCCGGCGCCTGCATGGTCAACAGCCAGTCCAGTTCCCATTTGATTTCGGCCAAATAATCCGGCAACGGGCCGCCGGATTCGGGAAGGTCGAGCCGGACGGCTTTGATTTGCGGGCCGAAATCCTCCCAGGCGCGGAACATCACTCCCACCGTGACGCCGGCGTTGACGACGTATTTGTTGTAATCGCCCGCGTCGTGCCAGCCTTTGGTGCCGTCTTTTTGCGCGTGCCCGCCGCCGACAAAGTCCAGCCAGGCGTCGTTGGTGTGACAGATGTCGTGCGCAAACGTCGTCCCTTGATAAGTGGCGTGGACGGCGGTACCGCAGCGCCACAGATAAAAACCGCGCATCACGAGGTAATACGGCTCGCGGTAAACGTTTGGGCCGACATGAAACGGGGCGGACCGGCCGACGCCCGGCACGTCGAGCTGGTAATCGCCGGGTTGTCCGAGTTTGGAAAAGTCAGCCGTGTAAAGCTGTTCGCGCGTGTCCGGGTCCGAAACCGGTCCGGTGGCGGCACCTTGGAAAACCGTCGCGCCGTCCGCGACGCGAATCACGGCAAAATTTGTGCAGGGCAGGGCGACGCTGGCCTGTTTTACAGCGTCGGGCGGGTAGCCGACCGTGTTGAGCCGGATGGACGACGTTGCTTCCACCGCGGCCGCTCGATGAACGGGCAGCAATGCCAAAAGGGCCGTGGTGAACGCGACCGTGACGAAGCTTCGCCGGGCCAGCGCCGCGCCCAGGCGGAAAAATTGCGTGGTCATTCGAACAATCAATCGTTTTTCGCGCTTGAGAACAAGCCGTTACCGGCCAGAATCATGTAATCAATTTCAGTGACAGGCTTTTCCCGGGATTCATCCTTGACGCTCGTTACCGGCAAAATATGCTCAGGGCCATGAATTGCCCCCTTGCGAAGTGCTCACACCGCCGGGATTCTATCTGCAAAGCACTCACCCACAACTCAACTCCCTGATCACATCACCCTATGCAACTTCACTGGATCGACATAGGCATCATTGTCCTGTACCTGATCGCCACCATCTTCGTGGGCTTCTGGGTGTCAAAACGGGCGTCCCAGAGCATGAAGCATTATTTTCTGGGTGGCAACAAGCTGCCCTGGTACATGCTGGGCGTCTCCAATGCGTCGGGTATGTTCGATATTTCAGGAACCATGTGGCTGGTCTATGTGGCGGCCGCGTATGGACTGAAGGGGGTGTGGCTCCCCTGGTTGTGGCCGACCTTCAACCAGATTTTTCTGATGGTCTATATGTCGGCCTGGTTGCGCCGGTCCAATGTGATGACGGGTGCCGAATGGATTCAGACCCGGTTCGGGAAAGGGCCGGGCTCACACGCCTCCCATATCATCGTCGTGGTTTTTGCGCTGGTGAGCGTCATCGGGTTCCTGGCCTACGCGGCCAAAGGCATCGGCAAGTTTGCAGGCGAGTTTCTGCCGGGGCATCTCTCGGATGACACCTACGCATGGATTCTGATGGGCATCACCACGTTTTACGTGGTCAAGGGCGGCATGTTCAGCGTGGTGTTCACCGAGGTCGTCCAGTTTTGCATCCTGACCGTTGCCTCCATTGCCATCGGCATTATTGCCATGGTCAAGGTCGCCCCGGCCCTGCTGGACCGGGTGGTGCCGGCCGGGTGGCATGACTTGTTTTTCGGCTGGCATCTCAACCTGGACTGGACGTCCATTCCCGCAATCAATGACAAGATTGCCTCGGACGGTTATTCGCTCTTCGGAATTTTCTTCATGATGATGCTTTTCAAGGGAATCCTCATCAGCGCCGCCGGCCCGGCGCCGAACTACGACATGCAGCGGGTGCTCGCGACGAAAGGGCCCCGGGAGGCAGCCTTGATGAGTTCGACCGTCAACGTGGTGCTGTTCTTCCCGCGGTACATGATGATTACCGGCCTGACGATTCTGGCTCTGGCGTTCTACAGCACGGACCTGGCGGCGATGGGTAAGGATTTGGACCTGGAAAAAATACTGCCGCTGGCCCTGGCGCGGTTTGTGCCGGTCGGCATCCTCGGCCTGCTCATGGCGGGGTTGATCGCGGCGTTCATGTCGAATTTCGCCGCCACGGTCAACGCGGCCCCGGCCTATCTGGTCAACGACATTTACAAGCGCTACATCAATCCCAATGCCTCCCAAAAACGCTACGTTTGGCTCAGTTATCTGGCTTCCTTCGGCGTGGTTGTGGTCGGGCTCACCTTCGGCCTTTTTACCCAGTCCATCAACTCGATCGTCCAATGGATTGTGTCGGGTTTGTGGGGCGGCTACACGGCTTCCAACGTCATCAAGTGGTATTGGTGGCGATTCAACGGCTGGGGTTATTTCTGGGGCATGTTGACGGGCATCGCCTCCTCGCTGGGATTGCCGTTGGTCATGCCTCACATCATTCCCCTGTTCCAGCCGTTCGTGGAATCGCATTTCGGAACCGAAGCCGCCCAGGTGATGGTGTTGCTCGGACATCCCATCACCTCGTTTCCGCTCATCCTCGTCCTCTCGCTGGTGGGCTGTTTCCTGGGAACGTTCCTGACGCCGGCCGAAGATGAGGCGGTGCTCAAAGATTTCTATCGCCGGGTGCGGCCCTGGGGTTTCTGGGGACCAGTCCATGCGAAAGTTGTCAAAGAAGACCCCGGCTTTCAGCGGAACACGGATTTCTTTCGCGATATGTTCAATATCGTAATTGGCACCATCTGGCAGACGAGTTTTATCGTGTTGGCCATGTTCCTGGTCACGCGCCATTTCCGTAATATGCTGATCGCGCTTGCCGTGCTCGTCATCACCTCGATTATCTTGAAGTTCAACTGGTACGACCGACTGCCGCCACCCACACCCGACCCCGTGGCGGAGCCACTGGACCAATCGGGCACAACCAAACCTGCCGCCGGTTAATTTTTTGGAATTGGCAATAAACTATGCGTTTTGGACATTTCGACGACGGCAAACGGGAATACGTCATCAACCAACCCAACACTCCGCTACCCTGGATCAATTACCTCGGCTGCGAAGCGTATTTCGGGTTCATCTCCAACACTGCCGGCGGTTATTCCTTCTATCGCGACGCGCGCCTGCGCCGCCTGACGCGCTATCGCTACAACCAGGCGCCCTTCGATGTTGGCGGCCGTTACCTGTACCTCCGCGACAATGACACCGGCGAATTCTGGTCGCCGTCCTGGCAGCCGACGCGCACGAAGCTCGACCAGTACGAGTGCCGTCACGGAATGGGCTATACCATCATCGGTTCCAGCCACAAAAAGATCGAAGCCTGGACCTGCTATTTCGTGCCGCTGGGCGAGACCCTGGAAATCTGGAAGTTCTCCGTGACCAACCGCCGCAAAAAGCCGGCAAAGCTGTCGGTCTTTTCCAGCATCGAGTTTTGTCTGTGGGATGCGCAGGACGACGCCACCAACTTCCAGCGCAATTTCAGCACCGGCCAGGTTGAGGTGGTGGACGAGGTCATTTATCACAAAACCGAGTATCGCGAACGCCGCAATCATTTCGCGTACTTCGCCTGCTCGGAGAAACTCGCGGGATTCGATACTCAGCGCGACACGTTCCTGGGGGCCTGCCGCGGTTGGGACAATCCGGCGGCGGTGGAGCGGGGGAAATCGTTCAATTCCGTCGCGCACGGCTGGGCGCCGCACGGCTCGCACCACGTTAAGGTGAATTTGAAACCCGGCGAATCGAAGGAAATCATCTTCGTCCTCGGTTACCACGAAAACCCGGTGGACCAGAAATTCGACCCGCCGGATTCACAGACCGTCAACAAGCAGACCGTCAAGCCGGTGATTGCCAAATATCTCGACGGCCAAAGCGTCACGGCGGCTTTTGAAAAACTGCGGCGGTATTGGGGCAACCTGCTGGGCATTTACCAGGTGCAGTCGCCCGATGTCCACGTGAATCGCATGGTCAACATCTGGAACGCCTGCCAGTGCATGGCCACGTTCAACCTGTCGCGCTCGGCATCGTTCTACGAATCCGGCATCGGACGCGGCCTCGGTTTTCGCGATTCCAACCAGGACCTCCTGGGCTTTGTCCACATGGTTCCCTGCCGCGCGCGTGAACGCATCCTGGATCTCTCGGCCACTCAACTCAAAACGGGCGGCGCGTTTCACCAGTATCAACCGCTGACCAAACGCGGGAATCACGACCTCGGCTCCAATTTCAACGACGATCCGCACTGGCTCATTATCGGTGTCAGCGCTTACATCAAAGAGACCGGCGACTGGGGTATTCTCGACGAGCGGGTGCAATTCGAGAACGAAGCCGGCTCCGAGCAGCCGCTTTACGAACATCTGCGCCGCAGTTTCAATTACACACTCGAACGCCTCGGTCCGCACGGCCTGCCGCTCATTGGCCGCGCCGACTGGAATGATTGCCTGAACTTGAACTGCTTCTCCAACACGCCCGGCCAGTCATTCCAGACCACGACGAACAAGGACGGCAAAGTGGCCGAATCGGTATTCATCGCCGGCTTGTTTGTCCTGGCGGCGAAGGAACTGGCGAAGATTGCCACCCGGCGCGGTTTGAAGAAAGACGCCGACCGGTGTCTGGCCGAGGCCGCCCGGATGGAAGAGGTCATCCTCAAGCACGGCTGGGACGGCGCGTGGTTTGTGCGTGCCTACGATGATTTCGGCAAACCCATCGGCTCAAAGGTTTGCGACGAGGGGAAAATTTTCATTGAATCCCAGGGCATGTGCATCATGGCCGGCGTCGGCTTAAAGGACGGCAAAGCCAGGCTGGCCCTCGAATCGGTAAATAAGCACCTCGCTACCAGGCACGGCATCGTGCTGCAACAGCCGGCCTTTTCAAAGTATTACATCCACCTGGGCGAAATCTCCTCGTACCCGCCGGGCTATAAGGAAAACGCGAGTATCTTTTGCCACAACAATCCGTGGATTATCATCGCCGAAACGATGGTTGGCGACGGCAACCGTGCCTTTGATTATTACACGCGCATCAATCCATCGGCGCGCGAGAATATCGGCGAGGTCCACCGGTGCGAACCTTATGTCTTTGCGCAGATGATTGCCGGCAAGGACGCCCCGACGCACGGCGAGGCCAAGAATTCCTGGCTCACCGGCACCGCCGCCTGGACCTACTTTACCGTGACCCAATGGATTCTAGGCATTCGCACTGAATATGACGGTTTGCGCGTGGACCCGGTGATCCCGGCCAAATGGAAAGGTTTCACCGTCACACGCCGGTTCCGCGGCAACACGTATGTGATCGAGGTGAAAAATCCGAAGGGTAAACAACGGGGAGTGAAAAAGCTGCGGGTGGACGGGAAGGAAATCGCCGGTAACCTTCTGCCCGCGTGTCCTTCGCGTTCCGAACCCATTCGGGTCGAAGCCGTGCTGGGAGGTTAGCTGGCAGAAAACCGCGTCAGGAATTGTGCAAATATGAAAACGAATTCTTCTATTCTCCGGGCGGGGGTGTTGCTGGGAGCTTTTTGTTTGAGCGTTCTGTTGGTTTCCTGCCGCACCCAACCTACGCCGCCGCCGGAAACGCAAATTCAGCGCATCCA
Organism: Candidatus Limnocylindrales bacterium; assembly: GCA_035604955.1. GTDB lineage: Bacteria > Verrucomicrobiota > Verrucomicrobiia > Limisphaerales > UBA11358 > UBA11358. Next base: position 7,882 of record DATNHM010000058.1, on the reverse strand, counting down.
AAATGGGGTTCAATTGAACACCGGCGATTTGCACGTGAAGGTTCAATTCTATGCCAGCGACACCGTGCGGGTTCTCAAGTGGCGGACGGGCGGTACCCCAGAGAAGTCGAGCCTGGTGGTGATTCAAACCAACGTGCCGGATTTGAACATCAGTTTTCAAGAAGACCCCGGAACCATCACACTGGCTTCGCAAAATGTGACCCTGCGCCTGTCAAAAAACAACGGGGCGATTCAATTCCTCGCCGCCGCCGAACGAACTCTTTTGCAGGAGCAGGGTCGGGCAACCATCACTCCTGTCAAAATCGCGCATGAAACGAACGCGTTTAGCGTGGAGCAGGATTTCACTCTGACGCCGGACGAAGGTATTTACGGCCTGGGCCAGCATCAATACGGCTGGTTGAATTATCGCGGACACACCGTCAAGCTGGTGCAGGCCAATACCGATGCGGTCACACCCTTCCTGATTTCCACCGCGGGCTATGGCATCCTCTGGGACAATTATTCCAAGACCATCTTCGCCGATGATCCGCAGAAGATGTCGCTCTGGTCCGAAGTGGCCGACAACGTGGACTACTATTTCATCGCCGGCACCAACATGGACGCGGTCATCGCCGGCTACCGGAACCTGACCGGGCCGGCCCCGATGTACGGCAAATGGGCCTACGGCTACTGGCAGAGCAAGGAACATTACGCAACGCGCGATGAACTATTGACCATTGCGCAGGAATATCGACAACGCCACATCCCCATCGACGGCCTCGTCCAGGACTGGAATTACTGGGGCGGCAATTCCAATTGGAGCAGCATGTTCTTTGACGAAACGGCTTACCCGAACCCGAAGGAGATGATGGATATTCTACACGGTGAGAATTTTCACCTGATAATTTCCATCTGGGCCGGGTTAGGGCCGGCGACGGCGATTTACAAAGACATGGAAAAACGCGGCTGGTTGTACCCACCGACCGGCTGGGCCGGGTTCAAATATTATGACGCTTACAATCCGGCGGCCAACGACTTGTATTGGCAGTATGTGAGCAAGGGTCTGTTCTCAAAGGGCATTGACGGCTGGTGGATGGACTCGACCGAGCCCGATATCGTCAACGCCCTGACCAAGGAATCGGAGGAATACGAAATGAAACGGGTAGGGATTAATTACCTCGGTTCCTTTGCACGTTATCTCAATCCGTATTCGCTGCTGGACACAGAATCGATCTATAAACATCAACGGCAGGAAACCGACCAGAAACGGGTTTATATCCTCACCCGATCAACCTTTGCCGGTCAGCAGCGGGCCGCGGCCACCTCCTGGTCGGGCGATATCGGTGCCGATTGGGGTGTTTACAAACGACAGATTCCGGCCGCGATCAATCACAGCATGGCGGGCATTCCGTACTGGACGTTCGACATCGGCGCGTTTGTGCTCAACAGCGCCGGCGGCGTTTTCGACCGCGGCGGCCAGGATCCTGCCTATGAGGAATTGTACACCCGCATGTTCCAGTTCGGCGCCTTTTGCCCCATCTTCCGCTCGCACGGTTCGGAAACGCCCCGCGAGATCTGGCGGTTCGGCGATTTCACAAACGACCTGGTGGAGTTTGACAACCTGCGTTACCGGTTGATGCCTTATATCTATTCCCTGGCCTGGCAGGTGAGCGACCATGGATATTCAATCATGCGCGGACTGCCGATGGATTTCAGCGCCGACAAAAATACCTATTCCATTGATGACCAATTCATGTTCGGCCCGGCCATCATGGTCTGTCCTGTCACCGAGTATCAACTCCATCGTCCGCCGGAAGCCAGCGTCCTCATCCCGTCCAATCAATTTCGGACGAAAGACGGCCGGCCGGGCCTCGACGTCAAGTATTACAGCGACGACCACTTCGGAACACTGTGTCACGAGGCGGTGGAGACCAACGTCAATCTGTTCTGGTACACCGGCTGGCCGGATTACATCACCGACCCCAAATTCTCAATGCGCTGGGAAGGCAAACTGGTCCCGAAGGAGACCGGGACCTATCGATTTCATTTCAAGAGTTTCGGGCCGAAACGAGTTTTTCTGGACGGCCGGTTGTTGAACAACAGTTACTCGGCGATGGAAGCCGAAACCGTTCCGGTGGAACTCCAGGCCGGCAAGAAATACGACTTTGCCTGTGAGACGGCCAACTCGGTCCTGGGTGCTTTCAAGGCGCAACTTTACTGGAAGACCCCGGAAATGTTCGCAAAAGAAAAAATCGTCGAGCCACGGCCGACTACCCGGCCGGTCTATTTGCCGGCCGGCACGGCTTGGATTGATTTCTGGACCGGCCAAACGTTGACGGGCGGCCAGACCGTTGCGGCGGACGCGCCCATTGACAAGATTCCGTTGCTGATCCGGGCCGGTTCACTCATTCCGATGGGACCGTTCATTCAATACGCCGCTGAGAAACCGGCCGACCCCATCGAATTGCGCATTTATCCAGGCGCCGACGGGACTTTCACGCTCTACGAAGACGAGAACGATAATTACGATTACGAAAAGGGCGTTTACGCCACCATCGCCTTTCATTGGGACGACGCCAAACGCCAACTCACCATTGACGATCGGAACGGCTCGTTTCCCGGCATGTTGAAGGAGCGCACCTTCGACATTGTGCTGGTAGGCAAAGACCACGGCACCGGTGTCGGGATTACCGATAATCCGGACAAGACCGTCCGTTATCAGGGCGACCGACAAATCATTCAAATGTGATTTGTTGGTCGTCGTTCGAGCGCGCAATTTCGGATGCGATTAAAGCCTGAGACAGGCTCGCCGGCAGTTGACAATCCGCGAGATTATGAGATGCTGCGCGTCCTCTTTGAGTGCCTCGGTAGCTCAATTGGTAGAGCAGTTGACTCTTAATCAATTGGTTTAGGGTTCGAGTCCCTACCGGGGCACCAACTCTAAATACCGATTTGCCAATGGCTTATGGTGTTTGGCTCGTGACTTCCGCAAAACCTCAAAAACCGTGCTTGGCCAATTCTTGGCCAATTTTGGGATCGTCGCTCACGCCTGAGAGTCCGCCGCAGCCTTGAGGCAACTGAACAGGTCCGGCAGTTTTGGGGCTGATAGTTAGGAAAAGCGCGGCTGGCTTCCGCCGTTCAGGTAACGATGAATCTCACTTCGCGGAATCAACACGCGCCTAAGTCCGGGAAGTTTGCGAAGCACCTTGCGGCGAACGAGTCGGCGAATCGTTTCTTCGCAAACGCCCAATTCGGTGGCGCTACTTTTCACGTCTAGGGTTTGGCATTCAGTTGTCGCTGTTGTATTCATCTTGAGGCAACACGCTACGACTAATCGTAACTCCTTTGGTGTAGCGGATACACAGAACGCGCTGCTGCTACCTCGATAAATTCAGACGCGAATGTCCGCCCGGTGTCTGGGCCGGGGCGAGTGCGCTTGGGTTTGTTTCTCGGAGTTCTTCTGCGCCGCTTCATCGGGCGCATCAGCATCCACCTGGCTGGGCGCTTGATTCTTGGTGAGGTCGAGCTTTTCTTCGATCTCGCTCTGGCGACGGGTCAACTCTTGATAACGCTCCTCACGCTCAAAGTGCGCGCCGACTTTGGTTTCCAGCTCTTTCGCCCGCTTGTTGGCGTCGGCAATGTCGTATTCGAGTCTGGACGTCAGCCAGCTTGCCAATGTCCGCCCGAAATTCGGAAAAAGCGGGAATTTCCCGGCGGCGAAGTTCATCCCAATGCTGTTGGTGAATTCGGAACAATTCGACAAGCAATATCACCGCGTCGTCTTCTCGCAGCCGATGCTTATCGCGCCACTCGGCAACGGCCTTGGTGAATTCCTCGTCGAAGTCCGGCGGCTGTGTAGTGGGCTTGGGCATCACTTTGCTGGCAGAAGCAGGTTCGCGGCTGATTCAATTTCAGCGAAAAGTTTCCGCTGCCAGGTTTGGATTCGTTGCCGATCCAGCAGGCTGAACGAAGCATGTTTCGAGGCTGCCGAAATCGTCAGGTTCTCCGCGTTGAGGGTCTCGACCAGCCAGTCCTGCATCCGGGTCATGGTGATTTCACGCCCGCGGAGTTTGTCGGCGAGAAGCGCCCGGACTTCGCTGGATTCAAAAATGGCGAAGCTGTCACTGTGCGCGGCGTTGCGAACGACAACATAATTACACCGATTTTTGAATTCATCGGTCATTCGTTGAATTTGATCAACGCTGTCCGATTCGTGATTCACCGGCATGACTAGGGTGAGCTTGGCGTCAAACGCTGTAAGCATGGCTGGCAAATCAATTTCGTGAAAAAAATCAATAAACAGGCCGGTGGATGCGGCGCGGCAATCCACGACGACCAGATTTGTCTTTGCCAGCGCGGCAAATATGGCGTCGAGGTCGGGGCGTTTGCTCAAATCGAGAAATCGCGTGTCGGGATGAAACCGTTTCAACGTCGAGTTCTCGTTGTCGCTGTCAATCGCGGCATGGGCGATGCCCTTGTCTTTGAGGAATTGGACGAAATTGACGGCAAAGAAACTTTTGCCGACGCCGCCTTTGCCATTAAGGATGAGAATCAGTCTTTTCATTGGATTGTGGGTTGAGTTTGCGGACTTGAGCGATGCGCGGGCCGCGCGAACGGGCGAGCGATGTTTCACCGCCGTCTGAATTTGGCGGAGGTTCTGCCGGTGTGCTGGATTCGCCCGCAGGCGTTGAATCCGTGGTTGCTGCTCCCCCATTTGCTGGCACCGAAACTGGCGGGCGTTTCCGTGCTGGCCGCTTGCGTGGCCGGATGTTTTCGCCGAGAACCTGGTGACAGAACATGGCGATGCGCCCACGGTTCACCAAATCCAAGTCGCGCGGCGGTTTCCTCGGCGATGAGTTTGTTGGGTGCTTCAACGACTGTGCGAAGTGGATCACCCAACTCGCGGGCAAATTCCCTGTCGGTGTGGTAAATTCCCCAGAGTCGCTTGCCAGACTTCAGTGTCGCACTCGTTTTCATGGCGGCAGTTCACCAGAAAGCAAGTGCGAGAAGATGTATCAGCCACACATGATTCGCGGACAGTCCTGATAGTGTCCGTTACGTGGTCACGGCCAAGACACAATACAACCTCAAAAACGCCGAAGAATATTTCAAAGAACATCTTTGCGTTGGCGATTACTACGATGAAGGCCAGCGCGTGTCTGGCGAGTGGATTGGGTTGGGCGCGGAACGGCTTGGACTGTCCGGCAAAGTCCATGCCGAGGATTTTCTGCGGCTGTGTGAAAACCAGCATCCGGCCACAGGTGAAAGATTGACGCCGGAATTGAAGACCACGCGGATAAAGGATGGCCGGACTGTGGCCGACCGACGGATTTTTTATGACTTCACATTTTCCCCGCCGAAATCGGTTTCGCTGGCGGGCTTCCTCGGCGATGACGAGCGGATTTTCAAAGCTCACGACCGGGCGGCACGGTTGGCGTTAAGAAATTTCGAGGACTTCGCGGCAACCCGTGTTCGCATTGGTGGCGCGCGTAGTGAACGGCTGACGGGCAATTTTGCTGCCGCGTTATTCACCCACGACACCTCACGCGCACTTGATCCGCATCTGCACACGCACTGCATTGTTTTCAACGCCACGTTTGACCCGGTGGAAAATCGCTGGAAGGCTTTGGAAAACCACCAACTCCTTCGCGCCAGAAAGTTTGCCGAGAATGTCTATTATCATGAACTGGCTCGCGACCTGCGGTCTTTCGGCTACAAAATCCGCAACCTGCCACGAGGCGATTTTCAAGTTGAAGGTGTTTCCGAAGAACTCTGTCAGCGTTTTTCCAAACGTGATGCGGAGATTGATAAGGCACTGGCGAAACTATTGGCGGACCACCCGGAACTTCGCGGCGCGAACATCTCGGAACTCCGCGCAAAGCTCGCCACGGAAAGGCGCACACGGAAACAGAAAGATTTGAGCCGGGACGAACTGCGACAACTGTGGGAGGCGCAATTGAGCAAGTCCGAGCGGGCTTCGCTGCGGCAGCTTTTAGAGCAACCGAAGCATGACGCAAAAGAGGAAAAGCGCGTCAGTGTTGGTGAAGCGGTCCAGTGGGCGGAGGAACATTTGTTCGACCGGAACTCGGTCGTGCTGGAATGTCAGGTGTGGCAGGAGGCATTGGGCCGGGCGCGGGGTGAAGGTTTTTCGGTTTCCGATCTCAAGGAATTCACCCAGCGACGTGGCTATATCCGGGACGAAGCGCGTCCAGGTGAAGTGACCCTGCGTGAAGTCCTCCTCCGCGAATGGGAAATCGTCCAGACCGCGAAACAGGGCGTCGGTGATTGTCTCCCGCTGGTGTCGAATCCCCGCCTGGCAAATCCGCAACTTGATAATGAACAACGCCATGCCCTCGAATCCTTGTTCCGTTCGACAAATGGCGTTTCTGTTTTTCGCGGTGGTGCTGGCACGGGCAAAAGTTTTGTCCTGCGCGAACTGGTGGAGCAACTGCGGCAGTCAGGCCGGGGCGTGGTCGTTCTCGCGCCACAACGTCAGCAAGTCGTAGAAATGGAGAAGGCCGGATTCCCGTCGCCAACGACGGTCGCGAATTTTCTCATCAAGCGTGAACTGGCTGACAGCGCCGTCATTGTCGTGGACGAAGCGGGTCAGATTGGCAGGCGGCAAATGTTGGAGATTGTCAGGTTGATTCATGAGCGGAACGGACGGCTGGTTCTCTCCGGCGACACCCGGCAACACGGCGCGGTTGGGGCTTCGGATGCCCTGCTTGCCATCGAACGCCATGCCGGTGTGAAACCGGTTGAACTGCACAAGATTCGACGGCAAGACCCTGCGCTTGGTCGTGATGCTGAGGAACGCAAGCACATCGGGATGTATCGAAAAGCCGTTGAGTCGGCTGCGGCTGGCAAGTTGGGTGATTCATTTGAACGCCTCGACAAAATGGGCGCAATTGTCGCGTGTGGCATTGGCGAACAAGCCGACAAGCTCGCCGACGAATATCTCCGGCTCGCGGGGCAAAATGCTTCGGCGGTCGTCGTCTCACAAACATGGAGCGAAGTGCATCGCGTCAACTCGCGCGTGCGTGATACGTTGAAAGGAAAAGGATTGATCGGCGCGGCAGACTCGGCTGTTCAAGCACTGGAGAGGATGGACCTCACCAACGCCCAGAAGCGCGATATGCGTTTCTACCCTCAAGATGCCGTCATTGTCTTCAATCAGAAAGTCCGCAATGCCCAAGCGGGCGCGAAGGGCAAGCTGGCGGGAATTTTGAAATCGAGCGTGCTTGTTGAAGTCGGCGGGAAATTCGTGACGGTCTCGAACCGATTGCTTGACTGTATCACGGTCTGTCAGGCGCGCGAGATTTCCATCGCTGATGGGGACCGTCTGCATCTCAAGGCCAATCGCAAACTGGCGTCAGGCGGGCGCGTCACCAACGGTGAACTCGTGACCGTGAAATCTGTTCGCGCCGATGGCGGAGTTGAACTGACTGATGGCCGTGTCCTGGACAAATCATTCCGTGAATTTCTTCCCGGCTACGCGGTCACGTCCTATGGTTCACAGGGCAAAACCGTGGATTATGTTCTGTTTTCCGATTCGACGGTCAAGCCGGCAACCAACGCCCAACAATGGTATGTGACCATTTCGCGCGGTCGGCGCGGCATTCGCATTTTCACGCCGGACAAGCAGCAACTTCGTGAGAATATCACCCGCTCCGGTCATCGGCCACTGGCGATGGAATTTGCGGCCGGTTCTGTCCCGCGCGGACAACATCGGCTTTGGAATCGGCTGCACGGTTATCTTATTCGCTTCGGTCGTCGAGCCGCCGAACAAATTTTCCGTCTCCACTCGGCTCAACAACATCAACCAAAACATCAAACCATACAAAAACATGAGCACAAAAACACCCGAATGTTGGGCCAGCGACCCACAGGCACGCGGATTACG
>DATNHM010000057.1:0-6221 GCA_035604955.1 Candidatus Limnocylindrales bacterium | reverse complement strand
CCGGCAATGAGTGTCCGCTCGATCAAGGAAAAATTATATTCTGAACCGCTGGCGCCAACGAATACCCACTCCACCCACGCGGTGAACAAGCCGGCACCCACCCCCGCCACAAAGAACGGTATCAAGGGCAACACATCCTGTTTCCAGGACAACTTTCCGCGTTGCCACCAGAAAACCAACAACAACGCCGCCGGCAAGGTCGCAATGACGGTCTTGGACAGTAATCCCAACAAGAACAACCCCAAAGCGACGCAGTACAGCTTCCAGTTTCTGGTCCGGTCAAATCTCAGGTAAAGCAAGGCTGCGCTTAGATAAAATGCGCCAGACAAGACGTTCTTGATTTCCGAGACCCATGCCACCGACTCCACGCCGACGGGATACAGGGCAAAAATGGCCGCCGCCAGCCAGGCGCCGGGCACATCCAGCCGGCGCAGGACAGTCCACAGCAGGATTGCATTCAGCGCCTGCAGCAGGACGTTCATCAGGTGGTAGCCCAACGGATTCAGATGCCAAAGGTGATATTCCACCCAGAAACCGGTGAACGCCATCGGGTAGTATTGCGGGGTGGCGCCGGGCACGAACCAGATTTGCCAAAGACCTTTCAGAGAGTGCAACGTCAGGTTGCCGGTCACGTAATGATCATCGTCCCAAATAAAACCCGCGTGCCAAATTGGCTGATAGGCGAGCATTGTGGCAAATACCAGAAAGAGGCCAAACAGCCACCCCCGGTGCGGCGAAGAAGTTAGAAAATCAACAACCTTGTCGGTTTCCCGCCCGTGGCCCCGTGCGGTGGCCGCCTTGGCACTGGATGCGGTCGAGACGCTTCCGTTGTTCGGTTTGGAATCCGGCGCGGGGTTCATTCCGTGCAGATTAAACGAACTCGGGAATCGGCTCAAGCTGGCTTGCTGAAAAGAGAGAGTCCAAGGACACCCGGAACCATGCGCAGCGAAAGCCCGTCCGCTATGTCGGCTGCGCTAGGCGGAAAGACGTCGAAACGTGACGGCGCAAAAAAAGAACCCCGGCAAAAGCCGGGGTCCTTGTGAGAATTAAAAGATTTTTGCTTTTAGCTGTTACGCCGGCGCAGCGCAAGCAGACCGCCCAGCAAACCCATTCCACCCAAGGCCAGCGTGACCGGCTCGGGAACGGAAGAGATGCTGATATCGGTATAGTTCACGATAACGCCTGTTCCATCCCCGTTTATAAGGAATCCCAGTCGGGCATAAGTTTCCGGGCCGTTCGGGTCGGTACCGTACGCCGTGAAGGGAACCGTCACGCTGCCAGAGAACACACTGCCGCTGGCCAACTGGGTGCCATTGAGTTGGGGTTCGTAAGCGCTAGGCGTTCCCGTCTGGCCGTAGAAGCCGCTGCCCGCGTTGGCATACGAGCCAAGCTGGAGGTAAGTGCCGGGGCTAATGGCGTTATTCGGATCAAAGTACCAGTTATAAGTAAGTTCGTAGCCGGCCGGGTTCGCAAAGGCGGCAGCCATCGCAGCGGTGAAGCTGGCGGCAGGGGCGCCACTAACAGTGCTGGAATTAACACTTCCTGACTGGTAACCGCCCATAAGAATGCCGATATATTCGGTGCCACCGATGTTAGCGACTGAGGCGGCCGGGCTGCTGCCGAATCCTGAATTCACCCAGCCGTCAGGGGTGAGATCGGAGAAATTAAAAGTAACCGACTGACCGGACGCTTGAATTGTACCGAGAGTCAGGGCAAACGCCGCTGTCCCCAGACCGATTAATATATTTTTTTTCATAAGACTATGGTTATTTCCGATTTTGTTAGTGTAATCCGATTTGTAGCTAATATAACAGATTTTGCACTCTTGTCATGTCCCCAAAGTTAGTGACAAATTGCCATGAGAGCGATGAGCTTCTTTGCATAAGTCTTTTAACTTTTCGGGCTTACCAAACCATGTTAACACGTTTTTGGTGTTTGGGAATGGACAAAATTATGATTCTTTGTATTTAAAAGAACATTGAGAACATTGCCTTTAATCGCATAATTTACTGATAATGCGATTGTTCTGTTAATTGTTAAAATATTCTGTTTTTTTACTAACGGTCTTCAGCATTTAGCGATCGAACGAACCGAGTAAGCTGCAAAATAAGATCCGAGCATTTGCCATGCCGCGCAATTCGATCCACCACCGCGCTGCCAACGACAAAGGCATCTGCCACCGCCGCAACGGCTTTGGCCTGTTCCGGTGTCGAAATGCCAAACCCGACAGCTATGGGTAACTTTGTGTGCTTTCGGATCCTGGCAACTTGCTGGGCCAGATTGGACGCCACTTGCTTCTGCATCCCCGTAACACCCTCGCGGGAAACGTAGTAAATAAATCCGCTGCCGCGCTTGACGATGAATTCGATGCGGTCTTCCGGCGTCGTCGGCGCAACCAGATAAATGTGGCAAAGGCCTGCTTTGCGCATAAGCGCTTCGTAATTATCCGATTCCTCCGGCGGCAAATCGAGCACCAGCAAACCGTCCACACCCGCTTTGGCCGCGGCTTTGATGAATTGCCCCAAACCCACGCGGTGAACCAGGTTGAAATAAATGTAAAGAATGATGGGGATTTCCGAGCGCTTGCGGATGGCGGCGACGGTGGCCAAAACCCTCGGCGGCGTGGTCCCGGATGCCAGGCCGCGTTGCGCCGCCAACTGGTTGACCAGACCGTCGGCCAGCGGATCGCTGAACGGCACGCCCAGTTCCAGAATATCCACACCCGCCTGGCCAAAAGCGATGGCCAGCTCGCGCGTGGCCGCCAGATTCGGGTCACCCGCGCCGATATACGCGATGAAACCCTTCTGGCCGGCGCGTTTGAGCCGCGCCAAACATTCCTCAATGCGATTCATTGCATTTACGATTTACGATATGCGATTGACGTGTCAGCCACATTATGCAGAGGACGCGCGCAAATCGTAAATCGTAAATCGTAAATTTAATTTGAGCCTCGTTACCTCGGCTCCTACAATTAAAACATGGCCAGTACGTTCGGGCGATTGTTTCGCATCACGACCTGGGGTGAATCCCACGGCGGCGGCGTGGGTGTGGTCGTGGACGGTTGTCCCCCGCGCCTCAAACTGACCGAGGCCGACATCCAGCCCGACCTGGACCGGCGCCGGCCCGGCCAGTCCAAAATCGTTTCGCCCCGCAAGGAATCCGACACGGTGCAAATCCTGTCCGGCACGTTCGGCGGCAAAACCCTCGGCACGCCGATTTGTCTGTGGGTGAAAAACACGGACGCGCGCCCCGAAGCCTATGCGGAAATGAAAACCAAGTTCCGCCCGTCGCACGCGGACTTTACCTACTTTGCCAAATACGGCATCCGCAACTGGCAGGGCGGCGGCCGGGCCAGCGCCCGCGAAACCGTCGGCCGCGTCGCCGCCGGCGCCATCGCCAAAAAAATCCTCCGCGAACGGTTCGGCGTCGAAACCCTGGCCTACGTCAAACAGGTCCGGAACATCATCGCCGACGTCAACCCGGACCGGGTCAAGTTCCGGGACGTGGAATCCAACATCGTCCGTTGCCCCGACCGGAAGACGGCGGAAAAAATGGTCCGGCTGATTGAGAAGATGCGCCAGGCCGGCGACACCGTGGGCGGGGTGGTCGAAGGCATCGCGCGCGGCGTGCCCGCCGGCTGGGGCGAGCCGGTTTTTGACAAATTGGAAGCGGACCTCGCCAAGGCCATGTTGAGCCTGCCCGCCTCCAAGGCATTTGAAATTGGCTCCGGTTTTGGCGGCATTTTGTTGACCGGCCGGCAGCACAACGATCCCTTCCGCGCGAAACACGGCCAGGTTTTTACCACCACCAATTTTTCCGGCGGCATTCAGGGCGGCATCTCGAACGGCCAGACGGTTTTTTTCCGAGTCGCCTTCAAACCGGTCGCCACCGTCATGCATCCGCAGGACACCGTGGACGTGCACTTTCATAATACGACGCTCAAGGGCCGGGGCCGCCACGATCCCTGCGTGCTGCCGCGCGCCGTGCCGATGGTCGAGGCGATGACGGCGCTGGTGCTCGTGGACCACGCCCTGCGGCACCAGGCACAATGCCGTTGACTTGGAGCGGCCTTGGGGATTGATTTTTAGACCGGCAGAAGCAATCTTAATTCAACACAACAAAGATCATGGCAGAAAAGGAAATCAACGAAATTTCGCGCGACGCCCGGGTTTTGTTCAACAAGGCCAACGAAGCCGCCCAACGGGAGAACCTCGATTACGCCATCGCGCTCTACAATCAGGTGCTCGAAAAGGAGCCGGGGTTTTTTGAATGCCGCAAGCTGTTGCGCGAATTGCAGCTCAAAAAAACCGGGGGCGGCGGCGGCTTTTTCAAAAAAATGCTGAGCGGCGCCAGTTCCTCGCCGCTCGTGGCCAAGGGCCAGATCGCGCTGCGCACCAATCCGGCCAGCGCCCTCGCCATCGCCGAGCAGATTCTGAACAGCGACCCGAACAGTTCCGCCGGACACCGCCTGATCGTCCAGGCCGCGCAGGCGCTGGAACTCCCCCGGACGGGCACCATGTCCCTGGAAGTTCTGGTGAAGAATTCGCCCAAGGACAAACACCTGGCCATCGAATTCGCCGAGGCCCTTTCCGCCAGCGGCGGCGACACCCGGCAGGGGGAACGAATCCTCGCCGAACTGCTCCGCAATTCGCCCCATGACGGCGAATTGAACCAGGCGCTGAAAAATCTGTCCGCGCGCCAGACGATGGACGAGGGCGGTTACTCCAAGCTCGAAGGCGGCCAGGGTTCCTATCGCGACATCCTGAAAGACAAAAAGGAAGCCGTCTCGCTCGAACAGGAAAAACGCGTCGTCAAGACCGAGGACACCACCGAACGGCTCATCGGCGAATACGAAGCGCGTCTGGAGACTGAACCGAAAAACCTCAAGCTCGTCCGTTCCCTCGCCGAGCTTTACACGCAAAAGAACCAATTCGACCGCGCCCTCGAACTTTTCAATCGCGTCAGGAATTCCGACATGGGCGGCGACTCGTCACTCGAACGCGCCATGGCCAACACCGTCGTGCGGCAGTTCGACTTTCAATTAGAGAAACTCGACCCCGCCGCGGCCGATTACGCGGAACAGTCGGCCAAAATCCAGGCTGAAAAATTAAATTTCCAGGTCACCGAATGCCAGCAGCGTGTGGAAAAGTACCCGACCGACCTGGCCATCCGGTTTGAAATGGGCCAGTTGTACTTCCAGGCCGGCAAAATCACTGAAGCCGTCCTGGAATTTCAGAAGGCGCAGGGCAATCCGCACAAGCGCCTTGCCGCGATGAACTATCTCGCGCAATGCTATGCCAAACGCAAGATGTACGACATGGCCGCGCGCCAATTGCAGAATGCCATCAAGGAAAAACCCGTTTTCGACGACGAAAAGAAAGAGATGATTTACAACCTCGGCTGTGTGCTCGAAAGCATGGGCAAGAAAGAGGAAGCCGTCGAACAATTCAAGCTCATCTACGAGATGGACATCGGCTACAAGGACGTTGCCGCCAAGGTGGACGCCTTCTACGCCGGCCAATAACGGCAGAATCCCCCTTGGCCGCCGTTGTCAATCGGCAGACCCTGCTGTCGCGGCGCGTCTAGGACCTTCGCCATTCCTCGAAATTTGGGCGTTGCAGGTTCAGCGTTTCCTGATCCGCCACCTTTGGTGGGGCGAGCGTCCTCGCGAGCCGGAACCAATCCATAACCACGGATGGACGCGGATAAACCCGGCGCGGCGCAGCCGCAACAGTACATTACACAAATGAATTCGGGCTTTTTGGGTTTTATGTTAGGTATCGGCGGCAGTGGTCTCGGCAGTGTTCATGGAGCACCATGGTGGGTCGCACTGATTCCGGTTATCATTTTGGCAGTATGTTGGTGGCTCGCTAGAAGAGACTAAATCGAAGTGCATTTTGATTTTTGAGTTATGACGACAACGTGGTCTAACCAATCGCTGACATGATAAGCGGCGTCCAGCGACAGGATGGCGTGCCGTCAGCCTGCCCCGAAGGCCTTCGGGGTTCCGGTATCGCGAAGGATATCATCCGCCCCGAGGGCTTAACTCTGGATGTCAGGCCGCCTTTGCATTTTGTGTAACTACTGACTTTCGCATAATATAGTGACAATTGGCTCAAAACAGTTCGGCCTGTTTCCAGAAGGATTCCACGAGAGTCGGACGCCGGCGCATCCGGCCCAGCGCCTTGCGCGCCGCCCAACTCAGTTGGGCAAAGTCCTTC
>DATNHM010000056.1:0-181341 GCA_035604955.1 Candidatus Limnocylindrales bacterium | reverse complement strand
GGTGGCGGCCTGGGTGCGGTCGTTGACTTTTAGTTTCGCGAGGATGTGGCCGACGTGAAGTTTGACGGTGACTTCGGCAATTTGCAGGGCGCTGCCGATTTCTTTATTGCTCTTCCCATTGGCAATGAGTTTGAGGACATCAAGTTCGCGCGCGGTGAGTTCGGCGTGGGTCATGCGCTCGGCGAGGCGCGCGCCGATGGCTGGCGAGATGCAGCGTTTGCCGGCGTGAACGGTACGGATGGTGTCAATCAATTCCTCTCGCGCGGCGGTTTTTAGCAGATAGGTGCGCGCACCGGCCTGGAGGGACCGGTAGATGTCTTCTTCACCATCATGCGTGGAAAGCATTATAATGGAAGCATCAGGAAATTCCTTGCAGATGATACCTGTGGTTTCCACGCCGCCCATGCCGGGGAGTTTTAAATCCATTAACACAATGTCCGGGCGATATTGCCGAAAATTGGCAACGGCCTGCTGGCCGGTGGAGGCCTCAACTTCGACGGTCATGTCCGGTTCGATGTTGATCGAGCCAACGAGACCCATGCGGACGACGAAATGATCATCCACGACCATGATGCGAATTTTTTCCTTCATGAGTTGAAATTTATTTTGGGCTCGCGCCATTCTTGTCGAGCTCCGTCAGCCCGACTCGGTTGCTCAAATCTCCGACCGTTTCGCCCAGCGCCACCCTGGTAAGGGTAATAAGGACTTCGGTGCCTCCGCCAGGCTTGCTGTCGAGTGCGAAGCGCCCGCCGATCTTCTCGGCCCGTTCCCGCATGTCGAGCACGCCGAAGTGTCCGCCACTCGCCGAGCCGACGCTCTGCAAGTCGAAGCCGGCGCCGTCGTCATGGATGCGGAGTTGAACCTGTTTCGTTTCATAGTTCAAACTGACGACGATTTTTTTTGCGCGGGAATGTTTGAAAGCGTTGGCCAGCGCTTCCTGCGCGATGCGGAGCAGGTTGTGTTCGGTGAGCGCAGGAAGTTTTTGGGGCGCTCCGGAAGACTGGACAGCAATCTCGATACCGGTGCTGGCAGAGAGTGGCGCGACCATTCCCGCCAGAGCGGCGGCCAGGTTGCTGTTTTCCAGCAGATGAGAGCGCAAATCCCACACGGACCGGCGGGCTTCGGAAAGACTGTGGCGCGCCATATTGCGGGCCAGTTCAAGTTGCTGAAACGCGACCTGGGGCGATTCACGGAATTGCGCCTCGACGGTGCCCAATTGAATGCTGATGGCGGCGAGTTCTTGTTCGAGTGTGTCGTGGAATTCCCGCGCGATACGATCGCGTTCTTCGAGGACACCCTCGCGCCTGACCTTTTGCTGGATGATCTGGGTTTGTTGGCGGACGCGACGATCCAGCACCACGACCCAGGCCAACCCGGCGAGCATAACGAAACTCATAATCCCGAGCGTCCAGAGTAGACGGGACAATGTCCACCACGATGGCTGATGGATGACGGCGATATCGGCATAGGATCGTAACAGAACCTGGACGGACTCGGGCGGCGAGTAAGGAATACTGGACACGGATGTTTCCCTCGATCGTGAGATCCCTGGAACCCATTTTCCCGGTGACTGGGCGATAAATACCCCGGTGATTGCAAGCTGGCTGCCAATTTGGAGCGACTTGAATCGTTCGTCGGCTTGCGAGCTTTCGATACTCGCCGTAAAAATGGAATTGGAAGATTGCAGAACCAGGGTTTGCCGTCCCGGACTATCCATGAGATTCACCAGGCCGGTTTTCAAATGGATAAGCACCCCTTCAAAATTCTCCGGAGAGTTCAGCAGGGTTTCCAAGTCCGTTGGAAAGGGCGGAGGCGGTTCGCCATGGCCCAGTAGTTGAACCGTGGCGTCCTCCAGGATCGGAACGTACTGTCCAAGCGCGGAATAGCCTGAAATTATCACCCGATCGCCAGGAACAAGCTTTGCCGGTTGAGCCAGCAGCACACAAAGTCCATATCCTTGACTCTGGATGAAGAGAGTGCCATCGGACTTTTGCAGGGTTACCACTCCGTTGACCTCGACCCGGTTACCATAATAGCCACTGGAGTTAAACTGGGCCAAACCGGCGATGGATACCACCTTCGGTCGGCTGCGAGAAGGTTGTTCAACAACAACATCCGCCAGACTCGAAACGGCCAGCCAGGGGACGCGCAATTGACCTTTCATATTGTATCTGGAATAGCACACACCACGCAAACGGACGGTGGTATCGATCAACCTTGTGGCGTCAGATACTTTAAGATTTTTGACGTACACCATGACCCGTTGCCCGTTCATGGCGAGGTTCAAATAATGTCTCTCATTGAGAACAGTGGCTGAGCGAACGACTCCGCCCACTTCTATCCACTGGCTGTCCTCCAAACCCGTGAATAATTGATCAAGGGAGACCTGGCGTGGAACAGGCAATTGCCCATATCCCAAAACACGGATGGCCGACGCTTTAACTATCGGAGCAAAGTCTCCTTTGTCACTGAAGCCTGTCACTTCAATCTCCTGACCTGCAGCCATGTTGGTGCTTACGTTTGGAGCGACCAGAAGAAATATGCCTGCGGTGGCATCCTGTAAAAATAAATTTTTCAGCGGTGCATCATAATACGTCACCGTACCATGAAGACGAACCGGAAAGCCCTTTTGTGCCTCCTCTGGGCTCAATCCACGGATTTGCTGTGCGTTTGTCAGACACAGCAAAGTGGTCGCCGACTGGGCGGATGCATGTTGGGTGATGGCTAATGCCGGGAAAAGAAGCAATAGAAAAAACAATCCCACGGCGTTCGCTCTTAATAGACGGGACGAGGCCGTTGCGACAGATTTCAAAAGCTTCAAACCAGAGCCAACACTGCTGCCGTCAACAGAGTATGCTCGTGTGCCTTCTCTGGGCGCAGACACTCTAGCCAGGACTCTTATTATTTTATACACAACGGCTTAGATAAATGAGGCTCTCGTGCCGGTTGTTTATCGTACGACAGAATACGCCAGATTCATACTATCCGGAAGAAGTATTTCAAAGCTAAACCAATGCACTCGTGACAGGAAGCGAGTCGCATGTAAATGTAGGTTGTATCCTAATCTAGGCCACAGCCGATAACAAATCATTCGTCACACAACCATCCTAAAAAACAAAAATCAGCGTTATGAAAAAGAAATTGTTTAACTCGATCGGGATCCGAATGGCTGCCTTGGTTGCTACGGGCCTGCTCACAGGCTTTTCAGCCTCGGCAGACGTCACCCTTATCGATCAAACTTTTGATTCTCCATTCGGGCCCAATCAAAGCATTGCCTACACCTATTTCGGCGGTGATATAACAAACACTGCCGCTAGCGTTGTCGCTGGCGCAGGAACTAACGGCACCTCGGCGCTTGAGCAGACCAACAGGGCTGCGGCTTTGGGTAATGGTTACGGCTATGCTGCTATGGTATATCAAGAAACTGGTATAACCGGGAACACAAATACAAGTCTTGGCGCGTATACGCTTTCGTTTGATGCGAGATGCTCAGTCGCCACTGGAAATCAACTCGAAATTCGCTTAATAGATTTAAACGGTGGCACCTTGGACACAGCCCCAACCCCTCCCGGTTATGGCAATAACATTAGTTTAAACACCACCTACACACATTACAGCATGAAATTGGATAACACGACTGTTTGGCAAGGTCAAAATGGAGCACCGGCATTTAATCCAACTACTTCCCAATGGCAGTTTTTATTCCAAAACAATAGCGGTGGCGGCGGAAATCCTCCCGCATGGACCATGGATATCGACAATATCCAGGTCTCGATGGCTGGCACCGTACCGCCTCCCCCGCCGGTAACGATCTATCCGCCGGTCAAGGTTCCCCAAGGCTTGAATTTGTATGCTGGCACCACAGCGAATGGCTTCTATGATCGGCAGGAGGTGGCGTCGTTACAATCCACCGGCTTGGGCTGGGTGGGGCGGGCTAACCCGGTTAGCTATTCTTTCACGGTGAATAGCGCCCCCACCAATTCGCCGCTGGCCTCATTTCAAATGTATCTGGTGCCCAATTTCCCACCGAGTTCAGTAAACGCTAATGCCCCAGACTGGTTTGCCACCTCAATGGTGGAAACTTTCCTTACCGGCAATTCCACCAATGCGGTTCTTCAATTTGCCTATAAGGTGAATGAAGCCGCCGGAAACTCCATGCTTCTAGGCAATGCCCCTTACACGAATGCTCCGGGAAGCTGGAACGGTGTCACTTCCCCCTATTATGAATCCGGCGCTCTGGGCTCGGTCACGAATCCCAGCATCCTCGGCACGTGGACGGTTACGTTCACGTCCAACACGAACGTGACGTTGATTGCCCCAAATGGCACTAACACAGCCTTAATCATACCTCCCTACAACGCTCCTCAGTTAGCCGAAAGCTCCAGTTTCAACATATATTTGTCCATGCAGGCAGAGGAGCAGGCTGCCATGAATCAGTCCTTTAACTATGGTAATTTTGCCGTCACGGGTGTGCTCAATCCGTTCAGCGATAACTTCCTCACTGATACCACATTGAATACGAACATTTGGACCAACGGTGTGGCTATCAGCCCCGCTAATGTGTTTGTTTCGAATGGTCATCAAAAATTGGTGACGTGGTCAAAACCTGCCAGTGGCTTTGTCCTGCAGGACGCTGGCCAACTTAACGGTGCTTGGACTATTTTAACCCAAGGACCGCAACCAATACTGTCTGGTCTTTTTAGTCAGGTTGTTTCTTCCAACGAATTGCCCGCTGGCAACAATGCATTCTTCCGCCTCATTAAGCGAACCTACTCCCAGTTGCAGGTATTGCTGCCCGGCGAAACCAACGCGCCCGGCACCGTGAGCGGCAAGATTGGCACCCCCACGCCGGTGAACAACAGCACTGACGTCCACTTCACCGTGAACGCCTGTGACAGCACGTGGAACATCGTCAACGCCTCTGGTGACTTTATCCACCTGACCAGCAGCACCGATCCGCAGTTTGTGGGTCAGAGTGATGCCGCGCTGGCTAATGGCACGGTGCAGATGATCGGAGACTTCCTAACCACAGGCTCGCAAACCGTTACGGTCACGGACACCAGCAACACCAATATTACAGCGGGCGTCAGTTCGCCCGTCACGGTTAACTGACCTTGAAGGCGCGAGGATTGCAAAATGTAGCCGGTTAAGTACAGCGGGTACTGGCAAAGGCCAGTACCCGCCGAATGTTAATGAGAGTCAACATCCTGGTATAATGACAAATAGTGACGGAATCGAACAGTCAGGCGGACGAGTCAAACTCAAACCAACGGTTTATAGTCTGAGATTGGAAGGCTTCACGTTGATTGAGCTACTGGTGGTCATTGCCATCATCGCCATCCTGGCGGCGATGTTGCTTCCCGCGCTGGGGGCGGCCAAACAGCGCGCACAGGCGGCCGGTTGTATGAGCAATTCGCACCAACTCCTGATTGCCTGGATGATGTGTGCCGACGATAGTCAGGGTGTCTTGCCGCCTAATGATTTCCCCTTTACAACTGCATACCACGGCTATCCGAATCAAAGCATTATGAAAAATTGGGTGGTAGGTACCATGCATAGCAATTTCGACGCTAACCAAAAACTCGGCACCCCCGAGTTGTTGGATCCCAACAGCTTGCTTTCTCCCTACCTTCGAAATCCCAAAATCTATCATTGTCCCGCTGATACTTATGTTAATCCGAATGCGAAAACCGTTAATACGCGCGCTTACTCGATGAATTCGGCTGTAGGCACGATCTACTTCACGTCCACCGCGGGCACGGGAGGGGCGGGAGCGCAACCTCCCTGGTCTCCCGTCCCAGGCGGCTGGCTCATGGGGAGTTCCTATAACACCAGTCCATCGGCCCAGTTGTATTTGACTTATGGCAAGACCTCGTCGTTTACCCGGCCCGGGCCATCCAAGACCTGGGTCTTCATGGATGAGAATCCAAAAACGATTAATGATGGTTCCATGGCTATATCGGCGGTGGCGGCGCCAGGTAGGACATATTTGATTGATTATCCTTCCGGCATGCACGGAGGGGCGGGAGGCATATCTTTTGCCGACGGACACTCCATCGTTCACAAATGGCAGGATCCGGCCACCTACACTCCACCCAAATCGGCTCAAAACGATACGGGTGGAAATGGCGGCGGAAGTCCACCCGCTCAAAATCCGGACGATACCGATTGCTTCTTTTTGGCACCCATTACGTCCGCTCCACGATGATTGACTCCTAACTCGGTTGTATCACCGTTTGCGAGGTGCAAACATCCTAAGGGGAGTACGTGGCCGATTTTTTAGAATTATTAATCATGAAAATACGAAGTACTTTTTTTGGGGCTTCCCTCGTCTTCGCGCTGGTGGCGGTTCAGACGGTCATGGCCCAGGCCAGTCTCCCGGTTTATACCAATAACCTGGTCAATGCCTTTCAGGATTGGAGTTTCAGCGTGACCCGGAACTTCACCAACACCGCCACCGTTTATCCCGTGGAAAGTCATTCGATCAGCGTTCAAGTCACCGGCGGGGGCGGTGCTTTGAGCCTACAATTTCCACCCGGCTTTAGTACGGCACCATATGCCAGTCTCTCGTTCTGGATCAACGGCGGGGCGAGCGGCGGCCAGCGGGTAAAAGTCGGGGGCACGGTCGCCAATTCCATCCAGGGTTCCTTTTCGGTGCCGGCGCTGGCCACCAACACCTGGCAGCCATATACCATTCCGCTCTCCACCCTCGGCGTGGCCAATGTCAACAATTGCTCCGGCATCTGGATCCAGAGCACCACCGGCAGCTCCCAGCCGGTGTTTTATCTGACCGACATCCAGTTCAATGCGGCCCCGGCCCCGGCGACAGTCCATTTAGGCGTAAACGCGGCGGCGAACTTGCGCACGGTGGATGCGCGCCAGTTTGGCGTCAATACCGCCACCTGGGATGGAAATCTTGGCAATTCGCAGACGCTTCCCCTTGTGCAACAGGCGGGCATCACTACCCTGCGCTGGCCGGGCGGGTCAACTTCCGACACGTACCACTGGCAAAGCGATTCGACCGGAAATTCCCGGTTCCGGAATCTGGCCACCAACCTGGGTGCCCAGGTCTTTGTCACCGCCAATTACGGCAGCGGCACCCCCGGCGAAGCCGCCGCTTGGGTGCTCGCGGCCAATAAAACCAATAATTGTAATTTCAAATATTGGGAAGTCGGCAATGAATGTTACGGCTCATGGGAAAACGATACCCACGCCATCCAGCATGATCCTTATACCTATGCCACCAATGCCGTCACCTTCATTCAGCAGATGAAGGCGGCTTACCCGGCAGTGCCCGTTAAGGTGGGCATCGTCGTCGTGCCCGGCGAGAATAACTATGTCAATAACAGCAACCATTTTGCCATCAACCCGCGCACCCTTGCCACGAATTACGGCTGGACCCCTATCGTGCTCTCAACGATGGCCGGCAAAGGGGTCCTGCCCGATTTCGCGATTTATCATTATTACGCTGAATACACTCCCACCAATTGGCAGCCCAATTCTCCCGACAGCGATCCCCTTTTGCTGCAGATTGCCGGCAATCCGTCTCCCGCCGGCTGGAACGACTGGGCCAGCGCCGCCACCAGCCTGCGCCAGCAAATCACCGATTACATCGGGCCGGCCGGTACCAATATCGAATTATGCGTGACTGAAAACAACAGCGACTCGGGCGCGGGTTTCGGAAGACAACTGACCAGCCTCGTCAACGCGCTGTATCTCGCCGACAGCACGTGCGAACTCATGAAAACCGAATTCAATTCCTGCCTCTGGTGGGACCTGCGAAACGGACCCAACAGCCTCGGTTCCTTTGATCCGACGATCTATGGCTGGCGCACCTCTGGTGACGAAGGCATGATTAACGGCGCGTCCGGCCTGTACCCGACGTTTTACGCCGAGAAACTCCTGCAGTATTTTGCGCGGGGTGGCGACACGGTCCTGAATGCCACCAGTGATTATCTCCTGCTTTCCACTTATGCCGTTCAGCGCACGAACGGCGCGCTCACGATGCTCGTCATCAACAAAGACACGACCACGAATTTCAATGCGCAAATCGCGCTCACCAACTTTGCGCCATGGACCAATGCCACGATTCAGTCCTACGGCATTCCGCAGGACCAGGCGGCGGAAAACAGCTTGAGCGCGGCCTTGCAGGACATTGCGACGACCAACTTCCCGGCGGCCAGCACGAATTTCGCCTACTCGTTCCCGCCGTTGTCGCTGACACTGTTCACGTTCGCGCCGGGACCTTCGGTGCTTTCCGCCCTCAGTACTCAACCCGGCCAGGTGGTGCTTCAGCTTCAGGGCCAATCCAACGCGCCTTATGTGATACAAAGCTCCCCGGATTTGGTCACTTGGACGCCGGTCTCCACCAACACGCTCGTCGGAAGCTCATTAAACATCACCAATCTGATTTCGCCCGGTTCGCCGCAACTATTCTGGCGCGCGGTCTGGCAGCCGTGACCGGTCAGAGCGAGAGTTTCTTGATGTGCTCGGCATGGCCTACGCAGAAACAGAGCGTTTTGATGAGGCTCAACATGTGGCAGAAAAGGTTAACGGATTTTTTCGATTCTTATATAAACATATTTAATGTGAATTATTAGTATGGCGGAAGGGGTGGGATTCGCACGGGGTCAGGGGATTTTTTCAAAATCCATTACCCCGCAACTACCACCTCACTACCAGAGGCGAACAGCCTCATAACTAACGAACGCCAAAAGAATCAGGCATTTCTGCACTTCTGTCAAGCACCAGCGATTACGCACCTGATACCAATCAACTACTCACCAATTACACATTTACCGCCCGTTCACTGGCACTTCCACTGGCACTTTTTTCGATCAATTTTTGGTCGTATCTCGCGGTGATGGGGTGGGTTCTCAACCGCCGTTTACATTTTCAATTGGACGGCATCTGCCGATGCGATTTTCCGTTGTGTTCATCCCGTCTGCACCCGCGCCTCTGGTTGCTCCGCGCAACATCGCGCCGGCAGCCGCAACATCTTTGCGCCCGCCGTCACTCAGTTGCTGATGCTCCGCCGCCCGGCGGCGCGGGCACAGGCGGGTGCGTTTTGTCAGGAGCGGTCCTGCTCTCTCGGGGCGGGTGAAGAGAGCAGTTCCGCTCCTTCAGAACAAAACGCAAAACATGAACACAAATGAAAACCTCATCTCCACTGGATGCCCCGCAACCGCTCCGCAACCCGTCAACCAACTCGTCAAGCCGGTAAAATTCCCGGCTCAACCACAGGAATGGAAAATCGTTTCATTGAGGGAATGTCCCACTCCCGACACCATGCAACAATGTGAAACGCCGGAACAGGCAGCCGCCTATTCCAGTGGTTGCAGAGCAAGACTGCCACGTCGTGAAGCCACACACGAATTAACAAATGTCTGCCACACCAGACGATTTACTGATTAACTAACGAGGCCGAGCATCAATTTAGTGTCACCTTTAAAATGCCGCGCAAGCTGTTTCTGTGATTCATGCTGACAACGAATCTGAAATGGGAAACTGGAAATTAGACTGATTCAATTTGCAGTTATCCGGTGGCTGTCTGGGCGTAGGAGTTTGCCAAAATGTCACCGCATCGATGCGTGACCCGCGTGAACGAAGCATGACATATTGGATTTTTGGTTGTTCTTCACAATGCCAAAGATGCCTACCCGGCGCTGGCGCTTTAATTGCAGCATCCGTCAGCGCCGTTTGCGTGAGCACATGGCTAAAAGATGAATCCGTTTTCAAACTGGCCGCTGTAATCCCATCTTCTTCATCCGGGTCATCAAGGTGGTTGGTTTGACGCCCAAAAGCTCCGCCGCGCCGTCGCGGCCCATGATTTTCCAGTGCGCTTTTTCAAGGATGACCAGCAGGTTTTCGCGCTCGCGCCGTTGCAGTTCGGCTTCGGTAAGAAATTCCGACTCGGTTTCGCTCTCTTGCCGCGCCGGTGGGCGTGGAACCAGCGCGGATTCCGAGGCCGGCAAATCGAAGTCCAGCGCCCCGCCTCGTGAAATGATGATGGCCCGTTCGATCACGTTCCGCAGTTCCCGAATGTTGCCTGGCCAGTGGTAATTTTGAAGTTTGGTGATGGCCGCGCGCGTCAATCGCCGTTTGGGACAACCCAGTTCCTTGACCGACAACCCGACGAAATGTTTTGCCAGGAGCGAGACATCTTCCATCCGCTCGCGCAAAGGCGGAACCTGGATTGGAAACACGTTGAGCCGATAGTAAAGGTCTTCCCGAAAACGGCCCGCCGCCACGGCCTGCTTCAGGTCGCAGTTGGTGGCGGCAATGACCCGCACATCGGCCAGGCGCGTGCGGTCTTCGCCGACACGCTCGTAGCGTTTTTCCTGCAACACGCGGAGCAATTTGCTTTGCAAGTCCAACGGCACCTCGCCGATTTCATCGAGAAAGAGCGTTCCTCCTTCCGCCGCCTCGAAACGGCCCGCGCGGTCTTTGATCGCCCCGGTGAATGCGCCCCGTGCGTGGCCGAAAAATTCGCTTTCAAACAATTCCTTGGGAATGGACGCGCAGTTGACGCGGACGAGCGGTTTGTCCTTGCGCCGGCTGCGCTGGTGGATTTCGTGCGCGACCAGTTCCTTGCCGGTGCCGCTTTCCCCCAGGATCAACACCGACGCTTCAGTGGGCGCGACGAGGTCAATCTGGCTGACGATGTGCCTCAAAGCCGCGCTCTGGCCCACCAGTTTGCCGAAGGCTTTGGCTTCCACCACTTCCTCCTGCAAGTAGGCGTTCTGCATCTCGAGTTGCGCTTTGAGACGCTGAATTTCCTCGAACGCCCGCGCGTTGGCGATGGCAGCGCCGAAGTGATCGGAGTAAATTTGGTGCCAGGCAATTCTGTCCTTCGTCCTGTTGGCGCGGGAAAAAATGGCGAGCACTCCCAAGATTTCGCCCCGGAACGAGATGGCCGCTCCCGCGTAGGTTCGGATTTCTTCCGCCTGCGAAAATTCGAGGCGGGAAAAATCGCTGGAAGCCTCGTCCGCATTCTGCAACTCGGCCAGTTGTCCTGTCGTGGCAATCCGGCCAAGAAAGCCGACGCCCAACGGGATTCTTTCCCGGGTTTTGAAAAAGCGTGAAGCCTCACGCTCACCACCACTACCAGGCGGGTTTTCGCCGCCGGCGACCAGATGCAGGCAGCGCGTTTGATCGGGACATTCCGGCCTGTGCGCGCAACGCGAACAAAGGTCGCCTTTTTCAATCAACCAAACTTCTGTCCGCGCAATTTCATGATGTGTCATCGCCGCGACAACCGACTTTTCCATCAATCCTTCGAGCGACCGCTCCCGTGCAAGGTCGAGCAATAAACTCGACGCAAAATCGAAATCTAACCTGGAGTCGAAACGGTTGTCGCTGGTGGTATCCACAGTGGACTCAATACCTCGTGGCCTACGGATTTTCAATCAAAATGCGACGGAATTCCGTATGTTCAAAATTCCGTAGCGGCATTCAAGCGCCTCAACAGTTAACTACAGTCCTTATTATAAGTTACTTGGAATGAATTATAAATCTTGGCATGGCGCATGATTAAGTGTCCGGCAATTGGTAAAAAACAGTAAGAAAAATGAAAACTATACGAGTCCAAGAAATCAATGAGCCGGAGTTCGAGATGGAAGTTTTGCGTTGCGCGCAACCGGTGTTGGTCGGCTTTCTGACCGGTTGGAGCAAACCGTGCCTGCTCGTTGAGCCGGTTTTGGATGAAGTCGCTCAAGCCTGCAACGGCAACGCAAAAATTCTCAAAGTGAACGTGGATGACAATCCCGACTTGGGAACCACCTACGGGATTCAATCCATTCCCATGCTGATTTTTTTCTTCAACGGCACTGTCCGCGCAAAAATCGTCGGCACCGTCAGCCCCAAGGCGGTCCTTGCCAAATTGCAGTCGCTCACGCAGGGAAACACTCCAACGAAGGAAACCTGAACAGCAGCATCGCCAGTAAAAGCAACCGCGCATTGAGGCAAGACATGAAAATAGACCTTCGATCCAAACCGGGCGAGAACGTTCGCCTGTTCGTGCCTGCACGATGGACATTCTCTCGAATAGCTGTGGTTTGGCTCGCGACGCAAGGCACCAGAATTTTGGCGAACCTTGTAAGGTTCCGGCGCATTACGGCACGAATGGACACATTGTTTCGAGCTTTGAAAGTGGACGGCCGATGGCCCGGGCGTCAGCCCGTATTGCGGCAGGTCGGCGTGCTCGCAGAACAGACATCTTGGTCGCGGACGCCCCGTGCGAATTCGGACCCCTACACTTTCTTGGACGAAATGTCAGGCGAAATCCGGATGGTGAAAAATGAAAACTAAGACTGAAAGCGATAAAATGAAAATAGACCTTCGACCCAAACCGGGCGACAAAGCCCGACGATTGGTCCCAGTGATTGGATTCAGCTTCGCATCCTATCCGGTTCGGATTAACCGCGTTTTTTTCAGGTGTGTTTCCGGCGTGGCGATTTCACAAACCAAGTCGCATGACCTGCGGCGGCGCGTGTTTGGGAGAGTATCCCCATAAAAAAATTCCAACAGAACATGAACGACAAAGATGAGCATCAACAGGCAATTAAACCTAGCCAGAACCCGCACCGGGCGGGTTGTATTGCACCTGCTGGCCTTGAAGGCCGACAGGAAGCTTCGGTGGCACGCCGCGGGAATTTTCCGGGAACTCCATCGCATCCAAGCCAATGAATTCCGCCACGTCCATGCATAGCAATTCGGGCACGAGGTCGAACACTCAAGTGTCCTCGGCGTGCTTCGTATGCCAGAAGAAGATTGTGGACGGCCAATGGTTCTGCCGTCTGCCGCAAAAGACGGACGGCGCGACTGGTCCACAAGCCACGGAGATTTTGCTGTGTTCGGCTGTTTGCGCCTTGCGTTATTTCGGAGATTCACAGCCGGGTGGCAACGGCTTTGCGCCGAATTATGACGGATACGAACATTCTCGGCACGTCGCGGAAGGTCAGAAACCTTCAAAAGCCAAGAGCGCCAAGAACAGCAGAGAATAACAATGATTAACAATAACGAAATTAAAGGAAAACTTTTATGACTACTCTCGACAAGCATGACTCACTAACTGAAAGCGCCCCAACCGATTTTGCTGGGCGCGGCAATCCGACGGCGGTTGAGACACCAATAACTTTGCGGCGCCCAAATCCCAACGGCGACGAAAAAATTCCGACGGGCTCGCCACCCAACAAGGGCGCCGCGAAGAAACGCCTTCGCCGTGCGCTCGCCGCAGGCGCGGCGTTGGTGGTGGCGCTGGCTGCGGGTGTTTATTACTTCTGGTTTGTCGTGCCGTTTCAATCTACCGATGACGCGTTCATCGAGGGTTACGTGACCCCAATTGCGCCAAAGGTGCCGGGATACGTCGCCCAGTTGCTGATTAAAGACAATCAATGGGTCAAAAAAGGCGACGTGCTGCTGAAAATTGATCCCCGCGATTACGAAACCAGCCTGGCTCAAGCCCGTGCGGACTTGGAGGCGGCGCGCAGCCAGTTAGACGAATCCCAAGCGCAGGTAAAAGTGAGCGAAGCCAAAGTTGTAGAGGCTATAGCAGGAGTGATTGCCGCCGACGCGGAAAATCAACGTGCCGCGGACGATCTCAAGCGTTACGAGTCAGTGGACAGGAGCGCGGTCTCACGAAGCGCGTTTGACGCGGCGCAGTCAAAAGCGCGGACGGCCAAGGCCGATTTGGAAGCCGCGCGCAGCCAGGTCACAGCCGCCGAAGCGGAAGTGGCCTTGAGCAAGGCCGGGGTGGAAACCGCGACCGCAGCCGTGCAACAGGACGAAGCCAAACTTCGGCAGGCCGAGTTGAATCTTTCCTACACCCAAGTCATCGCGCCGGAAGACGGCCGGGTGACGCGCCGCGCGGTGGAAGAGGGCGCCTATGTCCAGCCCGGCCAGTCGCTCATGGCCATCGTGCCCTATCAGTATTGGGTCATTGCCAACTTCAAGGAAACACAACTGACTCACATGCGCCCCGGCCAGCCGGTTCAAATCAAAGTGGACGCCTATCCGCAGTTCAAATTCAAGGGCCACGTGGACAGCATCCAATCGGGTTCGGGCGCGCGGTTCAGCCTGTTCCCGCCGGAGAACGCCACCGGCAATTACATCAAGGTGGTGCAGCGCGTGCCGGTGAAAATCGTTTTTGATAACGATCCCAACACGCAGCTCGCGCTTGGCCCCGGCATGTCCGTGGATCCCAAAGTGCGCGTGAAATAATCGCGGCGAAATTTTCAATCGAGGCCATGGTCCAGAATCTTTATCGAGCATGAACTCCAACGGTTCCATCCAACCTAAATTCAATCCGTGGCTCATCGCGATGGCGGTGATTCTGCCGACCTTCATCGAGATGCTCGATACGACCGTCGTCAGCGTCGCGCTGGAAAATATCGCGGGCAATCTCTCGGCCACGGTATCCCAGGCGACGTGGATCCAGACGGGCTATCTGATCTCGAATGCCGTCGTCCTGCCCGCCACCGCGTGGTGCTCCGCCTTGTGTGGACGCAAACGCTTTCTCATGATCTGCATCGGCATCTTCATGCTGGCTTCCTTTGCCTGCGGCGAAGCTCCGAATCTGACCTTCTTGATCATCGCTTCCATTGTGCAGGGCGCCGGCGGCGGGGCGTTGCAGCCCATCTCGCAGGCCATTTTGATGGAAAGTTTTCCACCCGCCAAGCGGGGCCTGGCCATGGCGGCCTATGTGGTGGGCGTCGTGCTGGCGCCCGTGGTCGGCCCGGTCATTGGCGGCTGGCTCACCGACAATTATTCCTGGCGCTGGATTTTTTACATCAACATCCCTTGCTGTCTGGCCGCCCTGTGGATGATCCAACAATTCGTCTTCGACCCGGAATACATCCGCAACGCCAAACGCGGCCGTATTGACGCATTTGGCTTCGTCGCCCTGGCGATCTGGCTGGGCACGATGCAAACCGTGCTGAACAAGGGCCAGGATAAAGACTGGTTCAACTCCAATTTCATTTGCTGGTTGTCGGTGATTTCCGCCGTCGCGTTCGTGGCGTTTGTCATCAGGGAATTTTGGACGCGCGAACCGCTCGCGGATTTGCGGGTCTTCGCCGACCGGAACTTTCTGGTCAGCACCATTCTTATCTCCATGGTCTTTCTTCTCTTGTATGGCATCATGAACCTACAGCCGCTCATGGCCGGCAATCTCATGGGCTACACGGCCTATCTCAGCGGAGTGGCACAAGCGCCGCGCGGGCTGGGCATGATGGTTCTGACGCCGCTGGTGGGAATTCTGACCGGGAAAGTGGACAGCCGTTTCCTGATTGGCCCCGGAATGATATTGATAGCGGGCGCCTCCTTGATGATGGGGGATTTCAACCTCGGCATTTGCAGCCACGACTTTTTCTGGCCCAACTTCATTCAAGGCATGGGCATGGCGCTGACCACGATTCCGCTGATGACCGTGGCCCTGGCCACCATCCGCAATGAACAAATGGGCAACGCCACCGGACTGTTCGCACTGGCGCGCAACCTGGCGGGCAGCATCGGCATCGCCGTGGCGATTGCGATGGTCTCGCGCGGCGCCCTGCGGCACCAGGCCTACCTCGTGTCGCATTTGACGCCCTATGATCTGCCTTATCAGAGTGCGGTCCACATGGGGCAGGCCGCTTTGACCCCTTCGATGGGCGCCGCCCAGGCGGGGCCTGGAACTTTGGGCGTCATGTATCAATCGCTGCTTCAGCACTCCAACATGTTTGCTTTTGTTGACGAATTCCGCTGGTTGGCGCTGGTTTGCTTTTTGTCCGTCCCACTGGTGCTGTTTCTAAAAAAGGGAGACGGCAAAAGAGAAGTGATGATGCATTGAACTCAGTTAGAAAAAAACAACGTCAAAACCAAATATATGAAAACTACCAACCTTGACCTGACACTGGACATTTGCACGGAAGACGGCGCGCGCGCACGGTTCTATCAAAATGACGAAAAGATTGCGGGGAAAACGCTGCGACAGTTGGTTTCGCCCCGGCTCTTCAGTCCGCCTTTGCTCACGTTGGCATCCGAACACAGTATGAGCGCCATTCCCACCCGGACCATTGACATGATCCTGGCGCACACGGCGTCGCCACCACCACTGCCGCTGCCAAGCGGGTGGGTGGATGCGGTTGAAGTCAACGACGAGACGTTGCTCAATCTTGCCGACCTGGAAGAATCGGCCGCGGCAGAGAATAAACACGTCATGCTGGCGGAAATTCACACGCTTGGTGACTGGATGATCCGCCTGAAGCTGGAAACCATCGTTCCGGAAACCATTCAGGAAAAGCGCCAGCTTTGGAACCATTTGATGGACCTGCCAGCCATTCCGTTTCGTTTGAAGGCGGGTGGGATTGGCGCCATCAACCCCGCAAATATCGTTCGCGCGACCGTGTGTCCGCCGATTGACGGAGTCGTGGAGACAGCGCTATCGGCGGATTTGCTGGAGAGCGTTCGCGCGTAAACGAGGAGAATTATGAAAAAAACCGACGCTGAATCCCTCGAGACGAAATCACCGATTACTTGGAAGGCGATTTTGGTTCCCACCGACTTTTCAGAACGGTCGGAAGAGGCGGTAAAAACCGCGATCCGTTTGGCTGAACAATGCGGCGCGAAAATCAGCCTGCTCCATGTGGCCCAGTTGCCAAATTCAGGTTGTTTCGAGGCGGGAACGGCGGCGGATGTAGTGATGGACTCGGCACGCGAGGCTTTGGATGAAATCGCCAATGAGATTCCAACCGCACGGAACGGCGAAAAGCTCGTTTGTTTCGGTGCGTGGGGAGCCTTCCAGAAAATTGTGGAGACGGCCCGTGAGATTTCCGCGGATTTGATCGTCATGGCGACTCACGGCTATGGCGCTTTCAAACGGGCTTTGCTCGGAAGCGCGGCTGAATATGTGATCCGCCATGCCCCCTGCCCGGTCCTGGTTGTCCGGCAGAAGCAAGATTACCAACAAACCAAACAAGCAGCACAGCTCGAAAGGAAAATATGAAACTGAATCGTTTGTCAATCATGGCGCTTCTGGCACTCTTCACCGGTGGCTGCGCCGACGTTCCCAGTGTCGGCCCCGATTATCACCAGCCGGCTGTGTCAACACCGGCGCGCTGGGGAGAACCGCTGAACGGCGGCGAAACCAACGGCTCCGCCGCACTCGCCGGCTGGTGGAAATATTTCCACGACTCCGAACTGGATTCGCTGATTGCGCGCGCGGCGAAATCCAACCTCGATCTGAAAATCGCCCAGGCGCGCGTGCGCGAGGCGCGCGCTGAATACGGCATCGCCGTCGGAAATTTATTCCCGACGGTAGATGCTTCCGGTTCCTATGCACGCCAGCGGGAAAGCCAGAACCAACCGCTGGTTGGTCCCGGCGACCATCTGCCGCCGGGCATACCGTTTGAAAACAACTACTATCAATCCGGTTTCGACGCCTCGTGGGAGATTGACATTTTCGGTGGCAAACGCCGCGCCGTGGAATCGGCTAAGGCACAAGTCGCCGCCGCGCAGTTCGGTGAGCGCGACGTTCTAGTCACGCTGCTTGGCGACGTCGCGCGCAATTACGTCGAAGCGCGTGGTTATCAGCGGCAACTGGAGATTGCCCGCGAAAATATCCGTGCGCAGGAGCAATCGCTGGCTCTTACGCAAAACCGGTACACGAACGGTTTGGCAAACAACCTCGACGTGCAACAAGCCAGCACGCTGCTGGCCACCACGCGCGCGGTTGTCCCCACGCTGGAAACGGCGCTCCAGGCTTCCATTCACCGGCTCGGTGTTTTATTGGGACAGCCACCTGAAGCGTTGCAGACCGAATTGTCCGCCGTAGCGCCTATTCCCACCGCGCCACCAACGGTGCCTGCGGGTTTGCCTTCGGAATTGCTTTTACGCCGTCCCGACGTGCGGCTGGCCGAACGGCAATTGGCCGCAGCGACGGCAAACATTGGCGTGGCCAAAGCAGATTTGTTCCCGAAATTTTATCTCACCGGTGTCGCCGGATTCCAAGGCGTCAGCGCCGACGAGTGGTTCACGGGTGATAGCAAGTTTTGGTCAGTGGGACCCGCCGTGCAATGGCGAATCTTCGACGCCGGTCGTATCCGTGCCAACATCAAGGTTCAAAATGCCCGGCAGGAACAGGCCCTGGCGAATTATGAACAAACCGCGTTGAGCGCATTCGAAGACGTGGAGAATGCTCTGGTGGCTTACGCCAAGGAACAGGTGCGCCGGCGTTCGCTGGAAGACGCGGTCAAGTCGAGCCAGGAATCCTTGCGCCTGGCGAATCAACTCTACGCCAACGGCCTGTCCGATTTCATCAACGTACTGGACGCCGAACGCTCGCTCTATCAGGCGCAGGACGCGCTCGTCCAAAGCGACCGAACCGTTTCCACGGATGTCATCGCGCTCTACAAATCGCTCGGCGGCGGATGGGAGACTCAAGCCTCGTCGGCTTCGGCTTCTGCTGCCGCTGTAAACCAAACCAACGCAAATCGAGAAAGACTGTGAACTATGTCCATTCAACTGACCATCATTCTGGTTTTGACTCTACTTTTTCTGGGTCTGCTCTGGCACGACCAGCCATCCCGATGAAAGGAGCAAATATGACCAACACGCTGAATCCAGTTTTCGACCGACCGGCAACATCGCCCTATTTGGCGAGGCGAATGACCAAGCCGGTCAACTTTTATTGCTACGCAAACCGTGACGCCAAGTCGGTGAGGCTGGTGGGAGATTTCAACGATTGGGACATAACTTCGCTGCCGATGGAGCGGCGTCCGGATGGCTGGTGGTTCATCCAAGTGCCGCTGACGCATGGCCATCATCAATATCTGTTTCTGGTGGATGGCGAGCCGGCGGTCGATCCGCACGCCGCCGGAACAGTCCGCGTTGAACCTTTCGGCAAGGCCTCGGTTATCGCCGTGAGTTGAAGGAAAGGAGAACTATGATGATTCCCTTAACGATGACCGCCTCCATTCTGCTGATCCTGTTGTTTGCTACGGTCTGGCACGACGAACCGGCGCGTCTGCCGGTTGTCCGCCGATGTGCCAACCGGAAACGATTGCCTTATGAATGACATCACACAATTCCTGACGAGTTTTGGCGGTTTGGCTGTCTTCGCCATCGTCTTTGCCGATCAAGCCGGGTTGCCGGTTCCCGCCCCGCCGTGCCTGTTGGTGGCGGGCTCGTTGGCAGCGGGCGGTCGGCTGAACCCGGTGCTGGCAGCGGGTATGACCGCGGCGGCGGCGCTTCTGGCAGATTTGCTCTGGTTCTATCTGGGCCGCAAGGGCGGCGGACGCGCGCTGCACTTGCTCAGTCGCTGGTCGTTTTCTCGCAACGCTTCCAGTGCGCACGCAAGCGCGGTCGTCGCGCGCTACGGTTTGTTGGCGCTGGCCGTTGCAAAATTCCTTCCCGGTGCGGTGATGCCGTCACTCGCGGGCGCACTGGGAATGAGCACCCGGCGGTTCTTGCTATTCGACGGATTGGCTTCGCTGTTTTATGGTGGTTGTTATATCACCACTGGCTTTTTGTTTCACAATCAGATTCAGCAAGTCATGGTTTGGTTCGACCGCGTATTTCACGGCGTAATTGGGTTGGGCTCGGTTCTGTTGGTTGGGTATGTCGCCTACAAATACGCGCTGTGGCGCAGGGCCAAGATCAGAAAGCGCCGGCGGAGCAACAAGCCGGACAAAAAGACCGGCTTGGCCGACAACGGCGCCGAGACCATCACAAATATCATTCAGCCGGACGCCGCAAACCTTGCGACGGATGGCTCGCAGCGTCTGGGAGTCGCCCATGCCGCACTGGCCGGCACCGGCCCCAACAGCCCAATGCCAGTCTCAACTCCTCAACTACCGTGAACACACTGATCGGATTGAATTCGCAAAGACCGCCCCCAATAGCCCCGCCAACAAACTTGTTGGGCGCCATCAAAACCATTCGGGCGGTGGTTGGCGAAGCGCTCAATGATGATGAACTGACGCGTTTTCTCCGGGAATCCGCCTTGCCGACCGAGGCGGGATTCGCCTTTTTAATTTTCTCCAAAGGGTATGTCATGTTGTCGGTCCCCCACCAGGACCCGTCGGACTGGTATCCTCGGCAGGGTTGGATTGCGCCCGATAAGGAGAGGATTGCTCGGGCGATTGCCAAGAAATACGAACTTTCACTCTATGAACCGATGGATATGACCTCCGGCTTCGAGAATCATCATGCCGGATCCGCCATTTTCCACCACCACTTGGAATTCACCGACGGTCGGCAAACTGTCATCGTGGCTCACCCGCTTTACCTGAAGGTGTGCTTGTTTGGAAGATCTTCCGACCACCGATACGCGTGGGAGGCGCTCTGTCCGCTGCCACTTGGCCCCGATTTGCTCCAAGACGTTTCGAGGTTGTATGAAAAACAAAACCAACGCGCGAAACCGGAACCTGACCCTCCAGCGTCCTTCGAAAAACACGCTCGCCGGCGCGCCGATGAAATCCTTCGGGCACCCGGCAGTCTGCCTCGCGATCTGGACGACTGGCTTCGCACCGAACGCGAGCTTCTGGCTGAACTAAAAGGCCCGGCTGGAGGAACAACCGGTACATGAGGCCCGAGAGGAATCTCCACATCCGAAGCCTTACTCGAAAGGAAAGAGCACTATGAAAGAGCAACGCCAGACAATCAAGATTAGCAGTCCACCGAGCAGCAAAGACCTCGCGAGCGTTGTTAAGCGCACAGTTCAGCTCACCGAAACACAAATTCGGCAGTGTGCCTGCGAACTTCACCTGGCACGAGATGGCCAGGGCCATGCACTCACTCCCTGTCCACCCAATCCAGGCAAAACCAGCATCAGAACACTATTGGTGGATGACTCTTTGCTCATGTTGAAAATCCTCTCCCAAATTCTGGCCAAGGAGGGCGGCTTTACAGTGGTGGGTGCCGCGGTCAATGGCCGCCAAGCACTCCAGTATGCCGCCACTCTGTCGCCGGATTTGATCCTGATGGACTTTGAAATGCCGCACCTGAACGGAGCAGAAGCCACGCGATACATAAAGCAGTTCGCTGACCCGCCCATCATCTTCATGGTGACCTCGGACGATAACTCCATTTTCAGAATGATGAGCAAAACCGCTGGCGCCGACGCGTTTATCGTAAAGTCAGGAGATCTTCCTGCCCAACTGAAAACGAAACTTCGGGAGTGTTTCCCGAAACTGCCGCTGACGGCTGATAGTGGCAATCCCGATGGCCTGCTGCGCCGCCGGCTCGTCTGGCGGGTGCAACGAGATTCAATGGAAGGAGTTCCACCATGTCATACTTCATAAATCCAGTCGAAGAAGAGCAATGCGTGTTTCTAACCTACGAGGGTGAGATGCCGCCGGTTGAGGTTGTGGCCGTTCGCTACGAAACGACCGGACTGCTGGCAGCCAAGCGTTGGAATCGAATGGTGGTGGATTTCACCGAGTTGCGGACCTTAACGCCACTGGAACTGTTCGTGTTTGCCAAAGGTCTGTCCGCAGACCTGCCGCAGAACGCCCGGGTTGCGCTCGTGGTTCATCCAGAACAGGCCAGCTACGCCAAACAGGTCGAGAACATCGTCCGAAATGACGGTGTGGTTCTGACCTCCTTTTTCGATCCGAAGCAGGCCACCGCCTGGGTGAATGGAGTGAAGCCCCAAAAACGAACTCAACTTCGACCGACAAACACCTGTGAATGCGCCAAAATTTAATCGAACTCTATGATAGCCCTTTCCCCAACAAATGAACGAGCGACTTGCCGACGGGTTGAGAACTCATCGGTTGGCTGCCGACAAACCTTCCTTGGCGTTCATCGAAGCTCCGAGGGTCGCTTCAACCCGGAGGATTTGAAAACTCCAGGCGAAAATGAGCTGGCGCCGGTAGAGAACGCCCGAAATGACGAGGCCACAAACAAATGGGACGCAGATTCCGAGACTGACGCGCGCTTCGCAAGCCGAAAGGAATCTTCGAAAGAAGGGAGCGAGACGAGCATTACGCTCTACATGCGGGAAATTGGACGCGTGAAACTACTCACGCAGCAGGAAGAAATCGAACTGGCTGCTCGCATCAAGAACGGGGACACGGAAGCTCGTGACCAGATGATCAAGGCCAACTTGCGGTTGGTGGTTAAGACCGCTCGGGGTTACGAAGGGATGGGACTGCCGCTGCTGGACCTCATCAGCGAGGGGAACATTGGCTTGATGAGGGCGGTTGAACGGTTCGACCCGGGCAAGGGTGCGAAGCTGTCCACCTATTCCGCAGGGTGGATCAAGCACGCGATCCTCCAGGCTTTGGCCAACCAGTCAAAGGCTACGCGCGTGCCGATGCACGTTATGGAAAAGCTTGGCAAGATGCGCCGGGTTTCTTTGCGACTTCAGGAAGAATTGAACCGTGATCCCACGGATGAGGAATTGGCGGCGGAGTTGGGAACCGCCGCCTCCCGAATCGCGAGAATGCGGATGGCGGTCGTTGAACCAGTCTCGCTCGATGCCGAAACCGACGGTGAAGGCTCGCGCAGTTATGCCGAGGTCATTGCCGATGAAAGAGCC
This sequence comes from Candidatus Limnocylindrales bacterium, assembly GCA_035604955.1. Taxonomy (GTDB): domain Bacteria; phylum Verrucomicrobiota; class Verrucomicrobiia; order Limisphaerales; family UBA11358; genus UBA11358. Next base: position 158,819 of record DATNHM010000056.1, on the reverse strand, counting down.
GAAACACCCTACCAGCAACTCGAAAGGGAAACCAACCGGGCGATGGTGCGAAAAATCATTGACACGCTTACCCGTCGTGAAAAGGCCGTCTTGTATTCGCGCTTTGGGTTAAACGGACACGATCCCAAAAATTTGGAAGAAGTCGGAAAGGAACTCAACATCACGGACGAACGCGTGCGGCAGATACAAAACGCGGCCTTTGCCAGGCTTCGCCGCCGGATCAAGAATTTTGAACAAGGCATGATTTGCGAAGCAGGCGGCAAGGGAAACATCAGATGAAAAACAACTCAACTTCCATCAACCGCCAGGGAACCGTGAACACGCCGAATCTAACAGCTTCTTGGGCCTTTTGGCTGGCTAAATGCTTTCGGGAAGTGCCCGTCGCCCGTCCCTTATGTGGGTTGCCCACGCTCAGTGCATCTGGCCTGGCGTTCAGCCGTCGGCTGGCTTCCTCCCCGGCCGAACACACAGACGGGCACTTCCCTCCCGGTTCAACCCGTGAAAAGGCGGGCGTAAGATGTTATTTGTTCAGCCTCCAAACGGTTTTATTGGCCGCTTTTGTGACCTGGTCTTCCGGGCGTCTTTATGCCCAAACATCGGCATCGAATCAACCTGAAGAAAAATTGCAGCCCGGGCAGATGCTTTATTTCGATGCGGTGCCCGATCCCATTGAAGGTTTCAACCGTTGTTCCTGGACGGTGAACGATTGGTTTTTTCGTGGAATCATTTATCCCTTGAGTTTTAGCTACAACTTTGTGGTGCCGAAGCCGGTCCGCACCATGATCAATAACGGGGGGCATAACCTGGCTTATCCGGTCAGGCTGTTCAACAATTGCTGCGAGGGCAAGTGGCACGGCGCGTGGGTGGAGACGGAACGTTTCGGCGCCAACTCCACCGTCGGCCTGGGAGGCCTTTTCGATCCGGCGACGCATTGGAAGATCGGCCGTTCCGACAGGGATTTTGGCGAAACTCTGGGCCAATGGGGTTCCGGGTCAGGGTTTTATTTGGTGCTTCCACTCCTTGGTCCGAGCAATGGCCGAGACGCGATTGGCAAGCTGGTGGACTTGCCGTTGGACATTGGTTTTTGGATTGGAGCGGCCTATCCTGGCGAAATCTGGGCGAACGCCATCCAGCCAGGCATTGGGTTCAATAACATCAGCGGCAATGCCCCTGACTACAAGCGACAGCTGGATTCGTTCGCAGATTCCTATGAGGCAATCCGCACGCTTTATTCGTTGAACCGTCAGCGGCTCATCCTTGACTACATTCCAAGTTACGACACCAATGACAATCCCAATCCTACGATCCGCACGGTGCTGTTCAAGCCCGTGATTGCGAATTTCGCGGACAAGGCGGTCACGCGCAAAGTCCTGGTGCCGGCCACGGGCAAAAAACTGCCTTTCTCCTGCTGGATGCAAAAGAAACCCGCTCCGCTGGTGATCTACATTCCCGGCCTGGGTGCTTACCGTTACGACCGCACCACGCTGGCTTATGCGGACATGATGTATCGGCATGGTTATTCCGTGGTGGCCATTTCGAGTCCTTTTGAAAAAGAGTTCATGGAGTCGGCCTCTACTGTGGCCGTGCCAGGTTACGGGCCGGCAGATTGCGACGACGTGGTGAATGCACTCAAGCTCATCCTGGCAGACGTGCGGACGTGGCAGGGCGAGAAAATAACTGGTGTCAATCTCACCGGCGTTTCTCACGGCGCCTATCTTACTCTGATGGTTGCCGCCCGCGACGACGCCGGCCAGCTTGGCGGACTGACGTTTGATCATTACGTCGCCGTCAACCCGCCCCCCCAGCTAGGCGCCGCGGCGCGTCGGCTGGACGAAATCTTCGATGCGCCGCTGGCGTGGCCGGTGGACGAGCGCCGACAGCGCATCAACGAGTCCATCTACAAGGCCCTGTATTTTGCCGACAACCGCCTTGACGTTTTGGGCGATTTCCCACTGACTCGCACCGAGTCTGATTTCCTGATTGGATTGTCATTTCGCTTCACGCTGATGGATGTTATCGAGGACAGCCAGCGGCAACACAACCTCGGCGTGCTCAAGGTCAACCCGAGCAAATTCGTTCGGCAGGATTCCATCCGCGAAATTCAGCAGATCAGCTACGGCGAGTATGCGAACCGCTTTTTGATTCCGTATCTGATCAAAACGGGTCGTGTGACGGATCGCGCGGAAGCTCTGGCCAACTGTGATCTGACCCGAAGCACCCAATGGCTCCGCGGCAATCCAAAAATCCGCGTTCAAATTTGCGACGATGACTTTCTGCTCACCCCAGCTGACCTGTTGTGGTTTCGTTCGACCTTTGGCGACCATTTGGTTGAGTATCGTCACGGCGGGCATCTGGGCAATCTGCACGACCCGGCTGTTCAAGAAAAGCTGGTGCGATTGTTTTCAGATCGGGCGACAAAGCACAGCGTCGCGCCGCACAGAAACCCACCCGGTGCGATTTTCGAAGGCGATTCACAAGTGCTCGGTTTCCTCTGCCGGTTATTAACCAATAACAATTACCAATGGAAAAATGGTTTGATTTATGAATTCGAAACTGCTGATTATCCAACTGGAAAAGCAGAACAAGTGAAGGGTTTATGAGCGGCAAACGTCCGCAAAACGAGTTGAACCTGGACCTGCAGTTCGGGCCTCCGGGATACGCTCGTGTGGCGCTTCGTGGCCGGTTGAATGCGCAAACGACCGTGAACTGCTGGGACCGTTTGCAGCAGGGTTTGCGCGATGTGAGGCTCGAAAAGCTCGAGGTGGACGCGAGCGGTTTGCGGGTCTGCGATGGCGCGGGGCTGGCGCTGCTGCGTTACATGAGCATGGGGGGAATGACGCCGGGAGCGTCAGTCTCGGTCGGTGGGTTGGAAGCGGGGCTGGAACAACTCTTTCACGCGTTCACATCGCAGGACTACGAAACGTTTCGCCCGCCGACGCGGGTCAAATGCCATCCACTACCCGAAGAAGTGGGCGTCGGAGTCAGGCAGGCGGCCTCGGATTTGCGCCAGCAGGTTGAGTTTCTCGGAAGCGTCACCCGCAGCTTGTTGCCGACTCTCCTGAAGCGGAAACGAATGCGCTGGCCGGAAGTTCGCCGGGTTTTTGAAATCGCCGGCGCAAACGCCGTGCCCATCGTCTCGCTCGTCAGCATTCTGGTCGGCATGATCATCGCCTTTGAAGCCGCCCAACCAATGGCGCAATTCGGCGCCCAAATCTTCGTGGTGAACATGATTGGACTGGTGATGGTGCGCGAGCTGGGTCCGCTCCTCGCCGCGGTCCTGCTGGCGGGGCGCTCCGGCTCGGCGTTTGCGGCGGAAATCGGCACAATGAAAGTCAACGAAGAACTGGACGCGTTGCAAACCCTGGGCCTTGATCCCATCCGTTTTCTAGTAATCCAGCGCATCACCGCCGCAATCCTGCTGACACCGCTGCTGACCTTTTACGCAAGCTTTCTGGGCATCGTCGGCGGTGTATTGGTCGCTCTCGGTTTGGGGTTTCCCTTGTCGCTGATTTTTCACCAACTGACCTCCGCGGTCCAGTTGAGCGATATTGCCTTGGGCGCAGCCAAAGGTGTGGTGTTCGGAGTGATTGTCTCCGCCGTCGGTTGCTTGCGCGGATTACAGACACAAGAAGGCCCGAGCGCGGTCGGAGTTTCGACCACGCGCGCTGTGGTGACCAGCATCGTGCTGATTGTCATCGCCGACGCCATTTTTTCCATTCTCTTTTTTGTCCTGAAGCGATGAACGACACAGACGAAATCATCATCACCGTGCGCAACCTCAAGGTTGGGTATGGAGAGAACGTTATTCTCCAGAACATCAATTTTCAGGTGCGGCAGGGTGAAGTGTTCGTGATATTGGGCGGCTCGGGCAGTGGCAAGAGCACGTTGCTGAAGAACCTCATCGGCCTTTATTCGCCGCTGGAAGGTGAGGTGTGGATAGAAGGAGGCAACCTCATCGCGGCCAGGGACGACGAACGCCGGCTTCTGCTCAGAAAGTTCGGGGTCACGTATCAGAGCGGCGCGCTGTTCGGCTCGATGACCGTTTTGGAAAACGTGCGCCTGCCGCTGGATGAATTATCGGCCCTGCCCGAACCTTTGAAAGAGATTGCGGCGCTGGCCATGTTGAAATTGGTCGGACTGGCTGCAGCGGCCCAGAAATTCCCCTCCGAATTGAGCGGCGGCATGCAGAAGCGGGTTGCCATCGCGCGGGCGATGGTGCTGGGTCCGCGAATACTGTTCCTGGATGAGCCATCGGCAGGATTGGATCCGGTGACCTCGGCGGACCTGGACCTCTTGATCAAGGAATTGGCCCGTCGTTTCGGCATCACCTTTGTCATCGTGACGCATGAACTGGCCAGCATCTACGAGATTGCTGACCGCGTTATCATGCTCGACAGCCATGCCCGGACGATCATCGCCGAGGGCCGGCCCGCTGATATGCGTAATCATTCTGCCGATCCGTGGGTGCGTCGCTTTTTCAACCGCCAACCGGACGCAGTCGCTTCCGGTCTCCACCTCTAATCTCCTATGAGCCAACCCATCAATAATTTTAAGCTCGGTTTGTTCGCCCTCGTTGGAGTAGCGCTGCTGGTCGCGGGCCTTCTGGCGTTTGGCGCGCGGAGTTATTTCCAACCGAAGAGCGAATTTGAAACCTACATCAAAGGAGACGTGACCGGACTGGAAGTCGGCTCCGCCGTTGAATTGCGCGGAGTGCGCGTGGGGAAGGTCACCGGCATTGATTTTTCCTGGATCGAATACAAGCTGACCCAGCCCAACTATGTCGTGGTGGATTTCGAGATGCGCAATGACATTGCGCCAGGTACGCCCGGTGCCAAACGAAACGAGTTGCTTCAGGCCGCCATCAAGCAAGGCCTTCGGGCGCGCATCAAAGCCAAAGGCATCACCGGCACCAGCGTCCTCTCGCTCGAATACGTGGACCCAACCGAAAATCCGCCAGTGCAGGTACCTTGGACACCGCACTATACCTATATCCCATCCGCTCCGGCCGAACTCGGGGAGTTGCTCGCCTCGGTGGAAAAAACGCTGCACAACATCGAGAGCCTCGATTTCAACGCCATGAACCAACTCCTCTTGAGCGACTTGAAAACAGCGGGGCAAGTCCTGGACAACGCAAGGCAATTCGATTTCGGCACGTTGAGTACGAATGCCGATTCTTTGCTGACCGACTTGCGGAGCAGCAATACCAAACTCAAATCCCTCATCGAGGACACTGACAACACGGTTCAGAAGATGAAGCTGGAGAGATTGACCCATGATTTGGACAGTCTGGTTGGTCAATTGCAGGACGTGGTTGCCAGGGTGGAGCCGGGTGTGACGAGCATTGATTTTAACGCGTTGAACCAGACGCTTACAAATACCAAGCAAACCATGCGTGACATGGACGACGTTCTGACCCAACTGAAACAATACCCCTCCGGTTTTCTTTTCGGAAAACCGCCCGCGCCAGTTCAAGGCGTGGAAACTCCCGGAACACGATGAAATGTTACGAACATTTCAAAGCCACGACATCTGTCTTTTGCCGCTCTCAGTGGGCCGCTTGGATTTCCGGCGCCATCCTATTGACGTTTGCATTCACTTTCAGCGGTTGCGTGTCCAGGCCCACTTTGAATGAGCAGACGTTCGCGTTCAGCACGCCGGCATTGTCTGCCAAAGACGCTTCTTGGAATGGTCCGGTGATCGAAATCAGGACCCTGCAAATCGCGCCTCCGTTCGATGGCCGTCCATTGATTTATCGAACTGGAGAATTCGCCTACCAGCGCGATCCTTACGCCGGGTTTCTGGGTCTGCCGGCGGAAGGATTGATTGGCCCGATAAGTGAGATGCTCCGCCGGGATGGCAACTTCAGCGAGGTCGTCCAACCAGGAAGCGCAGTCAGGCCGGACACGATTGCTGAGATAACAATCAACCAACTCTACGGTGACATTCGCAAGCTAGGAAGTCCCTATGCGGTTCTCGCAATGCAGGTGACATTCATGGACGCGACCAATGGACTGCCCGGAAAGGTAATTCTCCAACGAAATTATTCACGCCGGACCCCCATAAGCTCCACCACCCCCGCCGCGCTGATGGACGGTTGGAACCAGGCTTTGGTTGGCATCCTGGCTCAAGCGACTTCTGACCTTCGCGAATCAAAAAATGAGGCTTTTCCGCCCACCGTCCCATGACTTCGAGCACCGATACCGCATTTGCGCCGGACATTTCTTCATCGCCAAGAGTGCTGGGGAGTCTTGGTCAAGGTAAGCAATTTGAGAATCCGCCTGTCATCATCATGATCACCTCAGACGATAGTCCCCCTTCATGGTTAATGGCCAAAAAAGCAGGTGCTGACGCATTCGTCGTAAAAGCGGAGGATTTTCATATCCAGTTAAAAGCGAGAATTCAAGAGTTGTTCAGCTTGGCAGCCAACCCCATGTGCCAACGCAAAAATCAAAGGAAGAGCCTATGAAGAGATCACCACGAACCCGAACGCTACAATGGCTTTCCATCGCCGCATGGCTGTTTGTCGGTGTGGTCTGCATATTGTGGTGGCAGATGTATAGACTGCATTTTTACATCTACTGGAAGATGGACAAATTCTGTTGTTCGCATCAGAAGCCATCAGTTATGCCTTGTTCCGGCACAACAAATCCACTCGACCGCAAAGAATGAATCTTCCAACCCGGAACGGAAACTATTGTGATTGGGGTGTAACGCGCGACTTCGCAAGCCAAGTCCGTTAACTGGGAGAGGACTGAACCGCGAAGCAGACATTCACAACTTAATTATGGTCACTACCACTACTAACACCACTACCAATCCGCCAACGCGACGTCGCAAGAACGAGAAAGCAGGGGACCAACCAAGCACAGAGCAACGTTTGTTGGATGCCGCGTTACGAGCTTTTGCTGAAAAGGGGTATCACGGAGCATCCATCCGCTATATTTGCAGGTTTGCCCATACCAACGTGTCGAACGTCAATTACCATTTTCATGGCAAGGAGAAGCTTTACCGGGCGGCCGTCGAGCGTGCGGCCCAATCGCTTGTCGGACAAATGCAGATTGGTGGCATGCGATTGGCTTTGGCGACATCAACACAGCGGCGGCACTATGGAATTCCGCCACTGTTCTTCTCACTCCCGCTACAAGGCGATTCACTTTGGCCGATTCGCCTGATTATCCGCCAACTGATGGAGCCGGGTCCTGCCTGCGATGGCGTGGTGACCATGATGCAGGCACACGCAGCACAGTTGGAAGAGCCGTTACGTCGCTTGCTCGGTCCCCGCGCCAAACCTGCACTGGTTCACATGTGCGCGTTGGATCTTCTCTCCCAATATCTCTTTTTCTCCGCATTGCAGCCGGCGCTCCACCAACTGCATCCGACAATTGGGAAACACAACTAAAATCAATTCATCGCTTGCTCCGCGCGGCCCACGGTTGCGGCTTTGAAACACCGGAACCAAACGGAAGAAGAATGAATACTCTCATTATGATGACGCTGGCGGTGGATATTCCGGTTTATGCCTTATTGTGGCGCAACCAGCCCGCCCGGCCACCAAGGCAAGAGTCTTCCGGCCTTGAACGTGAACGCTGTTGGTCGTCGCACCACATCCGATGCTCCCAAGATTTCATTGGATGCCTTCGGCGCATGGAACGTGAATGTGAACCCTGATGCAACTCGACCCCAAGCAACCCATACAGTTCACGTTGCAGGACGGCACGCACGTTTTGCTGCGGTCCGTCCTGCCCGAAGATCGGGTGCGCATGCAAAATGGAATGGCAGCGCTATCGCCTGGGGCTAGATATTTTCGATTCTTCACGTCTGCCGCGCAGTTAAGTGACCAGCAGTTACGGTACTTCAGCGAAGTTGATCAGCATGATCATGTTGCCTGGGTTGCGTTGGATTCATCCGACCCGCAGCATCCAGGACTTGGCGTTGCTCGATTTATTCGGATCAAAGGTGAACCGACCGTGGGCGAGATAGCGATCACGGTGATAGACGCTTTCCAGCGCAGAGGCTTGGGCACGATTTTATTGGCGCTTCTTTACCTGGTGGCTGGAACACATGGCATCCAAACGCTGCGTGCGGTTGTCGTTGGTGAAAATACAACCATGCTCAAATGGTTGCGCAATCTTGGGGCTACAGGATCGTGCGAGCGAGGCGAATACCGGTTAAATTTGCCCGTGCATCGTGATCCGGCATGCCTTCCTCAAACACCATCCGGTGAAAAATTCAAGCACGCCATGGAAGCGGTGCAAACTGCGTTTCGTAGGTCCGATACAGCACGAACTTGATGCTCGACGCGGCCACATGGCACGGTCCTTGGAAACCTCCAGTTTGGTTTATTCCTGAGTTGGCAAAAGGTGGTTTCGTCTTTTCTCTTCGTGGCGCTTATTTCATCGTGATTCCCTTGCTGCCTGGCGAGAAAATAGCGGGCTCCGAGGCGGTAAATCAAGCGTCGCGTGCAGACAATTTCAACCGTTAAAGAGCCATTGCCAGCCGCGCCAGTGCAACTGATTCGGCGCGTTGAAGGTCTTGCTGCGCGTGCGGCCCAAATCCAGTTGAATCAAAATACCGACGCTTTCGGCGCCGCGACCGCGCGAACGAATGGCGTCCACGCCGTAACCGCAGCCGGCGATGATTTTCAACCGGTCGGACGGCGAATGGTACAGAAGGCCGCCGCCCACGCCGTTGAGCCAGTTGCCAGGCTGGCCTTCGCCGGGCAGATAATCCACGAAGGCGCTGGACACGTTCAGACCCAGGTCCCAGCGTTTTTTCGGATCGAGCGGCAGGGAATAATTCACGTTGGCCAGCGCAAAGTTCCGGGAGCTGATTTCCTGAAAATAATAGCCCGGCAACGACAACGGAAATTCCGACATCAACGGCAGAAATCCGCCCAGCCGGTACGCGCTGAAACGGTCGGCGTCAATGCTCGCGCCGGCCGTCAGGCTCGCTGAGAAGTTCTGCTGGCTTTTCGGTAACGTGTACACCAGTGCAGCCCTGGCCCAGAACAAATGCGATTGCTGATTGAGTTTGCGGTCGCCGTTAATGCCGTAGGTCCCGGTGTCGGTGCGGAATTGGCCCTCGTACCATGCGGACAACTCCATGGCCAACGCCGGCAAAAGCGTCGGCTCGACACCGCCCCAGCGCAGCCCGGCCCGAATGCTGAAGGTGCCGTGGTCGTCTGGCAACTGGAAACCCGTCGCGGTCCCGTCGCGGGCGGCGTAAACCGAATAATGCGCGATGCCGCGCAACATGAAGTTCAGCGGAATCTCATCGGCGGGATTGAACAGGTGATAAATGCTGGCGGAAAGTTCAGCGCTGTGGCCGTCAAAGGATTCGCCCGGATAATACGTGCCGCCGCGAATTTCGTCGTAGCTGTCGGCAAATCCGCCGCCGGCCAGACCAAGAGCAAAATCTGTATTGGGCCCCAAGCCGTTGACAAAGCCGAGTTCAGAATCCAGATAAACCGGCGCGACGGCTAATCGCAATGTCAGATTGGTCCGCAAAAAATCCGGCTGATTGTGGTAATAAAAGGCGTAACCGGCGAAGGGTGAGTGGCCTTGAACCGCCTGATTGTAGCCGAGCTGAATCAGGTCTCGCCGGACGGGATCAATTTGTGCGGAAACGAAATGGCAAGGGGCAAGAAACAACACCCAAGGCAGCGCGCGCCTGATTCGTTCCATTGCCGTTTTTTGTAACCGAAGGCGGCTGCGGCTACAAGTTGGATTTGGACAACATCTCGAAAGCTGAAAACCTTTGGCTTCTGCGCGACATGAACGTAAATTTCGCACAATTAAGCCATTCAAGCGGCGCCAATCTACCTGACGATGTGCCGCAGCGCCGCGCTTTGGCCCACCAGTTCGCCGAAGGCTTCGGCTTCCATCACCTCTTCCTGCAAGCAGGCGTTCTGCATTTCCAGTCGAGGCTCGAGGTGCGGTTCAATTCCGTTGAAGTCCCATACAAGCCTGTCGTGGATTTCGCGTGCTGGCGGGTTGCGTTCTACGATCACGGCCACCGGCCATGCGAGCGGCTGGCCTCCGGACCGCAGCCCGTTTAGTTCCAAAGGTTGAAAACATGTCTCCATTCCTCCCGTAATGCGGCGGAAAGCTCCCAAAGTTCGCCAAAATGTTTGCACCTTACTTTAATTCCCGGGATCGACCAGAGCTTTTACCGTCCTGCGTGCCCACCTCCCCCCCGCGCTTTTGTCTTGGAACCCAACTTTTGCGGGTGTATAAGGCAGCAATCATGCCTGAAGCTGCTGAAATCACGCAGGTCCTGCAGGCGATTGGTCGCAGCGAAGAAGGCGCGGCCGAAAAGCTGCTTCCACTCGTATATGCCGAATTGAGGCGCTTAGCGGGCGCGCGAATGGCGCAGGAAATGTCCGGCCAAACGCTTCAGCCGACGGCGTTGGTGCATGAGGCTTGGTTGCGGCTGGTGTCCGACGGGGACCGAACGTGGCAAAACCGCGCGCATTTTTTCGGCGCTGCCGCTGAGGCAATGCGCCGCATCTTGATCGAGCGGGCACGCCACAAGTCCCGGCTCAAGCATGGCGGCGGTCAGATGCGGCTGAACATCGAGGATTTGGAACTGGCTCAGACGACCCCCGACGACAAAGTTTTGCTGGTGGACGAAGCGCTGGCGCGGCTCAAGGAAGAAGATCCCGAACTGGAGCGCATTGTCGTGCTGAAATTCTTCGGGGGCTTGAGCAATGAGGAAATCGCTGAAACTCTGGAGCTTGCGCCGCGCACGTTGGACCGACAGTGGGCCTATGCCAGAGCCTGGCTGTTTCGCTACATTAGCGAGCACCCGTGAGCGCCGAAAATTCTGCAATATTTTGGCGAAGGTGGTCTGCGTTTGTCGCATGAGAGGTTAATGGACAAATGAGTACTCAAGTCCCGCACGAAAAGGCGGTGTTTTGCCAGGCGCTGGGAATCACTGACCCGGAGCAACGCCGTCAGTTCCTCGACCAGGCTTGCGGCACCGACAAGGCATTGCGCGAACAGATTGAGAGGTTATTGGCGCTTTCGCAAAGTGCCGGCGATTTCTTCAAAGACTGTGTTCCTGCCTTGGAGCTGGTAACCGCCGATGCTGCCCAGGTCCTTTCAGCGGCCGAATCGGCGGTCGCGCCTGAGATCCCCGAGACCAAGTGCATCGGCCCATACAAGTTACTCCAGAAGCTTGGGGAAGGTGGTTACGGGGTGGTTTATATGGCGGAGCAGGAACAGCCGATTCGACGCCGGGTGGCTCTGAAGATCATCAAGCTGGGGATGGATACCAAGAACGTGATCGCCCGGTTCGAGGCCGAGCGCCAGGCGCTCGCCCTGATGGATCATCCCAATATTGCGCGAGTTTTGGATGCCGGAGCCACCGAGACCGGTCGGCCCTACTTCGTGATGGAATTGGTGTATGGGGTCAAGATCACCGAGTACTGTGACCAGAATCGCGTGAACATGAAAGAACGGCTGGAGTTGTTCATTCAGGTCTGCAACGCGGTCCAGCATGCCCATCAAAAGGGAATCATCCATCGAGACCTCAAGCCGTCGAACATCATGGTTACCATGCATGACGGGGTTCCGGTTCCTAAAGTCATTGATTTCGGAATTGCCAAAGCCACCGAGCAACGGCTGACGGACAAAACGCTCTTCACTTTTTATGCTCAATTGATGGGCACCCCCGCCTACATGAGTCCCGAACAGATGGAAATGAGCGGGTTGAACCTGGACACGCGCAGCGACATTTACTCCCTCGGGGTATTGCTTTACGAACTTCTGACGGGGCGCACTCCCTTTGACACCACGGATTTGTTGAAAGTGGGGGTGGAGGAATTGAGACGCACGGTCTGTGAGCAGGAGCCGTTGAGTCCATCGGCAAAACTTCGAACGCTGAACAACGAGGAATTAACGAAGACAGCCAGGAGACGCCTGGTCGAACCGCCCCGGCTGTTGTCTCAGCTCCACGGTGATTTGGATTGGATTGTGCTGAAGTGCCTGGAAAAGGACCGCACCCGCCGTTATGCGGGGGCCAACGCCTTGGCAATGGACATACAGCGCTACTTGGATGAGGAAACCGTTCTAGCGCGTCCACCCAGCCAGTTGTATCGGCTGCAAAAGCTCGTGCGCAGAAACCGAATTGTGTTCCTGTCCGTGACAACGGTCGCTGCGACTTTGCTTCTGGGCACCATCATTTCGACTTTAATGTTCTTTAAAGAGCGGGAGGCCCGAAATGCCGAGGTGCGGCTGAGGAAACAGGCCGAAATATCGGAGAGAGCGTCTCATGTCGCATCGCTAACGACCCAAGGTCGTTTCGCCGAGGCGGATAAGTTCGTACAGGGGCTTCCGCTGAACCAGCCTTCGGTCGAGGTTTCTGCCGAGTTGCGCACCTTGGGTGACTGGAACGCGGTCAACGGCCGGTGGCCCGAAGCCGCTGCACGTTTCGAATCGTTGATCAAGGTGAACCAACTCGATACCGCGGACCTGGTTTCCGAGGACCGATTAAAACTGGCGGTCGCTTTGCTCAAATCGGGAAATCGGCAGGGTTACGAGCAGTTGCGCCAGACGGAGGTCGTCAAGTTGAGTCCTGCCGACATTGCCTCCGATTACCGGACATTTGAATTGGGTCTGTTGCTGCGACCCGATACGAACATGTTGCAATTGATCGGTTTCGCGGCGGAAATTGTTGAAAAGAGATTTCCAACAGCGGAGGAGTTACGATCAAACCCGCTTGATGCGGCGCAATGGTCGGAGGCGCTGGCTCTCCTGAAGTATAGGCAGGGGAATTTTGCCGAAGGCATAAATTGGGGTGATCGCTCCGTGAATCCCCAGAATGCGCCCCACACACCACGAACGGCTACTACAACCTTGATAAAGGCCATGTCACGCTGGCAGTTGGCCAGTTATCGATATGCCGCGGTGGATTGGGCTACTGCCTACGAGTTAATCCAGGCCAAGTCGCAGCAAGGCCTCCATATCGGGAGCGCTGGTTCTACATTATTTCCCGGGTCACCCCAAGACCTTGAGGGTTCCTGGTACGATTGGGTGGTAGCGGATTTGCTTATGCACGAGTGTGATAAGCTGTTTGCGCAAAGCGATAACGCTCTGGATTCGATGTCCAAGGCCAAGGCAGCTTCGGAAGATACCATCGCGGAACTCACTCGCGCACTGGGCGAGTGGCACGCCATACGAGGCGAATGGGAGCAAGCGCGCAACCGCCTATCTGAATTGCCCGAGGGCGGTAGTGCCTACGATTATTTTCTAGAGGCGATGATAGTGCTAAAGTTGGGTGATGAGCCGGGCTTCTTCCGGATCCGCGACGAGGCCATTCGCCGGTTCGACGACTCAACCAACGTGGATACCGCGAATTTTGTTATACAAGCAGCTCTGCTCCGACCCCTTGATAACACTTCCGTAGTCGCCTTGAAGCCTCTTGCCCAGGTCATCGAGCACGCCGTGGCCGGCGACGGGCCATCCGAAGCGGAAACGTTCTCTCCCGGATGGGATTTAACATTGCTCGGGTTATTGGAATGCAGGCGCGGCAATTACGCTGAGTCTCTGGCTACTTGCGACCGCAGCCTTGTTATTAATGCCTATCGCCCGATGCCCACCGCCGCCGATCGGGTCATCCGAGCCATCTGCTATCACCAGCGTGGAGACGATGCGAGCGCGCGGTCTGAGTTGCTCGCGGCCAGAAGCCTTGCCCAAAACGGTTTCAACACTGGGTTTGACAGTTGGAACTGGAGCGCGTGGCTCTTTGTTCGCCTCCTGCTCCAAGAGGCCGACGGCTTAATTCCGCAAGTGCCGCCTCCCGGACCACAAAAATAGGTTTACGGAACCCGCCAGCGGCAAACGATTCGATCCGCTCGGGGCAGCGCAGTTGCTCATGGAGATTGCCCAGGCACTGTTATTAACTTTCTCGGTGCATAAAGGCGGAGGCAAGCAATGTCGGCAGAACATTGCGGCCCTTGCGCGCAAGGCCAACAAAGGTCGCCTTTTTCAATCAACCAAATTCAGTCCGCGCAATTTCATGATGTGTCATCGCCGCGACAACCGACTTTTCCATCAATCCTTCGAGCGACCGCTCCTAGGCAAGGTCGAGCAATAAACTCGATGCAAAATCGAAATCGAATCTGGTGTCGAAGCGGCTGTCGTTGGTGGTTTCCACAATGGATTCAATACGCCGTGGCCGACGGATTTTCAATTTAAATACAACGAAATTCCGTATGTTCAAAATTCCGTGGCAGCCTTGAAACGCCTCAACTATTTACTAAGTACCTGATTAGAAACAGCTTGAAATAGACAATCAATCTTGGCACGCCGCATGAGTAGGGGGGAGGCAATTGGTAAAAGGCAATGAGAAAAAAATGAAAACGATCCGAGTCCAAGAGATCAATGAGCCGGGGTTCGAGATGGAAATTTTGCGCTGCTCACACCCGGTGTTGGTTGGCTTTCTGGCGGGTTGGAGCGCTGCGGCATCGGGGAAACCGTCATCGGCGTTGTTCGATGCGGACCAGCAGCCATCCGATTGGAACCATTGGGGACTGAACGAATAGCTGCGTAACCGGGTTTTGTATGCAAATTGCCTTCAATAATACGAACACGCGCCGAGCCTCGAGCGCCATAGCGGTGGTCGCGCATGTGGGGCAAGAATTTTGGCGAACGTCGAGAGCTATCTGTCGCATTACGGGGGGAATGGATACAGCCTCGTTCAACTGAACGACCATAGAAAATGCACAACATGGAAATTCGAATTCATACTTGCGGAGGGTCGGTCGAGACTTTTTTTCAGGACAATCCGGCCTTGGCGGCTCGGATATTGCAGGGAATCCAGTCCAGAAGCGTCTTCACCGGCGACATCATTACCATTGCCGGCGATTATTCCCTGACGACCTTCGTCGCTTCGCGGGTCAACCGCGTTGACCTCATCGCCAAAGATCTTCCTCTCTGGAAACATCCCACCGACATCTTGGGTGTGGTCGAGTTGTCCGAGGACGAATTCCGAGAACGAAGCCATGTGAACGACCCGGCGTGGCTGGAGCGACGCCGGACCCCGAAACGGACTGGCGAGTTCGCCTTAGTCCTTGTGCAAGTGGAAATGACTGGCGGCAACCGAATATTTCTGGCCGTTGAGATCAAGGTGCCATTGGAAGCGGAACGGCTTCATCGGCTGCACATGCTGTTCTCCGCGCCCGCGGTCCACTTCCGTACGCGTCAAGGAGGCATCTCGATCCTGAACCTCAAAAACCTCGTCCAAGTCACATTCAATCCCGGCCCCGATGTCACGCCCATTGACGCCTGGCCTGCACACCACGTATCCCGGCAGCAAGGGTCCGTGTGCATCGCCGATGCCATGACTGGAGCGATTTTGGAGTGACCTCGTTTTTCGGAAAATGAAAATCCTCGTTTGCAATTCCGGGTCCAGCAGTCTCAAGTTCAGCCTGTTCGAAGCCGAACAAGAACTGCTTCTTGCCGAGGGCAGCATTGATTGGACGACCCGGCCGACCCGACTGATTTTCCGGCGTCCGGGCCAGCCGGAAATTCGGGAGGATCTGCACCTGCGCGAGCACAGCGAAGCCGTTGAGCGTATCCGAGTGCATTTGCAGGCCGGACCCTCAGCCCCTTTGGAGGATCTTCGGGACCTTGACGCGGTCGGGCACCGTGTGGTTCACGGAGGCAGACGGTTTACCGCCGCAGTGCGGATTACGCCCGAGGTCCAGAGCGCAATCGGTGAATTGAGCGAACTGGCCCCGCTGCACAACCCGGCCAGCTTGCGAGGCATTCGCGCCATCGAACAAGCTCTACCTTGGATTCCGCAGGTCGCCGTGTTCGACACGGCTTTCCACACCACCATGCCCGCGGCGGCGCAAACCTACGCCCTCCCGCGGACCTGGACGACGGAGTGGGGAATTCATCGCTACGGATTTCATGGCTTAAGCCACGCCTACTGTGCGGAGCGGGCGGCTGAGATGCTGGGTCACAGCGGTTCCCGGCTCGTCATTGCGCATTTGGGCAACGGAGCGTCCGTGTCGGCCGTCCGCGATGGCATTTGTAATGACACGTCCATGGGCTT
Source organism: Candidatus Limnocylindrales bacterium (assembly GCA_035604955.1). GTDB lineage: Bacteria > Verrucomicrobiota > Verrucomicrobiia > Limisphaerales > UBA11358 > UBA11358. Next base: position 142,757 of record DATNHM010000056.1, on the reverse strand, counting down.
CACCCCGCTTGAGGGGGTTGTCATGGGGACGCGCTGTGGCAGTTTGGACCCGGGCGTGCTGCTCTACCTCTTGCAACGCAAGGGGCTGACTGTGGAACAACTTGACCATGCGTTGAACTACGAGTCCGGCCTGCTTGGCCTCTCCGGAGTTTCTTCTGACATGCGCCAAATTCTGAAAGAGGCCCCCAAAAATGCTAACGCTCGCCTGGCCTTGGAAGTCTATATCCACCGGTTGGTGCAAACCATCGGAGGGATGGCCGCAGTTCTTGGGGGTGTTGATGGATTGGTCTTCACCGCCGGCGTCGGCGAGAATTCCGCGCAAGTCCGGAAGCTTGTCTGCGAGAACCTTGGCCACCTCGGATTGGAACTCGACACCACCGCCAACGCGTGTTGCAAACCCGATGCGGACATTGCCAGCGAGGCCTCCCCCGGACGGATACTGGTTATTTCAACCAGGGAGGATTTGACGATTGTGCGCGAAACCCGGCGGCTGATTCGTTCCGAAGCAGGAACACAAGAAAATGTCCCACGGAGACAATTAGCTTATGCAAGCAACAAACAACAACACAACCAACTCAATGAAATACAAAGCCATTACGGTAATTCCTGAGCCACTGTCGGTCCCTTGGGAACTCAAGCCAAGGGAGAGGCTTGGCTCAAGCACAGCATCGAAGAGATGGGCACGTTGGAGCATTTCCTGCCTGAGCTGTATGCGCGTGAAGCCGAGGGACGGCACCCGACGGGTTGAGGCGGATATGCCATACCTGCTCCCAATGAACGAAGCGCCTCCTCCTATGAGGGCAAATTAGTCAAGCGTCGAATAATGAAATTTTTCGGTTAACGGCAATGACTGAAACTGTTTAACACCAAAACCGCTGCTCCGGGCCGATAACCCGGACGGCAACAAAGAAAGAACAAACATGAGAGATACCGCAACAGTAATGGACGAGCGAAAGGAAACTTGGCGCGACGAAGCATGCCTGACGTCGCTGCCCGCATTATCCAAGGATGAACTCAGCAAGCTGAACGCCTACTGGCGGGCCTGCAATTACCTGGCCGCCGGAATGATCTATCTTCGGGCGAATCCGCTGCTGCGCGAGCCGCTAAAACTGGAACATATCAAGCAGCGGTTGCTCGGCCATTGGGGCACGAGCCCAGGGTTGAGTTTCATTTACATCCACCTCAACCGGCTGATCAAAAAGTATGGTCTGAACACCATCTTCATGGCCGGACCAGGGCACGGCGCACCCGGCGTTCTTGCGCCGGCCTACCTCGAGGGCGCCTATTCGGAGATTTATCCCAATAAGGGGGAGGATGAGGCTGGGATGCGCGAGTTCTTCAAAGAATTTTCCTTCCCCGGCGGGATCGGAAGTCACTGCACGCCGGAGACGCCCGGTTCCATTCATGAGGGCGGCGAATTGGGCTACAGCGTCTCTCACGCCTTTGGTGCCGCTTACGATAATCCCGACCTGCTGGTCGCCGTGGTGGTTGGAGATGGGGAATCCGAGACCGGCCCTCTGGCCGCTGCTTGGCATTCCGACAAGTTCCTGAACCCGATCCGTGACGGCGCGGTGCTGCCGATCCTGCAGCTCAACGGCTACAAGATCAACAATCCCACCGTGCTTTCCCGCATCTCGCACGGCGAATTGGAGAGCCTGTTCGTGGGCTATGGCTGGACGCCTCACTTCGTGGAAGGTAGCGATCCCGTTGAGATGCATCAAAAGATGGCCGCGACCCTGGAGAAGTGCGTGCTCGAAATCCGGCGGATTCAGCAAGAAGCCCGCGTCAGTGGCAAAGCGACCCGCGCCCGCTGGCCCATGATCGTTCTGCGCAGCCCCAAGGGTTGGACCGGGCCGAAAGAAGTGGACGGCCACAAAGTGGAAGGCTTTTGGCGTGCCCACCAAGTGCCGCTGGCGGGTGTGCGGGAAAACCCGGCCCATTTGAAGCAGTTGGAAAATTGGCTGCGCAGTTACCGGCCCGAGGAGTTGTTCGACAAGACAGGCCGGTTAATCCCGGAACTCAAAGCTCTTGCGCCCCAAGGCACCCGCCGCATGAGCGCCAATCTTCATGCCAATGGCGGATTGCTGCGCAAGCCACTCCGCTTGCCGGATTTCCGGGACTATGCTGTTAAGGTGGATCCCCCAGGTCAGACAACGGCCGAGAACACGCGGCCGCTGGGGCGCTTTTTGCGAGATATCATGCGCGACAACATGCAGAGCTTCCGTGTCTTCGGGCCCGACGAAACAGCTTCCAACAGGCTGGATGCCGTTTATGAGGTCAGCAAGAAACTGTGGCTGGCTGATTACCTTCCCGAAGATGCCGACGGCGGCGAACTTGCTCCAGACGGTCGGGTCATGGAACTGCTTTCGGAGCACACGCTCGAAGGCTGGCTTGAAGGTTATTTGCTCACGGGACGTCACGGGTTTTTCTCCACCTACGAGGCTTTCGTCCATGTAATTGACTCGATGTTCAACCAGCACGCCAAGTGGCTGGAGAGCTGCCGCGGATTGTCCTGGCGCGCGCCGATCTCGTCGCTCAACCTGCTGATCACCTCGACGGTCTGGCGCCAGGACCACAACGGCTTCACGCATCAGGACCCGGGCTTCCTCGACCTGGTGGTGAACAAGAGCCCCGAAGTCTGCCGCATCTACCTGCCGCCGGACGCCAACTCGCTCCTTTGCGTGGCGGATCATTGCCTCAAGAGCACCAATTACATCAACGTCATCGTTTCAGACAAACAGAAGCATCTTCAATACATGACCATGGAGCAGGCGATTGTGCATTGCACCAAAGGCCTGGGCATTTGGCCCCAGGTGAGCAATGACGAGGGAACGGAACCGGATGTGGTGATGGCCTCCGCCGGAGACATCCCGACCAAGGAATCGCTCGCGGCCGTCATCCTGTTGCGCGAGCACTTCCCCAATCTCAAGATCCGGTTCATCAACGTCGTTGACCTATTTCGGCTTACACCCTCAAGTGAGCATCCGCACGGTCTGTGCGACCGGGACTTCGATACCCTGTTCACCGAGAACAAACCGATCATCTTCAACTTTCACGGCTATCCGTGGCTGATTCACCGGCTGACTTACCGCCGCACGAATCACAAGAACTTGCACGTCCGCGGCTACAAAGAGAAAGGCAACATCAACACTCCGCTCGACCTGGCCATTCGGAACCAGATTGATCGTTTCACCATCGCGATGGATGTGATTGATCGGGTGCCGGCGTTGCGCGCAACTGGCGCTCACGCCAAGGAGAAGCTGCGCGTCATGCAACTCGAAGCCCAAGCCTACGCCTATGAAAACGGCATAGACAAACCGGAGCTGGATGGGTGGACCTGGCCAGGCAACCGCTGAACCGCAGTCGCTTCCACACACACGAGGTGAGCGACGCACTTCCACTGAAAAACAAAGAAGAGGACGATATGGTTAGCACAAAACTGAAACCGATCTCTCACCCAGGTCAAACCTTGGGACCATTGCCCAAACTTAAACGATCACAGCCAGAAGCGCCGAGCTCGTCTGCCGAGGAGCGCTCCCTTGAAAATGGGGCCGACCCCATGCCAGCGGCGGAACTCTTGGAGCAATACGGCTGTGGCCCGGTCCAGTTCTCGGGTTCGGCCAATGCTTTCTATGAACGGCACCTGATTTTCGACAATGTCATGGCGCTGGGGGCCGCCGGATCGCGCGAACGATTCGAGGCGCTGGCCCGCTCCGTGCGCGACCTCCTGTCGCAACGCTGGGTCCGCACTGAAGAAACCTACGCCCGGGAAAACCCCAAGCGCGTTTACTATCTCTCGATGGAATACCTGGTTGGGCGCTCGCTCGCCAATAACATTACCAATCTTCTGCTCGACCCCATCGCCAGGGCAGCGGCGAAGCAAGAGCATGTTGACCCGGCGGAACTGCTGGACCAGGAGCCGGACGCCGGCCTGGGCAACGGCGGCTTGGGACGCTTGGCAGCGTGCTTTCTCGATTCCATGGCCACGATGGCCCTCCCGGCGATGGGCTACGGACTCCGCTATGAATACGGCATCTTCAAACAGAGCATCAAGGACGGCTGGCAGCAGGAACAGCCTGACAATTGGTTGCGCAATCCGGACCCCTGGGAGGTGGCCCGGCCTCGGGAGAAAATCGAAGTGCCGTTGAATTGCTCATTCGAGGTGCGCGGCGGAAGCTTGCAGCCCATTCCTGGCCGGCCCTCCAAGTTAATCGGTGTGCCCTACGACCGGCCCGTCGTGGGCTTTGGCGGCAAGACCATCAACACCCTCCGCCTGTGGGCCGCGACCGCCCCCGATTTCTTCGATTTCAAGGTATTCAGCCACGGTGACTTCGTGGGCGCCGTCGCGGAGACTCTGGCTGCGGAATCGCTCACGCGGGTGCTTTATCCGGACGATTCGACCAGCTTCGGCCAGGGCTTGCGATTTATTCAGGAATACTTTTTGGTCGCCTGCTCCTTGGGCGACTTGGTGCGACGCTTCCGGCAGACGACCGACGACTGGAACCAATTGCCGGAGAAGGTGGCCATCCAACTCAACGACACTCATCCCTCAATGGCCGTGCCGGAGCTGATGAGGATATTGCTGGACGAAGTGCACCTCGGCTGGGACCAGGCCTGGGACTTGACCAGGAAAGTCTTGGCTTACACCAACCACACCCTGCTTCCGGAAGCGCTCGAAAAGTGGCCGGTCCAATGGTTTCAGGACATGCTGCCGCGCCATCTGGAAATTATTTACGAAATCAATCGCCGGCTCCTGGACGACGTTCGGTCGCGCTGCCCCGGGGACGAAACGCGGGTGGCAAACGTCAGCCTGATCGAAGAAGGACCCGTTCGGAAAGTCCGGATGGCCAACCTCGCCATTGTCGGCTCCCATAGCACCAACGGCGTGGCGGCGATTCATTCGGGCCTGCTGCGAACGATCACAGTCAAGGACTTGGCCGGGCTATTCCCGGAACGTTTCAACAATAAGACCAATGGCGTCACACCCAGGCGCTGGTTGTTGCTGGCCAACCCACCGCTCGCCCATGCCATCACCGAGGCCATCGGGGATCGCTGGGTTGCTAATCTCGACGAGTTGTGGCGGCTCAAACCATTGGCCACCGATACGAATTTTCAGAAGTGCTTCCGTGACGCCAAACGCCAGGCCAAAGTGAAATTCTCCGACTGGCTGAGGACGACCACCGGGCAGGCCGTTGATCCGGACACCATCTTCGATTGTCAGGTCAAGCGCATCCATGAGTACAAGCGGCAACTGCTCAACGCGCTACGCGTGGTCGTGCTCTACAACCGCCTGCGTGCCAATCCCAAGCTCGATCAGCCACCGCGCACATTTTTCTTCGCCGGCAAGGCGGCGCCCGCTTATCACCTGGCCAAGCTCGTCATCAAGTTCATCAACAACCTGGCTGCCGTGATTGACGAGGACCCGGCGGTGCGCGGGCGTCTCAAGGTGGTGTTCCTGCCGGAGTATTGCGTGAGCCTCGCTGAACGGCTTATCCCGGCCAGCGACGTGTCGAATCAAATCTCAACCGCCGGCTACGAGGCCAGCGGCACGAGCAACATGAAATTCATGATGAATGGCGCCCTCACCATCGGAACGCGCGATGGGGCCAACATCGAAATGGTGCAGGAGGCGGGCGAGGAGAATTTGTTCCTGTTTGGCTTGACGGCGGAGCAAGTCGCCGCCACGCGCGGCTGGTATAATCCTCGCTGGCACTATGAGAACGAACCAGAAACGAAACAGGCACTGGATTTGATTTCATCGAACCACTTCAGCCCCAAGGAGCCAGGCATCTTTTCCCCTATCCTGGACACGCTTCTCACCCACGGCGACTACTACCTGCATCTGGCGGACTTGAAGTCCTACCTGGAGGCCGATGAGCGGCTCATGGATTTATATCGCGAACCCAAGGCGTGGGCCAGCAAGGCGATCTTGAACGTGGCCGGCTCAGGAAAGTTTTCCAGCGACCGCACCATCGCGGAGTACGCTAGCGAAATCTGGAAGGTGCAACCGTGCCCGGTGTCATGAACAATTCGCTCTCGCCACTCGCCGGAAAGCCGGCCCCTAAATCCATGTTGGTGGACCTGGGCCGGCTGGAAAGGGAATATTATGAGTGCCAACCCGATTTTGCCGACGCGAGTCAGCGGGTCAGCTTCGGCACGAGCGGTCACCGGGGCTCCTCGTTGCGAGGCACCTTTACCGAAGCGCACATCCAGGCGATTACCCAGGCGATTTGTGAGTTCCGACGTATGAAGGGCACCGATGGCCCGCTCTACCTGGGCAAGGATACCCACGCGCTCTCCGGCCCGGCGCAACGAACCGCGCTGGAGGTCTTGGCGGCCAATCAAGTCTGGACAATTCTCCAGCGTAACGACGGCGTGACGCCAACCCCGGTCATTTCACGAGCGATTCTCGTCCATAACCGCGGCCGTCAGCGACGGCTGGCTGACGGAATTATCATCACGCCCTCCCATAACCCACCGGAAGACGGAGGTCTCAAATACAATTCACCCAATGGGGGGCCGGCCGACACGGATATAACGCAATGGATTGAGAACCGGGCCAACGAACTCCTGGAAGGAGAGAATGTCGGGGTTCGGCGGCTCCCGTTTGCGAAAGCCATTAAAGCCCCGACATCGCATCAGGAAGACCTGATCTGGTCATACGTCGAGGATCTGGAACAAGTCGTGGACATGGCGCCCATACGCGCCGCGGGCCTGAAGTTGGCCGTGGACCCGCTGGGTGGCGCCGCATTGCCCTATTGGGAGCCAATTAACACTCGCTACGGCCTGGACATCGCGGTCGTCAATTCCAAGCTCGACCAGACCTTCTCGTTCATGACAGTGGACCACGACGGCAAGATCAGGATGGATTGTTCCAGCCCTTACGGGATGGCCCGGTTGGTGAGTTTGAAGGATCAGTACCGTGTCGCCTTCGCCAACGATCCAGACTCGGACCGCCACGGCATCGTCACGCCCTCCGCCGGGCTGATGAACCCGAACCATTTTCTGGCCGTGGCCATCCGTTATCTGCTCGCGCATCGTCCGCTTTGGCGGGGGCAAGCCGCCATCGGCAAGACGCTGGTCAGCAGCAGCATTATTGACCGGGTAGTGAGCGAATGCGGCCGGCGGCTTTGTGAGGTGCCGGTTGGGTTCAAATGGTTCGCCCCCGGGCTGTTCGACGGTTCTCTCTGTTTTGGCGGCGAGGAAAGCGCTGGGGCGAGTTTTCTGCGCCGCGACGGGACGGTTTGGACGACCGACAAGGACGGTCCAATCATGGACTTGCTGGCGGCGGAATTGACAGCCGTGACCGGGAAAGATCCGGGCGAACATTTCCGTGAAATCTCGGAGCGTTTTGGGCAGCCGTATTACACGCGGTTGGATGTCCCTGCCTCGCCCCGGCAGAAGGCAACGTTGTCGAACCTTTCTCCTGAAGCTGTGGAGGAGTCACAGCTCGCCGGCGAGCTTATTGCCGCCAGGTTGACCCGTGCGCCGGGAAATAATGCGCCAATCGGCGGGTTGAAGGTGGTTGCGACCAATGGGTGGTTTGCGGCGCGACCTTCAGGAACTGAGAATATCCTGAAAATCTACGCGGAGAGCTTGATCGGCCAGGAACACCTGGACGCCATCGTGGGCGAAGCGCGCCGAATCGTGGACAACGCTTTGGCGTCCACCGCAGTCGGAGTCCCGGCTGGGAAAGGAGAGCGATGATCTCCTCCGAGTATCATGCCGAACTTCCGCCGTTCAGGCCCGGGCGCCGTAGCTCCGGGGTGCTGATGCATGTGACCTCACTGCCGTCCCCTTATGGCATTGGAGACTTGGGGCCGGTTGCCTTTGAGTGGGTGGACCGGCTCCACGATGCCGGCCAGCGCTGGTGGCAGGCGCTGCCTTTGGGGCCCACCGGCTGTGGCAACTCGCCTTACTCATGCCTGTCTTCTTTCGCGGGTAATTCACTGCTGGTCAGCCCGGACCTTCTGATCGAAGACGGATTGCTCAGTCCACGCGATTGTGAGGAAGGCCGGCGCTTCCCAAAGAGCGCGGTGGATTTCAATGCGGTCATCGCTTTCAAGCACCGGTTGCTCGGGCAGGCCTGGCGAAATTTCGGCTCCTCCGCACGACCGGAGCTAAGGACCGACTTCGAGCGATTCTGTTTCGAACAGGCTCATTGGCTGGACGACTATGCCCTGTTCCGTGCATTGAAGGCGCGTTTGACAGGCGCCAATCTTCTCGACTGGCCGGAGGACTTGCTCCGGCGCAGTCCCTCGGCTATGGCGCGCGCGCGCCGTGAGCTGGCGGACGGGATCAACGAAAGCCGGTTTGGGCAGTTCTTATTGTCCCGCCACGGGAACCGCTTGAAGGAGTATGCCCACGATCGCGGCGTGTTACTCATCGGGGATCTGCCCTTCTTCGTGTCGCTCGATTCGAGCGATGTTTGGGCCAACCCCGAGTGCTTCCAGCTCGATAGCAATCTTCGGCCGCGCTTGGTGGCCGGCGTGCCTCCGGATTATTTCAGTGCCAAAGGACAGCTCTGGGGCAACCCGGTGTATGACTGGGAAACCCTTCGCCGCTCGGGTTATCGCTGGTGCACTGACCGCCTGAAGTCTTTGCTAGCCCATGTGGACCTGATTCGGCTCGACCACTTCCGGGCGTTTTGTGCGGCATGGCATGTTCCCCCGACGGCGAAAACCGCTGAGCCCGGGCATTGGGTTCCCGGCCCCGGCGCTGCTTTCTTTGAGGCCGTCCGGGCGGAGTTGGGCTACCTGCCGTTCATTGCGGAAGACCTCGGCATTATCACGCCCGATGTCGTTGCGCTTCGGGATAAGTTCGAACTGCCGGGAATCCGAGTGTTCCAATTCGGCTTCGATGGCAATCCGGATAATCCGCACCTCCCGCACAGCTACGGCCCAAACACCGTCGCCTATACGGGGACGCATGACAATAACACCACCCGTGCATGGTTTGAGTCTCTGCCGGAGCATGTTCGCCAGGCCGCCCGGGTTTATGCGGCAAAGGCCGGCGCCGGGACGGGCGAGGTTGCCTGGGATTTAATCCGGTCGGTGTGGTCATCGGAGGCCGGGCTCGCCATGGCCCCACTGCAGGATCTGTTGAATCTGGGTGTAGAGGGCCGAATGAACGTGCCCGGCGTCGCCGCTGGCAATTGGCGCTGGCGCAGCACCGAGGAGATGCTAAAGCCCGCGATTTTTGAGCGGCTGTGCGAACTGACAATTTCCGCCGGGCGCACGGCCGGAGTAATGGCCGAGCGACAAACCCAGGAAGCCTTGCATTGATAAACAAACAAACATGAAAGCGACTGAACTACTGTACAACCTCGGCCAGAGCCTCTGGCTCGACAACATCACCCGCGACTTGCTCCACAGCGGGACTCTCAAGCGCTACATTCATGAACTCTCGGTCACGGGTCTGACCTCCAATCCGACCATTTTCGATCACGCCATCAAGAACAGCAGGGCCTACGATGCCGCGATTCAGAAGCGGCTCGCCCAGGGAAGATCCGGTGAACCGTTGTTCTTCGAACTGGCACTCGAAGATATTATTAAGGCGGCGGATCTTTTCCGGCCAATCTTCGACCAGACCAACGGTGTGGACGGATGGGTTTCCCTCGAAGTCTCGCCGGTCCTGGCGTACGACGCTGCCAGCACTCTGGCCGCCGCCAAAGAACTGCGCGCCCGCGCAGGCCGGCCCAACGTGTTCATCAAAATCCCCGGCACAAAAGAGGGCTTGCCAGCCATTGAAGAAGCGATCTTCGCCGGAGTGCCCGTGAACGTAACGCTCCTGTTTTCGCGGGAGCAATACCTCGCGGCCGCGGATGCGTTCATGCACGGCATCGAGCGGCGCATCGCCGCCGGACTCAACCCGGATGTCGGTTCGGTCGCCTCGGTCTTCATTAGCCGTTGGGATAACGCCGTGGCGGGCAAAGTCCCGTCGGCGTTGAACCACCAGCTCGGGATTGCGATGGCCAACCGCACTTACAAAGCCTACCAGGAGCTGCTGGGTTCGCCTCGCTGGCAGCGCGCATTTAACGCGGGTGCCCGGCCGCAAAGGCTGCTTTGGGCCAGTACCGGCACCAAGGACCCTAAAGCCTCAGATGTGCTCTATATCAAAGCTCTGGCGGCCCCTTTCACCGTCAACACGATGCCGGAATCCACGTTGCTGGCCCTGGCTGATCACGGCGAACTCGGTTCAACCATGTCTGCCGGTGGAGGCGATTGCGAATTGGTGTTGGCGCGGTTCAGCGAAGTCGGCGTCAACCTGGAAGCGCTGGCCACTCAACTCCAGGTCGAAGGGGCAAAAGCCTTCGTGAAGTCCTGGAACGAATTGCTGGCGGTGATTGCCTCCAAGAGCAACGCGCTGAAGAAAGGAGAAGTTCATGCCATCTCTACCCATTAAAGTTCAACCTCTGACCGAGCGCAAAGCCTGGAACGCTTTGGCAGCACACTTCAACCAGGCGCGCTGTTTGCACCTGCGTGACTTATTCGCGCAAGACCCAAAACGCGGCGAACGGATGACCGTGGAGGCCGAGGGCCTTTACCTGGATTACTCGAAAAACCGCATCACCGACGAAACCCTGAAGTTGCTCTTTCAACTGGCGACCGAGTCCGGACTGCGGGAGCGCATCGACGCCATGTTCCGGGGCGACAAAATCAACGTCACGGAAAAGCGAGCGGTGCTGCACGTCGCGCTGCGGGCGCCCAAAGAGGCCAGCATTTTGGTGGACGGCAAGAATGTCGTGTCAGAGGTCCATGAAGTGCTGGACCGTATGGCGGACTTTGCTGAGCGGGTCCGCAGCGGCGCCTGGAAGGGCCACACTGGGAAACGGATTCGCAACGTCGTCAACATCGGCATTGGCGGCTCAGACCTCGGTCCGGTTATGGCCCACGAAGCGCTTCGGCACTACAGCGATCGGAACCTGGTCTTCCGCTTTGTTTCCAATGTGGATGGGATTGATTTCATCGAAGCCACCCGCGACCTCGACCCGGCTGAAACGCTCTGCATCGTTTCCTCGAAAACTTTTACGACGCTGGAGACCATGACCAATGCCCAAAGCGCACGCGACTGGCTGCTGCAAGGATTGGGCGGAGACGCCAAGGCCATCGCCAGCCATTTTGTGGCTGTCTCCACCAATGCGGAGAAGGTCGCTGGTTTCGGCATCAACACCGACAACATGTTCGGCTTCTGGGATTGGGTGGGAGGCCGCTACTCGATGGACTCGGCCATCGGCCTTTCGACCATGGTCGCCATCGGCCCGACCAACTTCCGCGATTTGCTGGCCGGCTTCCATGAAATGGACGAACACTTCCGCACAGCTCCATTCGAGCGGAATCTGCCGGTGCTCATGGGATTGCTATCCATTTGGTATAACGACTTCTTTGGTGCGCAGACCGTGGCGGTCCTTCCCTACGAGCAATACTTGAAGCGGTTTCCTGCTTATCTCCAGCAGTTGACCATGGAGAGCAACGGCAAGCACGTAACGCTGGACGGGCGAAAGGTGGACTACGGCACCAGCGCCATTTATTGGGGTGAGCCCGGCACCAACGGGCAGCACTCGTTTTATCAACTGATTCACCAGGGAACCAGGCTCATTCCGTGCGACTTCATCGCCTTTGCCAACGCGCTCACCCCGCTGGGCTCGCACCATGCTATGCTTCTGGCCAATGTGTTTGCCCAGGCGGAGGCACTCGCCTTTGGCAAGACTGCCGACCAGGTCAAGGCCGAAGGCACTCCGGACTGGCTGGTTCCCCACCGGATTTTCGAGGGCAACCGTCCATCCAATACAATCTTGGCTGACAGGCTCACTCCCGAGACATTGGGCAAATTGGTCGCCCTTTACGAACATATCGTGTTCACCCAGGGCACCATTTGGGAAATCGACTCTTTCGACCAGTGGGGAGTGGAACTTGGCAAGATCTTGGCGCAACGGATAATTCCCGAATTGGAAAAGGTCGCGGAACCAAAGCTTTTCCACGACAGCTCGACGAACAACCTGATTCGTCACTATCGAAAAATGAAAGGAGTTCAATGAACAACAAAACTTCGATGCAACTCGGCATGGTGGGACTGGGCCGGATGGGCGCCAACATGGTCCACCGCCTGATCAAAGGCGGTCATCAATGCGTGGTCTATGACCGCGCGCCGCAAGTGGTGAAGAATTTGGCTAAAGAGAAGGCGGTGGGCGCGGATTCGGTCGCCGATTTTGTTAAGAAATTGACGAGGCCGCGCGCGGTCTGGCTGATGGTTCCGGCTGCAGTCGTGGACCAGACCATCGCTGAATTTGCGCCGCTGCTCGAACCAGGGGACATCCTCATTGACGGTGGCAATTCATATTACGTGGACGACATCCGACGAGCGAGGGAACTGGCGACGAAAAAAATTCATTACGTTGACGTGGGCACCAGCGGCGGCGTCTGGGGTTTGGAGCGCGGTTACTCCATGATGATTGGCGGCGAACAAGACGCGGTGCAGCGGCTCGACCCGATTTTCGCCACGCTGGCGCCGGGCATCAGCAACATTCCGCGAACGCCGGGCCGCGAAAAAATCCCGGGCACCGCCGAACAAGGTTATTTACATTGTGGTCCCTGCGGCGCAGGCCATTTCGTCAAGATGGTCCACAACGGCATCGAATACGGAATCATGGCCGCCTACGCCGAAGGCATGGGCGTGTTGAAATCCGCGAACGTGGGGAAGCGGCAAAGCGCGGCCGACGCCGAAACAACGCCGTTGCGCCGCCCGGAAAACTATCAATTTGACTTCAATCTGGCCGACGTGGCGGAGGTCTGGCGGCGCGGCAGCGTCATTGCCTCGTGGCTGCTGGACCTGACCGCCGCCGCGCTGGCTGCCGATCCGCAACTGTCGCAGTTCGCCGGCCGTGTTTCCGATTCCGGCGAAGGCCGGTGGACCATCAAGGCGGCGATTGACGAAGGCGTGCCAGTGCCGGTGCTGACGACGGCGCTCTATGAGCGATTCGCCTCCCGTGGCGAGGCGGATTATCAGGACAAAATTCTTTCGGCGATGCGCTTCGGTTTCGGCGGGCACCTGGAGAACAAAGGAGGCAAGATTCAATGAACAGTTCCCATTCTGATACGTTGGTCTTTTTCGGGGCCACTGGAGATTTGGCCTACAAGAAAATCTTCCCGGCACTTCAAGCAATGGTGAGGCGCGGCACATTGAACGTGCCCATCATCGGCGTGGCCAAGGCGGGCTGGAACCTGGACCATCTGAAGGCGCGCGCTAAAGACAGCCTGGAAAAGCACGGCGGACTTGACCCCAAAGCATTTGACACGCTTTGCGGTTTGTTGCGCTACGTGGACGGCGATTATAACGACGCGGCCACATTCCAAGCGCTCCATCAGGAATTGGGCCAGTCGCAGCGGCCCGCATGTTATCTGGCCATCCCACCTTCCGCGTTTGCGATCGTGGTAGAGCAACTTTCACGGAGCGGTTGCACCGGGAATGCTCGCGTGATCCTTGAGAAGCCGTTCGGCCGCGACCTTGCCTCGGCCAGGGCCCTCAATGCCATCCTGCTTAAAACTTTCAATGAGCGGTCCATCTTCAGAATTGATCATTATCTGGGCAAGGCGCCGGTGCATAACATGCTGTTCGTCCGCTTTGCCAACGCCTTGCTTGAACCTTACTGGAACCGGCATCACGTCGAAAGCGTCCAGATCACGATGGCGGAAGATTTTGGCGTGCAGGGACGCGGCGCGTTTTATGAACAAGTCGGCACCATCCGTGACGTGATTCAAAATCATTTATTTCAAGTGCTGGCCAATCTGACGATGGAACCGCCCACCCGCAGCGACAGCGAATCCATCCGCGACGAAAAAGTAAAGGTGCTTAAAGCCATCCCGTCGCTCGAAGCGAAACATGTCGTGTGCGGCCAGTTCAGAGGCTACCGCCAGGAACCGGGCGTCGCGCCTGAGTCCAAGGTGGAAACGTTTGCAGCGCTTAAACTAGAAATTGATTCGTGGCGCTGGCAGGGCGTGCCGTTTTACCTTCGCGCCGGAAAGAATCTGCCGGTCACTTGCACCGAATTGATAATCAAGCTGCGGCATCCGCCCACGATGTATAACGACTACAATTTGAAATCGAATTATTTCCGGTTTCGAATCAATCCAAATGTCGAGGCAGCGTTTGGCTTGAACACCGTCACGCCCGAAGATGAATCTGTCAGCGGCGTGACTGAGCTCAAGGTGAATCCTTCGACCAGCCCAAAGGAGATGGGCGCCTATGAACGTGTCTTGACCGACGCGATGGCAAGTGACGCCACGCTCTTCGCGCGCGAAGATTATGTCGAGGAGGCGTGGCGGATTGTAGATCCTTTGCTTAGGAGCGGTGCGCCGGTTTATGAATATGAACCCAAGAGCTGGGGGCCAAAGGAAACGAATTGCCTCCAGCCTCCAGGCGGCTGGCACAACCCGGAATTGAACGGTTGCGCAGCGGTCTGAAAGGTATTTTATGCGCCTTGGAATCGCAACCGATCACGGCGGGTTTCAATTGAAGGAACAATTAGTGACCAACCTTCGCGCGGCAGGTCACGAGGTCGTTGACTTCGGCGCGCACGACCTGGCGCCGGACGACGATTATCCCGACTACGTCAAGCCGCTGGCGAAGGCCGTGGCGTCCGGCCAAGTAGCGCGCGGCATCGCCATTTGCGGTAGCGGCGTGGGGGCCTCCGTTTGCGCGAACAAGATTCCGGGTGTCCGCGCCTCCCTAATCCATGACCACTTTTCGGCCCGGCAAGGAGTTGAGGATGACCATATGAATATCCTGTGCATGGGCGGCCGGACGGTTGGCCCCGCGGTCGCGTGGGACCTGGTTCAAACCTTCCTGGCGGCGGACTTTAGCCAAGCGTTGCGGCATGTGCGTCGCTTGCGCAAGGTCGCCGCGTTGGAGTGCGAGTAAGAATGAAATCAAAAAAAGGATGCTCCATGCAAAGCGACAAAATGATTCAACAGCCGGTAAACACGATTCGCACTAAATCAATTGAATCCGATGAAGCGATGAAATCCGGCCACCCAGGCGAGCGGTCACACCCAACAACTCCTGTTGCTCATTGGAAACGCTGGCATTTCAAAAGTTCGATTATCCTAATGTTAATAGGTGCATGCGCGGTTATCGTTTATCTGCTGCGATCGGGGCTTGGCAAAGAACTTGAAGGCCTTGGCGCTGCGCTCTGTGCTGTTGTCTGCGGTGGGTTTCTCGTTTGGCACACGATCCATTTGTTTGCTGAACAGGACGCATTAGAACAACAACAGCCTTATGCACCCCAAGCGACGGCTGCACCTCCCCAAGCAGATCTCGCCGGCCAAGAAACAAAACCAAGTCACCGTGTATGAAACCAAAGACCGTTCTTAAATCCCTAGCTGAACTGTCTTCCGAGGTGGTGGAAATGGGATCGACTAAGCCAGCTCAGGCCCGTCCGAAGCCAAGCCCGGCCGGGGTACAACAACTGCAGGAAACCGGGTTGCCTTTCCGGGTGCCCGATTATTCCGACTTAGCGGGATACTCACATTGGGGATTGAACGAATAGAAAGGTGGAGGCGTTGGCACCCGCACAAAAAATTCAAATGGCCACAGAAATGCATCCCACCGTCACCCCCGGACGAAGTTCTCCGCTGGGCGCCACCATCGTCCATGGCGGCGTCAACTTCAGCGTCTTCTCGCGCAACGCCGGGGCAATAGAGTTGTTGCTCTTCGACCGGGACGACGATTTGCGGCCATCCCGCACAATCCGGATGGACCCTGCCACCAACCGAAGCTATCACTATTGGCACGCTTTCGTTCCAGAAATACGACCGGGTCAGCGTTATGGCTATCAGGCACGCGGACCGTTCGACCCCGCCAGCGGCATGCGCTTCGATGCCAGCAAGGTCCTGCTCGATCCCTACGGACGCGGCGTCGTGGTTCCTCGAAACTATTCGCGCGAGGCAGCCCGCCAGCCGGGAGACAACTGCGCCACCGCCATGAAAAGCGTGGTGGTGGATTCCTCCGCCTACGATTGGGAAGGCGACACGCCGCTTAAACGACCCTCTTCGAGAACCATCATCTATGAGATGCACGTCCGGGGCTTCACCCGGCATCCGAGCTCCGGCCTCAAGGAAAACCTACGTGGAACGTATGCCGGCCTGATCGAGAAGATTCCCTATTTGAAGCAACTCGGGATTACGGCGGTCGAATTGCTGCCGGTTTTCCAGTTCGATCCCCAGGACTGTCCGCCGGGCAAGGTTAACTATTGGGGCTACGCGCCGGTTTCGTTCTTCGCGCCTCACCAGGCCTACAGCTCACGGCGGGACCCGCCCGGTCCGATAAATGAGTTTCGAGACATGGTCAAGGCCCTGCACCGGGAAGGCTTGGAAGTCATTCTCGACGTGGTTTTCAACCACACCGCCGAGGGGGACCACACGGGGCCTACCCTAAGCCTGCGCGGACTGGATAACTCCATTTATTACCTTCTCGAAGCCGACCAGACACGTTACGCGAATTTCAGCGGCACAGGAAACACGCTCAATGCCAACCACCCCATCGTTCGGCGACTCATCGTGGACAGCCTTCGGTATTGGGTGGAAACGATGCACGTGGATGGATTTCGCTTCGATCTCGCCTCCATCCTCGCCCGCGACCCTTCAGGCCAGGTCATGCCCAACCCTCCCGTGTTGTGGGACATCGAGTCCGACCCGGCTTTGACGGGAACCAAACTGATCGCGGAGGCCTGGGATGCCGCCGGCCTTTACCAGGTCGGCAGTTTTATCGGCGACAGTTGGAAGGAGTGGAACGGTCGGTTCCGCGACGATGTGCGCAGTTTCTTCCTGGGGGAAGATGGCTCAGTCGGGCGCTTAGCCGACCGCTTCATTGGCAGTCCCGATGTCTACGGGCACAAAGAGCGGGAGGCCGAGCAAAGCATCAATTTCGTCACTTGCCACGATGGCTTTACCTTGAACGACCTAGTGTCGTATAACCGGAAGCACAACGAGCCAAACGGCGAAGACAATCGCGACGGCACCAATGATAACCGAAGTTGGAACTGCGGGGTGGAGGGCCCCAGCGACGATCCCGCCATTGAAAAACTGCGCGAGCGCCAGATTAAGAACTTTCTGGCCGTGACCCTCCTTTCGCTGGGCGTGCCCATGCTGCTGATGGGTGACGAAGCACGGCGGAGCCAGCGCGGGAACAACAACGCCTATTGCCAGGACAATGAAACCAGTTGGTTTGACTGGAACTTGGTGCGGCAGCACCCAGGTCTGCACCGATTCGTCGAGCTCCTGGCTGCGCGCCGCGCCCTGCGCAAAATGGACACCGAGCACCAAAGGCGGACTCTGAACCAACTCCTGCACCGCGCCAGCAAGGCATGGCATGGCCTCAAGCTTCACCAGCCCGACTGGAGACAGCAATCGCACAGCTTGGCGTTCAGTGCGGAAGTGCCGGAAGAGAATCTCTCTTTCCATCTCATCTTCAATGCTTACTGGGGACCGCTTGAATTCGAGCTACCGACACAAATGCGCGCCGCCGACCATCCTTGGCGCCGATGGATTGATACTTCACTCGAATCCCCCCACGACATCCAGGATTGGCCGGTCGCTCCAGCGGTTACGGGACGAACGTATCGAGCCGGGCCTCGTTCGGTGGTGGTGCTGATCGCCGCAGCGGACCCTGAAGTGCCGGGCTAGACCAATAGGTGAACTTTCAAGAGAGGGCGCTGGTCAAAATCATCGGAGAATAGCCAGTTATGGCCTTAAATGCGGATCGTATCCTAAAAATTGAATGATTTTGGGTATCAGTTCTGTCATCGGTTGATAAATATTGCGTTCCCAGTTCTGGACAGACCCCCTATGAACGCCCAAAAGCCGGGCCAATTGGCTTTGAAACAGATGCAACTCCAGCCGGCGCCTTTTGATGTGTTCTCCGAGCGTTTTAGGGGTATTAGGGCCCATTTGGGTGCACTTCCAGAGGCGAGGGTAAGAGTTGCGAAAGGCCGTGATTTGCAGGTGACAAAATGGCAACACATGGCACGGGCGGCGAATCCCGTCTTCGCGAGTGATGGCCGGGCAATACCGGGGTAGTGATTGAGTTTTACCCGAGTATTGATTTCACTGGCACTTTCACTGGCACTTGCCTCCTCTGGTTGCGCCATCCTGTTGAAAAACAACAGTTTAATGATGGCGGAAGGGGTGGGATTCGAACCCACGGTAGCCTTGCGACTACGCCTGATTTCGAGTCAGGTGCCTTTAACCACTCAGCCACCCTTCCGTGCGCCGGCGAAGAAACATTCTGCGCAGGTTTGAATCGCGGGCAAGCTCATTCGGCGCCGATGCAAATCAACAGGTGGGTTGCCGCCTTGGAAAAAAGGAAGGCGCTGGCGGTTAGAATTCGCCAGCGCCGATGCTAGGCGTCGGTAGGACTTATTTTCTCTCGCGAACACTCAACCACACTTCCCCAATTTCGTCAAAGACGGTTCGGAAACAAGCCGGTGACATTCTGGAAAACGCAAGCAGGGGAAAGATTCAGCGTGTGCATTTCGCGCTTTTTTCGTTTCCGGCCGTCGTTTAGAGTTATGACATGTTTTTGGTGCGGCATTGGCTCTTGATCGTTTCCATGCTGGCGTTGGGCAGTTCGCCGGTGCTTGCCGCCAGCGCGCGCGAAGAACGCGCGTACGCCGCTGCCGCCAGCGCGTTTCAGGACGGCATGTGGGGCCGCGCAGAGGTGGAATTCGCCGAGTTTGCCGAAAAATATCCCAAATCCGAACGTGTTCCCGAAGCGGTATTGATGCAGGCCGAGGCGGACATCAAACAGGCGAAATTTTTGCGGGCCAGCGAGCTCCTGACCACGCATGAATCACAGGCGGGCAAACTGGTCGACCAGTACGTTTTCTGGCTCGGCGAGGCGCAATTTCAAAACGAGGACTATGTTGCTGCGGCCGCAACGTTCTCCCGGCTGGTGCGGGATTTTACGGAATCCAACCGCCGTCTGGATGCGGTGGTAAATGAAGCGGCGGCGCGGGCCAGGCTCGGTGAATGGCCGCAGGTGAGCAGCTTGTTGCAAGCCCCGGACGAGGTGTTTCAGGCGAATGCAAAAAGAACCCCCGCCGACGACCGGGTTGTGCGCGGTCAATTGCTGCTGGCCGATGCGCTGCTCCGACAAAACAAACTGAGCGCGGCGACGGAAGTTTTGCATTCGCTGGCTTTGCAGAAACTCGCGCCGGACTTGAACTGGCAACAGGCCCAACTGCTTTGCCATGTGCAGCTCGCCGGCGGCGATACGAATGCGGCATTGGCTTCGACGACGAATTTGATCCGACTGGCGAATCTGACCGGCCAGCCCGGCCTGCGCGCCGAAAGCGTGGTCGAACAGGGCAGCCTCCTGGAACGGATGGGACGGACGGAAGACGCCTTGGAGGTGTATCAGGGGAATCTTTCGACGAATGTGTCGGCCGCGTGGCAACGCCAGGCCATTTTGAAAATCGCGGAACTGGCCGCCGCCCAGACAAATTTTTCTGACGCCGGACAATCGCTGGAAAAATTCCTGGCGCAATTTCCGAATTCAGCTTCGGCGGACGTGGCGCGGTTGACGCTGGGCGAATTACTTTTGAAAGACTACCTGGCGCAACCGGCAGTGGCAACGAACGGATTGCAGGAAGCGGAGGCGCAGTTTGATCAGTTCCTGGGCACGTACCCGAGCAGTCCCCTCGCGGGCAAGGCGTATCTGGATCAAGGCTGGTGTTTGTGGATTGCGGGAAAAACTCCCGAAAGTTTGGGGGCGTTCAAAAACGCCGCGCAATTGCTCCCCCCATCGGTGGACCTGGCGGTGGCGCGATTCAAGATGGGTGACGCCCTGTTTGCGCAGGGTGATTTTGCGGGTGCGCGGGAAAATTACGAAGTGGTCTGGCAGAATTTCACGAATTTTCCAGCTGTGAACACGGATCTTGTCCCTCAGGCGCTTTATCAAACGGTGCGCGCGTGCATGAAATTGGGCGACATGGCGGGTACCACGAACGCCCTGGCGCGAATCCTGACGGTCTATCGCGCGAACAATCTGGCCGATAAAAGCCTGTTGCTGGCGGGCGAACAATTGTCGGATTTGCAGCAACCGGCGGCGGCGCGCGCGTTGTTCGAAAAAGTTATAGAGATTTATCCCAAGTCATCGTTGCGTCCGGACGTGGAGCTGGCGCTGGCCCGCACGTATGAGCAGGAAGGCAGTTGGCCCGATGCCATCGGCATCTATGACCGTTGGGCGGCGCGGTACACCAACGACGTGCGGTTACTGCCGCGGGTGGAGTACGCGCGCGCCTGGGCGAATTTCCAGGCCGGGCATGAGACGAATGCCTTTCTGCTCTTTACCAATTTTCTGGCCCAATTTCCGACCAATGACCTGGCACCCGTCGCACAATGGTGGATCGGCGACCACTTTTATCGCGCGGGAGATTTTGTGAATGCGGAAAAGAATTATCAACTGCTTTTTCAGAATTGGCCCGCGTCGAAGCTCGCGTATCCGGCGCGCATGATGGCCGGCCGCGCCGCCATGGGCCGCCAGGGTTATCCGGATGCGATTAATTATTTTATCAGTCTGACGAGCGACAGCAATTGTCCACCCGATCTCGATGCGCAGGCGTTGTTTGCCTATGGCGGCGCACTGATGCACGTGGAATCGTCAGACACGAACCATCCATTGGACAATTTCAAACAGGCCATCCAGGTGTTCAAGGTCATCGGCCAGACGTATGCGGGGACCGACCAATCATGGCTGGTGCCGCTGGCCTGGGGTCAGATGGGCGACTGCTTCTTGCAACTGGCCGGCCAACCACAAGGCACACACTTTTACAACGACGCAACCAACGCCTACGCCCAGGTCATCGATTCACCACTGGCGAACGCCGCCGCGCGCAGCCAGGCGCAAATCGGCATCGGGCAGGTATTGGAAAAGCTCGCGGGGCCGGCGACCGGCCCGGACCAGACCGCTCTGTTGCAACAGGCATTGCAGAATTATCTCGATGTGCTTTACGGGAAAAATCTCCGGGATGGCGAACCGGCGGATTCGTTTTGGACTAAAAAAGCCGGGCTTCAGGCGGCGGGCGTGGCCGAAACGCTGGGCGAATGGCCGCAGGCGGTGAATGTGTACCGGCGGCTGGAAGAATTGCTGCCTCCCCTGCACGATATGCTCGAAAAGAAAATTGCCTACGCCCAGGAACACATCGGGGCGGAGCAAAAATGACGGCAGTGTCCTGATTTCAATTCCAACCTGCGAACCGGAGCGCGAGTTGTCTCAACTCGCAGCATTTTTCACCCAATCAAACGGCTGCGGATTGAGGACAATCTGCGTTCCGGGACAAATCAGGACACTACCAGAATGACACTCCATTTGACACCTGCCCGCGCCAGGATTAGTTTCCATCGGAGACAATGAGTGAAATCGCTACAGCCGAAGGGGTAATCTCGCTCACCCGAAGTGCGGCCGAGGAGGCAAAATCGCTGCTCACCCGGCCGGAAAATGCCGGCAAGTTGCTGCGCATTTTTGTGGAGCAAGGGGGGTGCTCCGGCATGCAGTATAGCATGGTCTTCGATGAAAAACGCGACGGTGATTGGGTGGCCGAGCAACACGGTGTGACGGTTCTGGTGGATCCGTTCAGCGCACAATATCTGCGCGGCACCATCGTGGATTTCAGCACCGCCCTGACGGGCGGTGGCTTCAAAATCTCCAATCCCAACGCGAAACAAAGTTGCGGTTGCGGAAAATCCTTTGAGGTTTGAGCGGACCCGATCAATCCGCACAGACCTAAGAATGCCGTCCCGTGTGATGCGGGGCGGCTTTTTTTATACCCACGCCTTGCGAATCAACCAGGTCTTGATGACCTGCGTCAGCGCCACGTAGCAGGCCAGTGTCAGCAGCAGGAACGGCCAGAACTGCCACGGCAACGGAACGAATCCCAGGAACCGCGCTACCGGTGAGAAGGGCAGCCACGCGCCAACCCCCATGATGGCGATCGTGGTCATGGTCAGTTGCCAGCTCGCCCGCGATTGTATGAAGGGAATCAGGTTGGTACGAATGACGTGGACAATGAGCGTTTGGGTCATGATGGATTCGACAAACCAGCCGGTATTAAACAACGCCGCAGCATGGGTGTGATTTACGGCATCGTCGTGGAATCGGGCCAGCTGATCCGGGGTCACGATGGCATTGCTGCACTTGAAGAAAAACCACATCAAGCAGAAGGTCGTGTAATCGAAAATCGAGCTGATCGGGCCGATGAACATGATGAACCTGGCGATTTCGCCCATGGCCCACGGACGCGGCTTGGTGATTTGTTGTTCGCCGACATTGTCGGTGGGAATCGGCACCTGCGAGAAATCGTAGAGCAGGTTGTTGGTCAGCACCTGGATGGGCTGCATCGGCAAGTACGGCAGCCAGGCGCTGGCGCCCAGCACGCTGAACATGTTGCCGAAATTCGAGCTGGCGCCCATGCGGATGTATTTTAGAATGTTCACAAACACCTTGCGACCCTCGAGTACGCCCTCCTCCAAGACCATCAGATTCTTTTCCAGCAAAATCATGTCGGCGGATTCCTTGGCGATGTCTACCGCGTTGTCCACGGAAATGCCCACGTCGGCGGCCCGCAGCGCCGGGGCGTCGTTGATGCCATCGCCCATAAAGCCGACGACATGTTTGTTGCGTTGCAGCGCCTGGACAACGCGCTTTTTGTGCGCGGGCGAGAGGCGCGCGAAAACATCCGTGGTTTCCACCTCGGCGGCGACTTGCTCATCGGTCATGTTTTCCACCTGGCTGCCGAGCAGGATTTTTTCGGCGTGAATGCCGACTTCACTGCAGACCTTGCGCGTGACCAGGTCGTTGTCGCCGGTCAACACCTTGACGGCCACGCCGTGTTGTCGCAGGGCAGTGATGGCTTTGGAGGCGGTGTCCTTGGGCGGATCCAGGAACGCGAGATAACCGGTCAACACCAGATGGCTCTCGTCCGCTTTGGTAAAGGTGGTTTGCTGGCCCAGTTTTTTGGTGGCGACCGCCAGCACGCGGAAGCCATCCTCGCTCAACTCATTAACCTGCTGGACGAGATCACCGACCAGGACTGGTTCCATCGGAAAAATCTCACCTTCACTTTCAAAGTGGGAGCATTTGGCAAAGACCGCCTCCGGCGCGCCTTTGGTCAATAATTGCCGTTCGCCATCCGGTCCCTCGACCGCCACCGACATCATCCGGCGGGAAAAATCGAACGGGATTTCATCCACCATTTTATATTTGTCGAGGCCCAGCTCGGTGTGCAGTTGCTTGTATTGCAGCACGGCCCGGTCGAGGAGGTTTTTCAGGCCCGTTTGGAAATGACTGATAAGGTAGGCATCGCGCAGCACGGCCTCACTTTCATTTTTGAACACGTCGCAATGCAATTCGAGGATGACGTGGTCAATCGTCAGCGTGCCGGTCTTGTCGGTGCACAGCACGTCCATGGCGCCGAAGTTCTGGATGGAATTCAGCCGCTTGACGATGACCTTCTTTTTCGACATCGCCAGCGCGCCCTTGGACAGGCAGACGGAGACGATCATCGGGAGCATTTCCGGCGTCAGACCCACTGCCACGGCCAGGGCGAAGAAGAACGCGTCCTTCCAGTTATGCTTCATCAGGCCATTGATGAGGAAGACCATCGGTACCATCACGAGCATGAACGTGAGCATCAGCCAGACGAAACGTTTCACGCCGCGATCAAAGGCCGTGTCGGGCTGCTGGCCGGCGAGGCTGCTGGCCATTTTGCCGAAGTAAGTCTGGGCACCGGTAGCGACGATGACCGCCGTGGCCGTGCCGCTTTCCACGCTCGTGCCCAGGAAACAGAGGTTCGTGTGTTCGATGGCGGAAACGTTGGTGCGCAGGTCGCGCGCATCGGTTTTTTCCACCGGCAATGATTCGCCGGTGAGCGTGGCCTGGATGATGAACAGATCCTTGGCCGTCAGCAGCCGTACATCGCCAGGAATCATGTCGCCGGCGGACAACTTCACCACATCGCCGGGGACGAGGTGTTGCAAGGGAACTTCCTTCGGTTGACCGTCGCGCACCGCGGTGGCCGTGACTTTGATCATCGCTTTGAGCTTGGCGGCCGCGTTGCCGGCGCGCGTTTCCTGTACGAACCGCAGCGATACGCCCAGAAGAACCATGACCAGCATCACCACGCCGCCGGCGTAATCGCTGGAACTTTCCGCCGTGGCAAAAGTCAGGACGGCCAAAATAGTCAGCAGGATGACCAGCGGGTTGCGGACGGCAATCCAAAGCCGGTGCAACCACTCGTGCCGCCGTTCCTGGGCGACCTCGTTCGGGCCAAACACCTCCAATCGCTCCGCCGCTTCTGCTTCGCTCAACCCTGTCAGCGACGTGTTGAGGCGTTGCAGAACTTCGGCGCTTTCACCGGTCGCCGCGTCGCGCAGCAAATCGGACGGGCGCGGGCCATTGGGGTTTTTCGTTGCGGCCATAAACCGGTTCAGGTGGCGTATCGTTCCAGGACCGTGAGCAGCGAGCGCAAACTATGGCGGCCCTCGGCCCGGCTGCCGGCACTTTCGATGCACGCACGCATTTCGGATTCGATGACTTTTTCGCTGAACGATTTCAACGCCTGGCGTGCCGAGACGACCTGCATCAGCACGTCCGAGCAATCGGCGTCGGCTTCCACCATTTTTTCGATGCCCTCGATCTGGCCCTTGATTCTTCGCAGGCGAACGGTCAGGTCCCGCTTTTCCAGTCCGGGGCGAACAGGCTTGGCTTTCATGACAAGATGTTTAGCATTTTCCACCGGCCGCGCCACTCCCAAAAGGAGCTTGACGCGACATGGGGGGTAGGGGTATCTGGCGACGTGATTTTTGTCAACCCTTCTTTGTTCTCAGCTTGAAAAATAGTCCCGCCATCACCGCGTGTGCACTTTTCGGGGCGGTGCTGCCCACCGCGGCGGAAGTTTCCACCAATTCCTTGCCCGTTTCGACGGCCATTCCGCAGCCGCCCGCCGGACACACCTGGAACTGGCACGTCCAGAACACCGACATCGTTCAGGGCTATCCCGGCTTTCCGGCGAAGTATTCCGGGCCGAACAGCCTGCCGAATGGCGGTGAAACGCGCGAAACCGTTTCGCTGGATGTGATGGCTGGCGTCCGCTTGTGGCGCGGCGCCGAGGCGCACATTGACGGAATGATGTGGCAGGGCTTTGGCGTGAACAACACGCTCGGGGTGGATGGATTTCCCAACGGCGAAGCTTTTCGACTCGGCACGGATGTTCCCAATGGTTCCATTACGCGCCTGTTTATCCGCCAGACCATTGGTTTGGGCGGCGAACAGGAGGATGTGCCTGATGACCAATTTACCCTCGCCGGGAAGCAGGACATTTCCCGGCTCACGTTCACACTAGGCCGGTTCAGCGCCAAGGATATTTTCGATAACAACGCCTACGCCAACGATCCGCGCACGCAGTTCATGAACTGGGCGTTGATGGCCGACGAAGCATGGGATTATCCGGCAGATGCCATTGGATATACCACCGGTATTGCCGTGGAATTGAACCGGCCGAACTGGACTTTGCGCTACGGCTTGTTCCAGGTGCCGCGTGTCTCGAATTCCTTGACCGCCGATGACCGGCTTTTCAAGTGGCCGTATGACAATTCAGCCAAAGATGGCCCGTTGTTTTCTGCCTGGGGAATGGTGACGGAATTTGAGCGCCGATACAGCCTGGACGATCATCCGGGGGCAATTCGGTTCCTTGCCTATCTGAATCGCGCCAATATGGGCAGTTATCAGGACGCGGTGAACAGCCCGATACGGCCGGCCGACATCACGGCCTCGGCCGAACTTCGCTACAAATATGGTTTCGGTTTAAACCTGGAACAGGAGATTGTAAAAAACCTCGGGTTCTTTTCCCGCCTGGGCTGGAGCGACGGACAAAACCAGGCATGGATGTTCAGCGATGTTGACTACACCGCGACCGCGGGCATCAGCCTCAAGGGCGAAGCCTGGCAACGGCCCGACGACACGTTCGGTCTCGCCGGTGTGTTCAACGGCATCTCCAAGGTCCATCAGGAGTTTCTGGCAGCGGGGGGCACCGGCATCCTGGCGGGCGACGGCAATTTGAATTACGGCTGGGAAAAAATCCTGGAAACCTATTACGATTTCAAAATCTGGAAAACCATTCACGCGACAGTGGATTACCAGTTCATCACCGACCCGGCATTCAACCAGGATCGCGGGCCGGTTTCGGTTTTCGGCGCCCGGCTGCATTGGGAGTTTTGACTTGTCCACCCCTTAATCTTTCGCAAGCTTTCGAGCGCCGATGTCTGAAATGTTACTGCTTATCGCCACGCGTAACGCCCATAAAACGGGCGAGATCCGCACCATCCTCGGCAGCCGATTCCAGTTTCTAACGCTCAACGATTTTCCCGAAGCGCCCAAAGTGGTTGAAGATGCCGCCACCTTTGCCGGTAATGCGACGAAGAAGGCGGTTGAACTGGCAAAATGGGTGGCGAGGAAACATTCAACATTCAACATTCAACATTCAGCGCCGAAGTTCGTTCTGGCCGACGACTCGGGTTTGGAAGTGGACGTGCTGAATGGCGCGCCGGGCGTGCATTCGGCGCGGTTCGCCGCGCTGGATCGGAGCGCGGACGGCTCGTCCGCGAGTCCCTCGGGCAATTCTCCCGACGCCGACAACAACGCCAAACTGTTGCGCCTGCTTAAAGATGTTCCGTTGGAAAAACGCGCGGCCCGGTTTCATTGCGTCATTGCTTTGACGCCCGTATTGCCAAGAAAGGTCGAGGTTGCCTCACCGGTTTGTTACGCAGATGAATTCGAAATGCAGACGCAATTGTTCGACGGCATTTGTGAAGGCCGGATTTTCTTCGCGCCGCGCGGGCAGAACGGTTTCGGCTACGACCCGCTGTTTGTGCCGGTGGGATTTGAGCAGACCTTTGCCGAGCTGGGCGACGAGGTGAAAAACCGGTTGAGTCACCGGGCCCAGGCCCTGCAAAAACTTCTGGAATATCTCGGCGGTATTCGCTGACCGAAGACAAAGTACGTTTTCCGCTTCTTACTTCTTGAGCCTGAAGAAGAGATTGCCCCCGGTTGTGTTATTGGAAACCACGCTTTGGTAACCCACCAACGTCGAAAAATTGGTGACCGCCAGCCAGTTTGCCGCAGATAGATTGGTATTGGACTGCAATTGATAGTCGGTCGCCCAGGCGGGCCAACTGACGACATTTTGTCCGCCGGCCGGGATGATGCTTAAAATTGGCGGAACACTGGCGGTGGACACCACCGTTGCACTGGCGCCCACGGTACTATGGATGGTCAGGTAAATCGGATAATCGCCGGCGTTGGTGTATGTGTGCGATCCGAGTACTTCCTTCTGGCTGTTGGGACCCATGACAATGACGCCACTGTTGGTTGAGTTATCGCCCCAGTTGATGAATGCGATGAAGTTGTTGGTTGGGCTGCCCGGCACACCGTTGGTGAATGTGGCCAGGAGTTGGTTAGTGAACGGTATCAGCGTAAAAGCTGTGAAATTTGTGCTCTGCGCCGAAATCGGTGTGTCGCCGAAGGTGAAGGAATAGGCCTGGGAATCATACGGCGGCCAGTTGTTAGGAGGGAAGTTTTGAAAATAAAAGACCCAATTCGGGTTGGAACTGACATAGAAAATCAGGTTTACCGGACCGGTGTAATTTATCGACGGCTTCAGTAATAATTGGAGCTGTCCCTGTGCGTTCGTCACATTGTAAGTCAGGGTCCGCAATACGCTGTTCGTCGTCGTATAAATCGAATTGGAAGCACCATTAAATGAATTCTGATCGGAAAATGACGCGGACCAGTATAACGCCTCGCCATCCAGGCCAACGGCATTCAGAACATTCGTCAATGTCACGTTCACGGGCCCTACCAGGTTGGTCACCGTGTTGCCATAAAGGAACGCCTGACCATTGCTGTTGGTGTCGGTGAACGAGGTGGCGGTGAAAGTATTCGTTGTGCGCCCGCCCGCGCCGTCATCCGCGATGATGCTGATGGTTCCAACAACTCCGGTGACATTGGTGGCGAGCAAGGTGAGCACCGTGTCGGAAGTGTCGGGAACGAAGGACGCCTTGGTGATAATTACGTCGGCGAGCGGGCGGGAGGCGCCGTTGGTTGGCGTGTTGATAATGTTGGTGAGCACGTTGAAGCCGCGAACCAGTTGTCCGAACAGGGTATAGCCGAAATCAAGAAACCGTTGCGGGCCGAGAGTGACAAAGAATTGCGAACCGTCGGTGTCCTTGCCCGAGTTGGCCAGCGCCAGTTGCCCGTTGCCGCTGAAAATTGCCTGCGGATGAAACTCATCGTTGTACCGGAACACCGGGCCGCCCGTGCCGTTGGTGCTGGGATCACCGCCTTGAATCACGAAACCGGGCACGACGCGATGAAAGATGGTGTTGCTGGTGTAAAGGCCCGATTCGGTCAGCCCTTGAATCACGTCCAACGTGTGCGGTGCGTATTCTCGAAACAGCATGAACGTCATGTCGCCAACGTTGGTCACGGTGACCACGCCGCCGCGGAATGGGGTTGGGAATGCGCCGGGAGCGTTCGAGGCGGCGGCTTGAACGACGGACATCTTCCAGAAAGGTTCGTTGGTATGAACCAGAACGATAATGCCGTTCGTGCTGCTGATGGCCGTAAACATCAGTGGCCGGCCATTTGGGGACGTGGCTGTCACCGGTACGATCAAAGATTTGCCGGCGGGGATGCTGGCATTGGGAATGGGATCAATCACCGGCGCAGCAAAAGCCGAACAAGCCAGGACTCCAGAAAACAAAATGGCACCAAGGATACGTCGGCCATTCATAGCGTGATACGGGCGAACTATATCATAACTCTGAATGGCGCGCAATTTGACATTTATTTGAGTAAATCAGCCACCAGCCGCAGGCGCTTGGAAAGTTCAATGACTGTGAAAGCAAGTTGCGAAGTTGCAGACCGGGAACGCAGTTAAAATGCCGCCATGAGTCCTTTGCGATATTCTTCAAACGCTTTGCGGCCGGTGCGCGTAAGCCGTAACAACGTCATCGGCACCTTGCCGCGATAAGTCTTTTCGATCTCGACATAGCCAGCGGTCTCCAACCTGACCAGATGGCTGGAAAGGTTGCCCTTGTTCAGTTTGGTCTCGTTCAGCAGGAAAAGGAAATCGCACTCCTTCACGCCCGCGAGCAGGGCGACAATCATCAGCCGGCCGGGCTCGTGGATGACCCGGTCCAGTTCCGAAATGGCGCGAAGTTGTTCGTTCATTCGATTTCCGGGACAGGCGGTTGGTAGTGGTGCAGAAACGAACAGAGGGTAATCACGCCGGAGATGGACCACACCAGACCCAGCAATAACATTACCGGTCGGGACAGCTCGATAAAATTGCCGGGAACTGAATAACAAATCCCGAGGGGCGCCAGCAAGATGGGGATTAACAGCAGCCATTTCCAACGGTGTTCCTTGATCGAGACCGCGTTCATCATCAAATACAAAAGCGCGTTCAGTGGCCCATATCCGGCAAGGATGATTTTTAACGTGTGGCTCATCGAGCCGGGGTTGGTCGCACCGGAATGGGGTATCTGTGATTGCGCCAGGTGTGCTGTTTCAGACCGCATCAGGAAAACCAGACCCACACCGAGACCGGCCGCCACGACCATGCCGACAATCATTCCGATCCATCGGGATTTATCCCAGGAGAAGGCGACATAGCCGACGCGTGGTTGGGTGACGTATCTCTTGCTTGCCCAAAGGCAAAACGGCATCACGAGACACCCGCAAAGCATCAGCAGCCAGCTAATTCCGGTCCTCCATCTCCACATCGAATCGGGCAGAACGACAGTCGAGTAACTCGCGAGGGCCATGCACAACAGAAATGTCCCCCAACCAATCTCTCCGGCTCCATTGATGGTCTCATATCGTCTGGGCCGCATCAGTATTTTTTGAATTTCGGCGTTTTCCTTCGCCGCGCGCAGCAATTCGTCGGTGCGCCCCTCGCCTTTGGCGCGCTGGATGGTCCGGACGAGCCGGATATACTCCATAATCGTATTCTTCATGCAAACTAGTTTGCGATACAAACTTGTTTTTGTCAATTTACTTTTGTGGTAATATCCCTTTGATGGCAAAGGAATTATTTCAGCAGACCGTCAATCTGGAGTTTCCGGCGCAATCGGCCGTTGTCGGCGCACATCCGGAGTTTCCCGCCCGGCGCGGGCCGGGCATAGAATTCGCCGCCGGCACATTCTATCAACAACGCGCCCGCGGCCACGTCCCACAAATTGATCGTGCGTTCGATGTAGGCATCGAGCCGGCCGGAGGCGACGTAGGCCAGTTCCAGCGCCGCCGAGCCCATGATACGGATTTTTTTGACGCGCCGCGCCAGCCGGTTCACATGCGGCAGGCTTTTCTCCAGATTTTCCCGGCTCTTGGAAAAACCCATCGCGATCACAGCCTCCTCTAGGCGCGAACGTTGGCTGACACGGATGATTTTCCCGTTCAATCGCGCCGGCCCGCCGCGAACCGCCGTCCACAGTTCGTCGGTGAACGGACCGTAAATCACTCCCAGAACGGTGACGTGTGACGTGTGACGCGGGACGTGGGACGGTGTTCGGCTTCGGATATTATTCCCGACACTCGTCACTCGACACTCGTCACGTTTTTGCAGTGCAATCGACACCGCCGCATGCGGCAGGCCGAAGAAATAATTCACGGTCCCGTCAATCGGGTCCACCACCCAGCGGTATTCGGCGTTTACGTCGCCGGAATCGCCTTCTTCACCGAGCAGCGGGATTTGGGGAAACGCGGTGCGCAGGATTTTTCCGATAAGCTGCTGGCAGCGCACATCCAGTTCGAGTTTGATGTCGTGGGCTTCGGCGACCTTGACGCGTTTCGGGCGATGCCAGTTGGCGTACATGAGCCGGCCGGCGGCGCGCGCAGCCTTGACGGCGGCGGCGAGAGCGGGTTTTGGGGGAACAGTTTTCATCAAATGTTTACGGGTTATTTTTATCGCAATTGCCCGCAAAAATGCGGTTGAACGGTTTCATAACAACAACGCGGCTAGGCTGAAGTAAAACAGCAGCGTAAAAATGTCCGTGAACGCGAGCGTGACCGGCCCGGCGGCAATCTTCGGGTCCAGCCGCAGCGCGTGCAAAGCCGCCGGAACACTCAATCCGAAAAAGCACGCCGCGCACAGCGCCAGCAGGATGCTCGCCCCGATGACGAAACCCGCCAGCCCGGTCCCGCGCCACAGCCAGACTATGAGGCCGACCACCGTACCGCAACCGGCGCCCAGCAGCAGGGCTGTGCCGGCTTCGCGCCGAAATGCCCGGACATACCAACCGAAACTCGGGTGCGTCGCGCGCAACGCCTGAATGGTCACTGTCATGGACTGGATGCTGACGCTCTCGCCCAGCCCCAGAACCAGCGCGAGGAAAAACGCCAGGACGATGCTCTTGGCGAGGGTGACAGCGTAAACGCTGGCGAGCAGCGCACAGAGCGTGCCGCTGCTGATGGTGGCCAGCAGCCAGGGAAAGCGGAACCGAAACGCCCGCAGCGGCGACGCATCATGCACCTGCGACACGCGAAAACCGATGGACTCAAACAGCGCATTGGTCTGCTCGCGTTCGGCAATGTCGAAAGCTTCCTCCGTCAGCAAACCCACGTCCACCACCCCGACGATCTTCCGCGACCCGTCCACGACGGGCAAGGCCAGGAACCGGTGCAGGACAAACGCCTCGCACGCTTCCAGCACCGTCGCCGTATCCGGGATGGCCATCACGCGCCGGATCATCAGCTCCGACAACCGCCGCTCCAACGGCGCGGTCAGGAGCTGGCGCGTGGGCAGGACGCCGGCCAACCGCTCCTCCGCGTCCACGACGTAGAAATAAACAATCTTTTCGCCGATGCCGCGCTGTCGGATGGCGTCCAGCGCCTGTTGGACGGTGAAATCCTCGCGCAGGACAGCGGCGTCCTTGCGGGCGACCGTCAAAACCGGCTGATGCAAATGGTCCTGTTTATCCGTCAGCTCCACAGCGGTAAAAGTTAAACAAGCAGTTCGATTAGGAAAGCCAGAATTCTCCGTGCTCCAGCGACAGGAGCAGGGAAACGTTCATCCGGATTGGCATTTAAGGTGCTGGTTGATGTATTTCGTCATGTCCACAGGGTTTATGACATAAAATGAACGTTGAATTGTTTCCAAACGAACAACAGCTTTGCGCGGCCAAAGTTCTCATCATTGATGATGAGGCGGCGGACATTCGGGTGCTCGAATGGACGTTGCGCGCGGCCAAATTTCCCAACGTTCGCAGCTCGACTGACTCGACCCGGGCACTGGAGGTTTTCAACCAGTTTCAACCCGACCTCGTGTTGCTGGATTTGTACATGCCCCAGCCGGATGGATTTGCCCTGCTGAAACAGTTTCAGCAGGCAACCCCGGCCGGGGATTTCCTGCCGGTGCTGGTGCTGACCGGATATGACACCGCCGAGACGCGCAACCAGGTCATGGCCGCCGGGGCCAACGATTTCCTCGGCAAACCCATTGATTGTTCGGAAGTCATGCTGCGGATCCGGAATTTGCTGCAAACCCGCTTCCTCCACCGGCAGGCGCGGGAGATGCAGAAACAACTGGAAGCCGTCGCGGCGGCCAGGGAAGCCAATCTCCCAAGCCAGGCTGGACGCAACCGCAACTGAATGACCATATCCCCGTCTGAATGATGGAAACGATCCCGACTGAACAACTCGACCAATTGCTGGCGGCCATGGTTCAAAGCGCCGAGGGCATCTCGGATTTGTTGTTTGTGACCGGGAAACCGCCGCAGGTGGAAGTTCACGGCAAGCTTAAGCCGTTTGAGATGGAACCGCCGGAATCACTGCTTACCAGCAAGCGCATTGAAGGACTGGCGGGAACCATTATCCATGGCAATGAACGGCTCATGCAGGACCTGATGGGGCGCGGTTCGTGCGATTGCAGCTATTCCCTGCAAAATTTTTGCCGGTTCCGTGTCAACATCTACCGCCAGAACGGATGTTATGCGATGGTATTGCGCCGGCTCCAATCCCAGGTTCCCACCCTGAAAGTGCTTGGACTGCCGCCGGTGTTTCACGAAGTCATCAAGGAAAAAAATGGCCTCATTTTTGTGACCGGCGCCACCGGCAGCGGCAAAACCACCACGCTGGCGGCCATGCTGAATGAAGTCAACCAGACCAACGAGGTCCACATCGTCACGCTGGAAGATCCCATTGAATTCCTGCATCCACATCTCAAGTCCACCTTCAGCCAGCGCGAGTTGGGGCGTGACTTCTACACCTTTCCGGACGGCATGCGCGCCGCTCTGCGCCAGGCGCCCAAGGTGATTCTGGTCGGCGAAATTCGCGACCGCGAGACGATGGAGATTGCGCTCACCGCCGGGGAGACCGGCCACGTGGTTTACAGTACCCTGCACACCATCAGCGCCGGGCAGACCATCCACCGCATTCTGGGAATGTTCACCAAGGACGAGGAACAACAGGTGCGCGAACGCCTGGCCGGCAGCCTGCGCTACATCATCAGCCAGCGATTGATTCCCCAAAAGGACGGCGGGCGGCGGCTGGTCACCGAATTGATGGGCAGCAGCCTGCGCACCCGCGAAGCCATCGTGCTGGGCGAAAATGACAACCGCCGGCTTCCGGACATCATTGAGGCGGGCAACACCTATGGCTGGCACAGCTTCGAACAATCCCTGATTGACGCCTACGAAAAGGATTTGATTACCGAGGAAACGGCGCTGCTTTACAGCGTTAACAAACCGATGATGCACCAGCGGCTGGATGCGGTCAACAAGCGCCGGGCCAACGCGCCCACACCCAGCTCATTGAAGATGAAAGCCGATACGCGTTTCCACAAGAAGAATGCCCCTCCCCCGGTCAAATCGCCGGAACCGGAAGGTTCGAAGGCGCCCGCGCCCGCCGGCGCGAAATCGTCCGCGTGACCGTGCTGGCTTTGCAGCCTGGCGAGGGGAGAGAGGTGCAGGCCCCGACAATCATAAGCAGTGTTTTTGTACTTGTATTATATGAATAATAAGTCTAATATGGCTCCTGTCCCGCACGAATCATCATGGTGGACATGTTTGTCTGAGAGCCATGCCAGAAACCCGGTGCAAATTAATGACGGTTACCCTGCTCCTGAGCCTGGGGGCGGCCATCCAACCAGCGGTCGGGCAATATACCTCCGATTATCAAATCAACTCCATCAACGGTGTCACCAACTACTGGCCGGGTGACTACGTCGTCGGCTCCAACACGTTCGCCAATGGGCTGATGATTCGGAACCGGGGCGTGCTCACCAACGCTGACGGTTATCTGGGTTATCTGCCCGCCAGCAGCAGCAATTATGTAATGGCGGCGGGCGCCGGCTCGGTGTGGAGCAATGCCAATTTGTATCTGGGCTATTCTGGTGGCGGAAATACCATGGTGCTCACCAATGGCGGATATGTGGGGAACAGCCTGGGGACCTACGTTGCCTACAACACCACGAGCAGCAGCAACCGCGTCCTGGTCACCGGAACCAATTCAGTCCTGAACTGCGCCGGTTTTCTGGAACTGGGATATGCCGGGGCCAACAACAGTCTGGTCATCAGCAACGGCGGCCAGGTGTTCAACTCCTACAGCGAACTCGGCAACAATAATACCGGCACCGGCAACAACGTGCTCATTACCGGCACGAATTCGGTTTGGAGCAACTCGTCCAGTTGCATCATTGGCCGCATGGGCGGCAATAACCGAGTCACCATTAATAAGGGCGGCCGCCTGATCTCCTGCTACGCCTCGCTCGGCATGTTTGGGGGCGCTGACAGCAACTCAGTCGTGGTTGCGGACAGCGGTTCACTCTGGCATGACTCGGGGGAACCTTCGGACATTAATTTCGGCGGGAACAGCTCGGGCAACCGTCTCGTCGTTACCAACGGCGGCCAGGTGTTGGGCTACTATGCTTATGTGGGCAGAATGGCCACTTCCGACAACAACTCCGCGCTGGTGACCGGTCCGGGTTCAACCTTTTCAGTCAATTGCTACATTTACACGGGTTACCAGGGCCACAACAACACATTTACCGCCGCCAATGGAGCGGCCATATCGGACAAATTTTGCTACATCAGTTATGTCGCCGGCAGCAGCAACAACGCGGTCATACTCACCGGCCCCAATTCCGCCTGGCAGAACAGTTACAGCGTGTACGTGGGCTTTGACGGCGGTGGCGGAAGCCTCACCATCAGCAACGGCGCGACGATGAGTGCCGGCGGAGGGTGGACACCGAGTCACGACGGCGCGCTCGGCGTCAATTCCGACAGCAGTAACAACCGCGCCCTGGTTACGGGCAGTGGCTCCACCTGGAATTGCGCCGAGAACCTGTTCGTCGGTTTGAACGGCCCGGCCAACAGTTTGGTCATCAGCAACGGCGGCTGGGTCAGCAACGGCACTGGTTACGTGGGATCGAATCCGGGCAGTGACGGCAATAGCGCGTTGGTCGTCGGCACGAATTCCGTCTGGACCAATAGTTCCGATTTGTATGTCGGAGATTTCAGTGTGGGCAACAGCCTGGTCATCAACCAGGGCGGCCGGGTCATCAATGGCAACGGATTCCTGGGGCGGGACCCCGGCAGTGCCAATAACAGTGTCATGGTTACGGGTGGGGGTTCGGTCTGGACGAACAGCGCCGACCTGTACGTCGGATGTTTCGGCGCGGGCAACAGCCTGACCATTGCCAATGGCGGCCGGGTCAACGACGACTATGGCACAGTGGGATACGACACGAACAGCATTTACAATCAGGCGCTGATCGCCGGTGCCGGCTCGGTCTGGAGCAATAATACGGTGACGTTTGTCGGCGATTTCGGTTCCGGCAACAGCCTGACGATTCGCGACGGAGGACTGGTGAGCGATTATTGGGGTCTGGTGGGCGAAGAAGATTCGGGCAACGACAATACCGTGTGGGTGGAATCCGGCGGTGTCTGGCGTAACGACCAGCTCGCCATCGGCGACTGGGGTTCGCACAACGCGATGTATGTGGACGGCGGGTCGGTGTTCGTCTCCACCTATATGTGCGTGGGCTACGATCCGGTTTACGCCAACAATCTCGTTGAAATGACCGACGGCCAGATGATCGTTACCAACCAGACCCACGACGCCGTGTTGGAGGTCTATGGCGGCGGATTGTTGTTCGCGGGTGGCACGCTGTGGGCGGACACCATCATCGTAACCAATCGCGACGCTCAATTTATGTACATCGGCGGAACACTGATTTACCGGAATCTCATTCTGACTCCTGAATTTGACGCGGATAGCGATGGGATTCCCAACGGTTGGGAACAAGCTCATGGCTTGGACCCCCTGAATCCCGATGACGCCTCAGCCGACAATGATGGCGATGGAATGAGCAACCTGCAGGAATACCTGGCCGGCACTGACCCGAATAATGCTGCATCGCGGTTTGCGATTACGTCGCTGGTCTTGACCAATGGCCACGTTCGAGTGAATTGGTCAACGGTCGGTGGCCACAGTTACGTCGTGCAGACCAATTCAACCATGGGCGGCACATTTGCCGATGCCAGTCCTGTGATTGCCGTGC
Source organism: Candidatus Limnocylindrales bacterium (assembly GCA_035604955.1). Taxonomy (GTDB): domain Bacteria; phylum Verrucomicrobiota; class Verrucomicrobiia; order Limisphaerales; family UBA11358; genus UBA11358. The sequence goes on along the minus strand of DATNHM010000056.1, from coordinate 106,147 downwards.
CCGGCACGAGTGAAAGTGTGACCAACTATCTTGATCCGGGAATCGTAGCCAACAACCAGGTTCGCTTTTACCGCGTGCGGCTTGGCCCGTGACGCGTCAGCAATGCCGAGGGCGCTACGATATCATCCCTCCAGCGCGGCCAAGGCGGCTTTCACGTGGTCGCGCTTGGCCTGCCAGTCCGCGAGGCGTTGCTGGTGTTCCTGCAACACGTTGGCCGGGACTTTCCGGGTGAAATTCGGATTGGCCAGCTTCTGCTCAACCTTGGACGCCTCGGCCTCGATTTTCTCGAGTTCCTTCTTCAGCCGCGCCTTTTCGGCTTCGACATCAATCAAGCCTTCCAGCGGCAGGAATAAGTCTCCCGATCCAGTCCGCACCGTCATCGTATTCTTCGACGGCTGGTAATCGCCCTTCACCTCGACCGATTCGGCGTTCAACAACAATTTGAGCACTTCAACGTCGTGCGCCGCCAGCTCGCGGGCCGGTTTGAGGATGAATTTGACCTTCTTGTTCGCGGCAATGTTGGCCGTGCGGCGCAGATTGCGGCCCTGGGAAACCAGTTCGTTGCGCGTCTCAATGCATTTCTCGTCATCGCCGGTCAGGCCGTAATGTAACTTGAAATCGTCGTCGAGCGGTTTCGGCCACGGTGCGGTCATGATGGTCTGGCCGCCCTGATTTTCCGGCATGTCTTCGGCGTAACCCATGCCGTGCCACAGTTCCTCCGTGATGAACGGCAGGAACGGATGAAACAGGCGCAGCGTGTGCGAGAGGACAAAATCAATCACGGCGAGCGTGTTGGCGTGGCGTTTTTCGTCGTAGCCGCCGACGTGAGGAGGCGGATTTTCCGAAGTTGGTTCCGCCTCGTCACCTCGGCGGCTACTGGAAAGGGCGACCTTGCTCGCCTCGAGGTACCAGTCGCAATACTCGCTCCAAAAAAAGCGGTAGAGCGTTGCCGTCGCGTCGCTGAATTTGTATTCGGCGAACGCGGTGTTCATTTCGCGGATGGCCGCGTCGAGCTTCAGCAAAATCCATTTGTCGTCGGCCGTTAAAAGTTTTGGATCTATCTCGCCCTGAACTTCGCCGGTGGTGCTGCCACCACTGCCGACCATTTGGCGGAAACGGCAGGCGTTCCAGAGCTTGTTGCAGAAATTGCGGCCCAGCTCGACGTTCTGTTCGTCAAACAATATGTCCTGGCCGAGCGGCGCGCTGCGCATCGTGCCGAACCGGAGGGCGTCGGCGCCGTATTTACCAATCAGATCGAGCGGGTCGGGCGAATTGCCAAGGCTCTTGGACATCTTCCGTCCCTGCTTGTCGCGGATGATGCCGGTAAAATAGACGTTCTGGAACGGCAGGCCATTCATGAACTCGTAACCGGCCATGATCATGCGCGCCACCCAGAAGAAAATGATGTCCGGCCCGGTGACGAGGTCGTTGGTGGGATAAAACTTCTTCAGCGTGTCGGTCTGTTCCGGCCAGCCCATCGTCGCAAACGGCCAGAGCCACGAACTGAACCAGGTGTCCAGCACGTCGGGGTCCTGGGTGAAGCCGAGATGTTCAAGTCCTTTCTCCATTCCGTCTGAAGGAAGTGTGCATACCTGAATGTGGAATTCTGAAGCTTCTCCATGCACTTTGAGGTTGCCGGGGTTTGGCATCGGAACTTGCTTGAGAGATTGCAGTGTCGCTTTGACGTCCTCCGCCGAGTTGCATGTCTTGCTCCACACCGGAATCCGGTGTCCCCACCACAACTGGCGGCTGATGCACCAGTCCTGGATGTTGCCCATCCAGTGGTCGTAAACTTTCGCCCAGCGCTGCGGATGGAAGCGCATCTTTGGGTAGGGCGCGGTGTCCCCACCGCGCCGCGGCTCGCCGGGGACAGCGAGCCCTATCTCAGCCTGCTCCACGCATTCGCGCGCCTTTTCCACACTCGGATATTTCAGGAACCATTGCTCGCTCAAACGCGGTTCAATCGGCACGTCGGCGCGTTCACTGAAACCAACGTTGTTAGAATATGGTTCCTCTTTTTCGAGCGCGCCCATTTCGGTGAGCAATTCCACGGCGACTTTTCGGGCCTTGAACCGGTCCAGACCATTCAGTGGCGCCCCCGCAAGGGGGTTCATGTGGCCGTTGGGCTGCATGATGTCAATCTGCGGCAAATTGTGACGCTGGCCGATTTCGAAGTCCGCCTTGTCATGTGCCGGCGTCACTTTCAAAACGCCCGTGCCGAACTCGAAATCCACGTGCTCGTCACCGATGATGGGGATGAGCTTTTGTTCGCGCGGAAATTCCGCCGGCAGCGGACGAATAACGTGCTTGCCGATGTATTTCGCGTAGCGTGGGTCTTTCGGATTCACGGCCACGGCGGTGTCGCCGGGAATGGTTTCCGGCCGTGTGGTGGCGATGGTCAGAAAAGTTCCCGGCGCTTCGGCGATTTCAACTTTGAAATAATAGAGCGAACCTTTCTGCTCCTTCATCACCACTTCCTCGTCGGACAACGCGGTCTGGGTGGCCGGGCACCAGTTCACCATGCGTTTGCCGCGGTAGATGAGGCTCTTTTTGTAAAGGTCCACAAACACCTTTTGGACACAGCGCGCGTAATCATCGTCCATCGTGAACCGTTCGCGTGTCCAATCGCACGAGCAACCGAGTTTTTTGAGCTGTCCGATGATGATGCCGCCGTGCTTTTCCTTCCATATCCGGACGCGCTTGAGGAATTCCTCGCGGCCGATATCGCGTTTAGATTTTTTCTCCTCCTTCGAAAGTTGCCGGGCCACGACGCCCTCGGTGGCAATGCCGGCGTGATCGGTGCCGGGCAGCCAGAGGACTTCCTTGCCGTCCATGCGCGCCTTGCGGGCGAGGATGTCCTGGATGGTGTTGTTGAGGACGTGTCCCATGGTAAGCACGCCGGTGACATTCGGCGGCGGGATCACGATGGAATAGGCCGCGCGTTTGGACGACACGCGCGCGGGATCAGCGGTGAAGCAGCCCTGCTTCAGCCAGAAGTCGTACCACTTGTCCTCGACGGACTGCGGCTCGTAGGCTTTGGTAATCTCAGACATATTTTTTAACCACGGATGGACACGGATAAACACGGAGTAAAAATCATAAGACAATGCGCTCCCACTCAAGCCGGGCATTTTTGAAATTCAAAATCAAGCCAACCCGCAATTTCGTGATGCGGAGATAATTCAACATCTGCCCGCGTTCATGGTCAGTAATACGGTCAATGACCTTCGTATCCACAATCACCGAGCCAAAGGCAATCAGGTCTGGAACAAATTCACCAACCTCAACACCGCGAAAGAAAACCGGGTATCTTCGCTGCTGATCAAAGACGATGTCGCGCTGCTTGAAAAGAACGACCAGCGAATTCTCGTAAATCTTCTCGTTTAAGCCGTGACCGACTTCGTTCAAAATTTCAAAAGCAAAACCGATAATCTTTTCCGTCTCCGCCTTTAAAAGGAGTTTGGATTCGCCACCACGGCGTAAATCTGGTCTTTCATCCGTGTCCATCTGTGTCCATCCGTGGTTAAGATCACTTTTTCAACAGCGCGTATTCCATGCTGTCCACCAGCGCCTGCAAGCTGGCTTCAATGATGTTTTCATTGACGCCGACGGTGCCCCACTCGCGCTTGCCGTCAGTGGACTCGATGAGCACGCGCGTTTTGGCGGCGGTGCCGGTGTCGCTGTTCAAAATGCGCACCTTGTAGTCGGTGAGCGTCACCTGTTTCAGCTGGGGAAATGATTTCACCAGGGCCGAACGCAGCGCGGCGTCGAGCGCATTCACCGGGCCGTCGCCTTCGGCGACTTCATGATGGACCGTTTTGCCGACGCGCACGCGCACCGTGGCTTCACAGATGGATTCCCGGGTGTCGCGGCGCATGGAAACGTGATACGTCTCCACGGCAAACGACGGTTCGCGATGCTTGAGCGCCTGGCTGATGAGCAGGGCCAGCGAGCCTTCGGCGGCTTCGTATTCGTAGCCCTGCCCTTCCAGTTCCTTCACACGCGCCGTGACGGCCTTCACCTCCGGCATGTCCGGCTTGAGTTTGAAACCGAGTTCGGCGGCTTTCATCAAAATATTCGTGCGGCCCGACATGTCGCTGACGAGCACGCGGCGGGAATTGCCGATGGCTTCGGGCTGGATGTGCTCGTAACTGCGCGACACGCGGTCGATGGCATGCACGTGCATGCCGCCCTTGTGCGCAAACGCTGTCTGGCCGACCCACGGTTGCCGCGGGTTGTGGCGCATGTTCGCCATCTCATCTACAAACTCGGAAAGTTCCTTGAGTTTGGGCAGTGACTCCGCGGGCACCCCGGTTTTCTTCATTTTAAAATGCAACAACGGGATGACGCTGATCAAATTGCAATTGCCCGTGCGCTCGCCGTAGCCGTTGATGGTGCCTTGCACCTGCGTCGCCCCGGCGGCGATGCCCGCCAGCGCGTTCGCCACGCCCACACCGCAATCGTCGTGCGTGTGAATGCCGATACGCGTATTTAACCGGCCTTTCGCCAGCGCGGTAATGCGTGCGATGTCCTCCGGCAGACAACCGCCATTCGTATCGCACAAAACGACACATTCCGCGCCCGCCTTTTCGGCGGCCTGCCAGGTGGCCAGCGCGTATTCGGGCTCGTCCTTGTAACCGTCAAAACTGTGTTCGGCGTCGTAAATGACGGTCTTGCCGTGGTCCTTTAGAAAACGGATGGTGTCGCCGATCATGGCGAGATTTTCATCCGGCTTGGCGCGGAGGACTTCAGTCACGTGCAACAGCCAGGTTTTGCCGACGATGGTCACGACCGGCGTCTCGGCCTCCAGGATTTGCCGCATCAACTCGTCTTTTTCCACGGCCACGCCCTTGCGGCGCGTCATGCTGAACGCAGCGATGCGGGCATTTTTCCATTTTCGCCGCGCGGCCTGCTGGAAAAATTCCTGGTCTTTGGGATTGCTGCCGGGCCAGCCGCCTTCGATGTAATGCACCCCGAAGGCATCCAGTTTCTCGGCAATGCGGAGTTTGTCGGCGACCGAGAAATTGATGCCTTCACCCTGACTGCCGTCGCGCAGGGTGGTATCGTAGATTTCGACCTGGGATTTCATAATTGGCCCGTGAAAAAACGGCGGGCATTATTCCAGAATTTGGCGGAACTGGCAAATCCCAAAACAGAGTATCAATGGGTTATTTTCATTGGTAGGGACCCGTCGTCGACGTGTCCGGACGGCTCGGCGAGCCGTCCCTACCTTTAAATTAACCCACCATCAACAGAGGTTATTCGTTCCGGAGAGTGCGGATGTTGTTTGCGCCGGGCAAAAAATTTGCTATTGGTTGACGCCATACCGGAAAATCCTCGGTGTGCGGTTTTTCTGGAGAACCGTGGCCCCCACATGTCGGGGGCAAATATGCGAAAACCGGGCCACTGGCTTAAACAGCGTTTTGAAGCGGTCATGGGCATCGTTGTTGCCCTTCCGGCCATTCCGAGCGCGATTATTGACCACTACGCCATGTCCAATCGCCAGACGCGAGATCCCGTCCGCCATCGGCAGCGGACTTCGGAAACCGTTATCGGTGTCCTTTGCCTCGTCCTGGTTGTTCTGGTGGCGATTATTGATTATCGATCCACGGCGCGGGTCAGTTTCACCCTGTTTTACCTCTTAATCGCCGCTTTCGCCGCCTGGAGCGGGAGTCGAAGGGCCGGTCTGCTGATCGCCCTGGCCAGTTCACTCGCTGCCTTTGTGGGCGAGGCCAGCCACAACTTGCCGACGGGCGTTCTGTTCTGGAATCTCGGAGTGCAGACGGGAATTTCGTTATTTGTCGTATGGTTGCTGTCCGCGGTCCGCAACCTGACACAACATCTGGAGCAGCGGGTGAAAGAACGGACCCTGGCCCTGGAACGTGAAATCAGCGACCGCACGCAAACCGAGGATCAGTTGCGCAAGACCATGCAACAATTGCGCCAACTGGCGGAAAACATTACCGACGCATTCTGGATCAGGGACCGGGAGGAAACCCGCATGGTCTATGTCAGCCCGGCCTACGAAAAAATCTGGGGACGGAGTTGCAAGGAACTGTATCAATCGCCGCACGCGTGGCTGGAGGCCATTCATCCGGAAGATCGTGAAGCGGTTGCGGCAGCCATGCTCACCAAACAGGCCACGGGCGAATACAACCAGGAATATCGCATCGTGCGGCCTGACGGCGCCCTGCGCTGGATTCGGGATCGCGCCTTTCCGATTCGCGATGGTTCCGGCAACGTTATCCGCATCGTCGGGATTGCGGAAGACACGACGGATCGGCACCGGCTGGAACGCGAAATTCTGGAAATCAGCGATCGCGAACAGGCGCGCATCGGCCAGGACTTGCATGACGGGCTTTGCCAGCAGTTGGTCAGCCTTGGTTTCGACAACAATTCCCTCGAACAGCAATTGGCTGCCCAGGCGCGGCCCGAGGTTACCGCTGTCCAAAAAATGGGTAAGGTGGTGGATGACGCGATTGCGGAAGCCCGGGCCTTGTCGCGCGGGCTTTTCCCCGTGCAACTGGAGGCGGACGGTTTGAGTCTGGCCCTGCGCCAACTGGCGGCCGGGGTGTGCGCCCGCGCCCGGGTGCACTGCCGGGTGGATTGTCCAGAACCCGTGTTGGTGCGTGACAATACTGTGGCCACGCACCTTTATCGCATCGCCCAGGAGGCCGTGAACAACGCCGTCAAACACAGCCGGGCCGGTTCCATTGTGATTGAATTGAAAACCAACCATAATCGGATCGAACTGAAAGTCAGTGATAACGGGATTGGCATTCCCGTTTCACGGCATCCGACCGGGGGGATGGGATTACACATCATGAATTATCGCGCCCAGGCTATTGGCGGCACCTTGAACCTTGAACGGGCCGCCCGGCATGGCACCGTTGTTTCCTGTTCCGCCCCGCAACCTGCTACTTGAACCTGCCTGTTATGGCCACGGACAAACCAACTCAGCCGGCAGAGCAAAAAACCAGGCGAATCCTTCTGGTGGACGACCATCCCATGGTGCGCGAACGCCTCACGGAAGTCATCCTGCGCGAACCGGATTTGACCGTGTGCGGCGAGGCGGAGGACCGCTTTCGAGCCATGGAGAAGATTGCCGCCACCGGCCCGCATCTGGTCATTGTTGACCTCACCCTCAAAGGTTCGCACGGAATGGAGTTGATCAAGGACATCCGCAGTCAATACCCGGATCTGGCGGTGCTGGTGGTTTCCATGCACGATGAAATGCTCCATGCGGAACGGGTGATTCGGGCGGGCGCCCGCGGTTACATCACCAAACAGGAAGCCACCCGAAAAATCATGCTGGCCATTCGCACGGTGTTGAACGGCGGCGTTTACCTGAGCGAAAAAATGGCCGCCCAAATCGCCGCGACCGCGATTGGCGGCACGCGGGCCAAACCCAGCCTGCCCATGGACAAGCTTTCGGATCGCGAATTGCTGGTCTTCGAGCTGATTGGCCAGGGTCACGGCACGCGCCAGATCGCGGACGAACTGCATCTGGACATGCGGACGATTGAAACCTACCGCGCCCGCATCAAGGAAAAGTTGAACCTCAAAGACGCCAACGACCTGCTACAACACGCCATCCACTGGATGCAAGTGGAAGGCTCGCTCTAGCAGTTGAGCCACCGTGCCTCATTTAACCAGGTGTGAAAGAATCAGTGACCATCGCTCCAGAGGTCGTATGGCAGAGCACTTCCCGCCCTGACCCCGACGCTGCAGCCAATCAAGACCTGCGCAAACCGGCGTAGCGGCTTTCGGCAGAAAGCCGCACTCTTCGATTTCCCGGAGTTTGCGGCGCTCTGCCGGGACGCCGCTAGGGTTGGCGGTCCATTTTTCAGAGGTCTTAATCAAGAAGACGACCGGTGGCTTGAGCGGAGAAGGCGGGAAGCGTTTCAAGCCGCGGTTTTGATCCCGCTTTTGGATTTTTCCAGGCAGTCGGGGCAAATGCCTTGGGTGAAATCGGCGTTGGTATGACCGGCAATGTAGGTTTCCACCTGCTGCCAGTAACCTTGATCGTCACGAATCCGTTTGCAAGAGGCGCAAATAGGCAGCAACCCGCTCAGCGTCCTGACCTGTTTGAGCGATTCGGTGAGTTCCTCAATCAACCTGAAGCGCTCTGCTTCATCCCTTTTGCGCAGGGTGATGTCGCGGGAAATGGCCGAGCCTCCCGCAATTTTGCCACTGGCATCCTGCACCGGCGAAACCGTCACCGAGACGGGAATAAAATGGCCGTCTTTGCGCAGGCGCACCGTTTCATAAAGGCCCACCCGCTGACCGCGTTTGATGCGCTCCATGACGTCAATCAATTCGTCCCGCCGGTCGATGGGGTATAAGATTGAAACCGAATGGCCGATGATTTCCCCGGCCGTATAACCGAAAATGCGCTCGGCCGCCTTGTTCCAACTGATGATGGTGCCGTCCAGTGCCTTGCCGTAGATGGCGTCCTCGGTGGATTCAACTATGGCCGCGAGAAATTGCAGAGCGGCTTCGGCCTGAGCCCGCGCCCGGCGGGTTTGCGCCACTTCCAATTCCCGTTCAATCGCCGGAACCAGACGGGAGAGATTATTTTTGACGATGTAATCACTCGCCCCGGCTTTCATCATGTCCACGGCCGCTTCCTCCCCGTAGGTGGCGGAAATGACAATAAAAGGGACATCCAACCCTTTTTCGCGCAGCAACTTGAGAGCCTCCGGCCCGCTGAATTGGGGCGAGACGTAATCCGAAAGTACCACGTCCCAGGCGTGACGATCGAGCGCGGCAATCAACTCGGCGGAATTTTGGACCCGCTCGTGAACCGCTTCATAACCTCCTCGGCGCAATTCCTCCAGCAACAACTTTAGATCGTTCTCAGAATCTTCGACGATCAGCACGTGCAACAATCTGATCATTTTACAACAAACCTTTCATTCGCTCTTTGGCGCGTTTTCCCCCCAATGGGACGAATATCGCTCTGCTTTTTACCGTTGTCCACTGAAGAGCGACAGGAAACTTCCCGTTTCTCCTTTTGAGGCACCCCTCCCGGCAACTGAAGTTTGGACAGGCAGTCTTCGGGCGCTGTTCAATTATGCCTGTATTTGAAGGGGAAACTGCCGCTTCTGGCCGGCATCGAATTATCTTCACTCATTTCGCGCGTGACGAATAAAACGCGAATTGATATTATTGTGCCATGGTCATTGGGACATTGATGGATTTATGAAATCGCAAATACACTTCAGCCTTCCCGAAAAGGAAATTCCCACGCATTGGTACAACCTGCTGGCGGATTTTCCCGAGCCGCTGCCGCCGCCGTTGCATCCGGGCACCAAACAACCGATCCCCCCGGAGGCGTTGCTGGCGATTTTCCCGGAAAATCTCGTCAAACAAGAGATGAGCCCCGAGCGGTGGGTGGAAATTCCCGAACCGGTCCGCGAAATCTACACGCTTTGGCGGCCTTCGCCATTGATCCGGGCGGTGCGATTGGAGAAGGCGCTGCAAACGCCGGCGCACATTTATTACAAATACGAAGGCGTCAGTCCCGCCGGCAGTCACAAGCCCAACACGGCGGTCGCCCAGGCTTATTACAACAAAGTGGCCGGCACCAAACGCCTCGCCACCGAAACCGGTGCCGGCCAGTGGGGCGCGTCGCTCGCCTTTGCCTGCAGCCAGTTCGGGCTGGAATGCAATGTCTATATGGTCAAGGTCAGTTATGATCACAAGCCCTATCGCCGGATGTTGATGCACACCTGGGGGGCGACGGTGCATCCCAGCCCCAGCAACCAAACCGAATACGGCCGCAAATTGCTCGCGGAAGACCCGCATTGCCCCGGCAGCCTCGGCATCGCCATCAGCGAGGCCATCGAAGATACGGTCAAACATCCGAACACGAAATACTCGCTCGGCAGCGTGCTCAATCACGTTTGCCTGCACCAGACGGTCATCGGTCAGGAAGCCATCAAACAAATGGAACTCGCGGGCGAGGAGCCGGATGCCATCATCGCCTGCTGCGGCGGTGGCAGCAATTTCGCCGGTATCGCCTTTCCTTTCATTCACAAGAAAATTACGGAGAAAAAGCAGTATCGCATCGTGGCCGTGGAACCCTCGGCCTGTCCGTCGCTGACGAAGGGTGAACTGCGTTATGACTTCGGTGACACAGCGGAAACGACGCCGTTGCTGATGATGTACACGCTGGGCCACAAATTCATGCCGCCGCCGATTCACGCCGGCGGGCTGCGTTATCACGGCATGTCGCCGATGGTCAGCCACGCGCTTAAACTCGGGTTGATCGAAGCCGAGGCGTATCACCAGATGAAAATTTTCGAGGCGGCGACGCAATTTGCGCGCACCGAGGGCATCGTGGTCGCGCCGGAATCCGCGCACGCGGTGGCTGCGGTGGTGGAGGAAGCGAAGCGCGCCCGCGAAGCCGGGAGAAAACGCGTGATTCTATTTAATCTGTCCGGCCATGGCCTGCTCGATTTGAGCGCCTACGAAACCTACCTTTCCGGAAAACTTCAGGACGTTTGATTCCCAAAAATCAGAATAATTCAAACCTATGAAAACTCGATTCGTCCGATTCGTGCTCGCGGCCAGCGTCGCATTGCTGCCCGGTTTGCTCCAAGCCCAGCCTTCGGCTCATTACGTACCCGGCGTGGAAGGCATCAAAGCCGCCTCCTTGCCGCCGCCCGGCTTCTATTTCCGCGACTATAATTATTTCTATACCGCCGACCAATTAAACAATGCCGCCGGGAACAAAAATGGTCCGGCGGATCTCGATGCGTTCACCTACGCCAACCTTCCCCGCGTCCTGTGGATTACGGACACGAAATTCCTCGGCGGTTTCATCGGGTTGGACGGGTTTTTGCCCCTGGTTTACCAGCAGGCCAGTGCCAACACGCCCGGCCCCTTCAGCGGCAACCGATTTGGCGTGGGGGATTTGTTCGCCGAAGGTACGCTCTCGTGGCATCTCCAGCAGTTTGACTTTGCGGTCGGCAGCGGCGTGGACCTGCCGACGGGCGATTCCCCCGCCAGGCCCGGTCCTTCGGCGAGGCCCGGCCTGGGCTACTGGACTTTCATGCAAACGGCCGGGGCCACCTGGTACATTGACCAGGAAAAGACCTGGGCGGTATCGGCGTTGAACCGTTTGGAGTTCAACACCGAACAACGTGACACCAAGATCACTTATGGAGATGCCTACACACTGGAATGGGGCGTGAGCAAAACCGTGGCGAAAGTCGTGGATTTGGGCGCGGTCGGTTATTATCAGCAACAGTTCACCGGCAACAGCAACGGGCAGCCTCTCAATCGCGTGGCCGCGGTCGGCCCGGAGGTCAATGTGGCCTTCCCGAATCAGATGTTATTTGTCTCGCTCCGCTACGATTACGAATTCATGGCGGAATCCCGCGCGCAAGGGCACACATTCACGCTGACCCTGACGAAGCGGTTTTAGGATTCATTTTTGCAGGAGCCGACGTAAGGCGGCTCAAACTGATTTCTGATTTTGAAGTCAGAGCCTCGTTACCCCGGCTCCTGCGGCTTCCCGGGACGTAAGAATTTATCAATCCGGCGAGTTGCAAATTGTCCGCGGCGGGGCGAGCTTGGCGCGTGGAAGTTTCGGAAAACATCCAATGCCCGTTTTGCGGCCAGCGGTTCGAGGTGGCGATTGACACGAGCGTGTCGTTCCAGCGGTTCACGACGGATTGCGAGGTGTGCTGCCGCCCGTTTGAGGTGATTGCCGAGTGCGAGCCAGGCGAAATTCTGAGCTTGGACGCCGTGGCCAATTGAGGCAATCTCCGCGCGATGTCATTCAGCGACTTGTTTTTTTGGGTTTACATCGTCCTGCTGCTCGTCGGCGGGTTATTTGGGTTCTACAAAGGAAAGAGCCGGATCTCATTGGTCACCTCGGCGGTGTCGGCGGCGTTGCTGGTGCTGACGGCGCTGCCGGGCGTGTTTCAACCGTCCTTCGCGCGGGGATTGGCGAATGTCATCATGGCTGTGCTGCTGGTGGTTTTTGCCATCCGCCTGGCGAAAACGAAGAAATTCATGCCCGGCGGCCTGATGCTGGTCCTGACGATTCTGGTCCTGGCGTTGCGGAACCTGAAATTTCACTGAGTTAGCCCCGGGCTGGTGCTTGGAGCCGGGCCGGAAGCTTTCAACTTTTGGTGTCGCCTCGGGAGAATCCCCCGGAAATATGTTGCGCGGGCCGGATGCGACTCGTAGATTTTCTTCCCTTTGGGCGCACCCATAGCTCAATTGGATAGAGCATCTGACTACGGATCAGAAGGTTGTAGGTTCAACTCCTACTGGGTGCGCCAGCTGAATCGTTGAATTGTCGCAGTACTCTTGCGAAGCGGGACTTGGCTATCCTCAAATCTATTGTTCGGACCATGACTGTGAATTCCTTTTGTACTTGGCGCAACAATGCAGACCGGCTCGGATATTACCGGCCGGATTGGCCTTGATCGTCCAAATCTTCTTTTGGACATCATTTTTACGATGCTACGATGCGGGCAAACCAGCCTTTTGGCGACAGAATCGTCTCAATTTCTTGCCAGACAGTCTCAACCGTCGGAAATGACTGGCTTATCTCGTTGAGCGTCAGGTCTTTTTCACGGTGGTACCCGGTTCACCCCGTATTTTAAAAGTCTTGACAAAATAACAAAAACATAATAAAAAATATGAAGTACACAGTTTTACACTCATAGTTTTATACTTAACCCGAAACGACTCATGAAAAGAACCCTTTTGATAACTCTTGGTGCGGCGGGAGCAATCCTGCTCTCGATGCAAGTAACGCAGGCGCAGATTTACCGCGAGGTTTTTGGTAACCTTTCTACCGGCAGCAATTCAGCTCCCAGCAGTGTCGGATGGGCTGGAAATTGGGGAGCGACCGCCTCAGACGCGTCCGTCGGAGACAATGCCCCCGGTACCTTTAACAATTTCGGTGTCTCCACCGCGCTCGGCAAACCTCAAAACCTCGACAATATCAATGCCGGGGGTCCCGCACTCTCCACCGCCAATGGCTTGATGTTCGTCAGCCAGGCTGGGCAAAATTTTATTGCCTACACGACTGGGTACACCGTGAACCAAACCCTTACGCCAATCCAGGACATCTCCTTCTATGCCGGAAGTACTGCCACCGCCACCACTGGTGGCATCCCTGTGTTTCGCATTGCCGTCCAGCAGGACGGCAATTGGTATGCCTCCACCCAAGTACTTTACAACAGTGCCAACGTCTCGTCTGCCGGCAATTTCAGCAGCGCCACCGTCGGCGCACAACAGGTTACCTTCAACTGGACAACCGCCGCGAGTGCTTGGGACAATTTGACCTTCACCCCTGGCACGACTTTGGCGCTCGGCGGCCTTTCGGGAGGCCTTAACGGGGATCCCATCACCGCTTTCGGGCTGTATAGTGACGCGACTGACTCCTTGGGCAATACGGAAACCGGGATCCGCCGCTTTGATACCTACCAAATTGACAGCAGCGTTGTTCCCGAACCAGGCAGTGTGATGTTGGGACTGTTAGGTGCCGGTATGCTGATGGGCCTCCGCCGCGCTCGCAAAGCCTGAACGGTCGCATCAAGTTTTTTTCCGCGGGGCGAACCGGCGTCGGTTCGCCCCGTTTACTGTTTCAGGGGATCTGAAATTATGACTTACAACAGCGGCATTCTTCAACAGTCACGAATCATTATATTTCCGATCTGAAGGTAAGAAGCTTTAAACTATGAAACACAACTTAAAAGCCAACGGTGCCTTTTGGGGCAGTGCCGTTCTGTTTTTCCGGGGTTTACTGTTGAGTGGCTGGATCAGCCTCGGGTTTTTGACGACAGCGACGGCCCAGACTTATACCCCTCCGGCCAACAATCGCGTGGATATCAGTCTGGATTCAGGCTGGCGGTTCATTCAACAGAATGTTTCCGGCGCGCAAGCCGCCAACTTTGATGATTCCTCCTGGACCAATGTAAACCTGCCGCACACGTGGGACATCGCCGACGGCCAGTCTTATCCGGCGTCCAATTACTACCAGGGCATCAGTTGGTATCGGACGCATTTCACGCCGGATGGAGGCTACACCAATCGCCATTTCTTTCTCAAGTTTGACGGCGCATTCCGCGTCGCAGATGTGTATCTCAACGGAAACTTCCTGGGCGAGCACGACGGCGGCTTTGCGGCGTTTGTCTTTGACGTGACGCCCTACCTCAACGTCGGTGGCGACAATGTCATCGCCGTAGAGGTCAACAACGCGTTCAACGCCAACATTCCGCCGTTGGCCGCGGATTTTACCTTCTGGGGCGGCATTTATCGCGACGTGCATCTGCTGGTGACCGATCCGGTGCAAATTTCGCCGTTGGATTACGGGTCGCCCGGCGTCTATCTCACCACCACCAGCGTCAGCTCCAACTCCGCCAATCTCCAGGTCACCACGGTCGTCTCCAATTCAACGGCCTCGGCCCAGACGGTGACCGTTCGCGCCATTGTCACTGATGCCGCCACCAACATTGTCACGATGTTGAGCAACATCGTGACGCTTCCGGCGACGTCGGTTTCTAATGTGGTGGCCGGCACCATCATCGCCAACCCGCACCTGTGGAATGGTCTGGCTGATCCGTATCTGTATCAAACTTTCGTTGAGGTGTGGAACGGCACGAACGCGGCGGACGTGGTGGCGCAGCCGCTGGGCTTTCGTTATTTCAGCGTGGACCCCACCAACGGGTTTTTCCTCAACGGGCAGCACTACGACTTGCATGGGGTGAACATGCACCAGGACTGGCTTAACTGCGGTTGGGCGCTGACGAATGCGCAGCGGGACACCAATTTCCTGTTTCTCAAGGAGATTGGCGCCACGTTCCTCCGCCTCTCGCATTACGAACATAACGACTACACCTACCAACTGGCGGATCAAAACGGCCTTTGCGTCTGGAGCGAAATTCCACTGATTGATTACATTACCGCCTCCACCGCGTTCACCAGCAACACGCTCCAGCAATTGCGTGAAATGATCCGTCAGAGATATAACCATCCTTCCGTGATATTTTGGAGCGTTTATAATGAGGTCACGCTTGATTCCGGACCCAGCCCCAACACGCTCATCAGCCAGGAAGTTCAACTGGTGAACCAGGAGGATCCCAACCGGCTTTCCACCGCCGGCGCCAATACCAGTGACAGCGATCCCTCCACTTTTTACACCCAGGTCATCGCCTTCAACAAGTATTATGGATGGTATTCCAGCCCGCTCAACGGAATCGGCGCCTGGGCTGACACGATTCACGCCAACTATCCAACCCGCTGTGTCGGCGTGAGCGAATATGGCGCCGGGGCCAGCGCTTATCAGCACACCGAGAACCCGGTCTTTCCGTCTAATACCGGCAGTTCATTTCATCCCGAAGAATGGCAGGACATCGTTCATGAAACCAACTGGCAATTGATGGCGGCCCGCCCGTTTCTCTGGTGCAAACTGGTTTGGAACGGATTTGACTTCGCCTCCGATGGCCGCAACGAAGGCGATACTCCCGGCCGCAACGACAAAGGATTGGTCACTTACGACCGCCAGGTTCGGAAAGACGCCTTCTATTATTACAAAGCCAACTGGACAACCAATCCCATGGTTTACATCACCGGACACACCTTCACAAACCGGCTCACCAACGCCATCACGGCCAAGGTTTATGCCAACTGCGATTCGGTTGAACTATTCCTGAACGGCGTTTCACAGGGCGTCGTCACCAGCAGCAATTGCATTTATACCTGGCCGCTGATCTTGCAGTCCGGCACCAATACGGTGCAGGCGGTCGGTGCCAAAGGCGGCACCAACGTCACCGATTCCTTGATCTGGATTGCCCCGAACGGCCCGCTACCGCCGCCCACGGCCTCGATTACCAACCCGGCGTTCCCGACGGTTTACCTTACCGGCACAAATGTGACCTTGCCACTCTCTGCCACCGCCACTGACAATCAACCCGGTTCGCCGCCACCAATGACGACCAGTTGGGTTCAAATCTCCGGCCCGGGCACGGTCGCTTTCGGCAACACCAGCGCCCTGACTACCACGGCAACCTTTAGCGCCAACGGGGTTTACCTCCTGAACTTTCAAGCCGTCAAAGGAACGTTGGAGACCAGCGTTCCGCTGACCGTGGTCGTCGGCAACGCGCCGTATGGCCCGACCCTCAAGTTGCGCTGTCCTTTTGATGATGCCGGTCCCGGCACGGCCACGCCCAGCGACACCAGCCTTGGCTCCGAAGTGAACGTCGCGTTGCAGATGATCAGCAGCAGCGGCGCGGGCACCGATCTGCACGGAGCGGCCGGTTCCGGGGTGGCCGGGCTGACCAATCCCAACCGGGCTTTGAATCTCTCCATGAACCCCAACCAGCTGCAAACCGGCGGCGCCAGCGGGAGTTTCGCCGCCGTGACCAACTCGGCTCTCGGCTTGGGAAATGTCACCAGCTTCGTGGTGACGTGGTGGATGAAGCAGTTGTACTACCTGCCGGCGAACTACGGTCCGCGCATGTTTATTCTGGGGAGCAGCGCGAACGACGCGGACACCGGGAAGGCCAACAGTATCTCGATGAAGTGGCAGGACGCCTCCGATTGGTATTTTTATGTCAACACCATCCAGGCGACGGCCGCTTTTGGCGCCAGACCGCCTACGAACAGTTGGCTGTTCGTGGCCATGGCTTACGACGGAGCGAATGTAACGCTTTATGAAGGCAGCGACCAGAATTCAGCAACCCTGGTCAGCACCACACCGGCAGCCGGTCAGACGGTGACCCTGGACAGCACCGCCGCTTTGTTTTTGGGCAACCGCCCGGCCCGCGATCGGTGCTTCGCCGGTTGGATTGACGAATTCCGCGTTTATACCGGATGGGGCGACGCAAGTTTTGTGGAAAGCGTGAGGCAGTCGTCGGCGGGGCCTGCCGGATTAACCGCCACGCCGGGCAACAACCAGGTCACCCTGACCTGGAACGCCTTGTTGGGTGCGGCCAGCTATAACGTCAAGCGTTCGACCGTCAGCGGCGGGCCTTACTCGACGATTTCGACACCGGGAACGGTGACAGGCACGTCCTATGTGGATTCGACAGCGGTTAATGGGACGACTTACTATTATACTCTTTCCGCGGCAACGTTGATCAGCGAGGCAAGTGAAACGGCCGACTCCCCGACGGAAGCCAGCGCAACACTTCCGTCGCCGCCGCCGGCGCCGGTGGCCGGTTACAATAGTCCGATGTATGCGGGCATGACCCTGAATCTTTCCGCCTCGACCGTTTCGGGAGCGACTTACAATTGGACCGGCCCCAATGGATTTACTTCGGCCAATCAGAACCCTTCCATCATCAACGCCGACCCAAGCGTTTCCGGGACATACAATGTGACGGCGACCGTTGGCGGTGTGACTTCGTCACCCGGCGCCGTCACGGTGACGGTCAATCCACCGGCTACTGTGTCCGTCCAGGCCTTCAGTGGCAGTTTGATTTTGGATTGGCCTTTCGGCACATTACAATCCGCCACGAATGTCACGGGGCCCTGGAATGACGTTATGGGAATGATGTCACCCTATACCAACACTCTAAACGAACCGCAGGAGTTTTTCCGGGTCAGGCTGCAATAAGTTTTGCCTGGACGGCCTCGGGATGATGCCCTCGCGGGCGCAGGCAATGTGGGAGGACGAACACGGACCGGGCGGCTCACAGTGAATGATGCATAAAGGCCATCAGCTTATCCCAACCGGCACCCGCACCGATAATACCCGTGCTCAAAACCAGGGTGGCAATGCCGCCGGCGATGAGCCGATGCGCCTTTTTGCTGGAACCTTTCCATTCGTGAAGAATCCAGCCCCACATCGTGCTGAAGATGATAATGCTGGCCATGTGCAAGGTCCACGAAGCAAAACTGAATTTGCCCATCTGGGTTTCGCCCATCGAGTAAAAGAAAAACTGGAAATACCACAGCGTCCCCGCCAGCGCCGAGAAAAGATAATTACCCAGGACGGGAATCTTTAAGTCCGCCACGCCGATCCTCCCGTCCGGGGCCGGTTTCCCGCTGCCCAAGCCGCCGTGATGCGCATGTTCCTGGCGGACCTGCACGGCGAGATATTGATAGCCGGTTCGGTTTTTAACGTTCAGCAGCGCGCACCAGATGAAATTGGTCGTGAACCCGCCCGCCAGCACCACACAAAGTCTCGGCAGGCCGATCCAAAACGTGGGCGTACCGGCCAGGGCCGAAGCCGCGTTCATGGGTTTGCCCCAGGTCAGCGCATACGAGAAACACGCGCTCAGGATGCCGGAAAACGTCGCCACCAGGATGCCCCTGGTAAAATTAAATTCGGCGATGGCCTTTTTTTTCTGTGCCTCGGGCAGTTCGCGTTCCTTGGTCCAACCCGCCAGCGCGGCGATGCCGATGCCGAGCAAACAAACCGCCACCCCCGCGAGCGTGACCTGGCCGGAGGTGCTCTGCGCAATCTGCCCGATGGTTTGCGCCACCGCAGCCTTCGGGAAAAACCCCGGAAGAATTGGCGGAATGAGTGTTCCGAACGCCGCGCAATAACCCAGGGCCACGCCCATCCCCAGCGACATGCCGAGGTAACGCATCGTCAGGCCAAACGTCAGCCCGCCGAACCCCCAGAGCAATCCGAAGAAATAGGTCCACCACAACGTGCTGAACGATTGCTGCTTGAGCACGCCCGGCAGATCGTGGGTCATAACGGCGGCGATCAGCCACGGGCAGATGATCCAGGAAAAGAACCCGCCCACGAGCCAGTAGGTTTCCCAGGACCATTTCTTCACGCCACGGTAAGGCACGTAAAAACTGCCGGACGCGAGACCGCCGAGCCAATGGAAGAGGACGCCGAGAACAGGATTGGGTTGCATGGTTTGGATGCGCGCTAGGGCCGTCTGCGCAAAACGTTCTTTTCGTAACGCTTCACTTCCGTCAGCCAGGCCTCACCGGCGGGAACGCCCCGGGATTCGCAGTAAAAATCCCAGACCGCGCCGAACGGCAGCGACTTGATTTCCTCCTGCAACGCCAGACGGGTCGTGTAATCGCCGGCGTTTTCGGCGGCGCGCAACCGGTCCGTCGGTTCGAGCAACGCGCAGAGCAGCGCGCGGAGCAGGTTGCGGGCGCCAATGGTCCACGCGGCCACCCGGTTGATGCTGGCGTCGAAGTAATCCAGCCCGATATGCACGCGCTCCACGAAACCATTCGCCACAATCTCGCGGGCGATGGCCAGCAAATCGTCGTTCAGAATCACGACGTGGTCGCTGTCCCAGCGGACCCCGCGGCTGACGTGCAGCAGAATCTCCGGCAGGAACTGCAACACGGCGGAAATCTTGTCGGCGATCCCTTCCGTCGGATGATAATGCCCGGAGTCCAGCGTCAGCAGCTTCTTCCGGCTGATCGCGTAGCCGAGATAAAATTCGTGCGAGCCGACGACGTAGCTTTCGGAGCCGATGCCGAACAGTTTGGGTTCGAGGGCATCCAGGTTCAGTTTCGGCGAAATCGGTTTCTTGAAAATGACGTCAAGCGATTCAGCCAGGCGCGCCCGGGGTGCGTTGCGGTCGGCCGGTGTGTCCTTCATGCCGTCAGGAATCCAGACGTTGGTGATGCACGTTGTGCCGAGCTCCCGGCCGAAGGCGGCGCCGATTTCGCGGCAACGGAGGCAATGCTCGATCCAAAAGCGCCGGACCGCCTGGTCCTGATGCGATAACGTGAAACCATCGGCGGCCTGCGGATGGGAAAAACAGGTCGGATTGAAGTCCAGGCCGATGCCATTTTGCTTCGCCCAGGCGATCCAGTTGTGGAAATGGACCGGTGTGATCTCGTCGCGGTCCACCGTTTTGCCGCCGAATTCGCCGTAGCACGAGTGCAAGTTCAGGCGGTGTTTGCCGGGAATGAGGGAAAAGGCCTTCTCGAGGTCGGCGCGAAGTTCATCCGGGGTGCGGGCCTTGCCCGGATAATGGCCGGTGGCGACCAGCCCGCCTCCCAGCGCCGTGCCGAAATTTTCAAACCCGCCGACGTCATCGCCCTGCCAGCAATGGAGGGAAATGGGCATGCGCGCCAGCGTTTGCAGGGCGTGGTCAACATTCACGCCGAGGGTGGCATAACATTCCCTGGCGGCGGGAAAGGCTTTCCCGGGCCGGATTCGCAGGTTCAGGGCCATGCTGGTTAAGGGGCTTTTGGTTTTACCCAAGGCTATTCGAGGGGTGCACTGCTGCGCAATCCTGTTTGGACCCGGTGGCGGGTGGAGAATTCCCGGCCGGGGCGTCTCGCCCTTCCACCGGAAATTCTTTGCTCCGCATTGACATCGCGATTTTCAAGCGTAGTCTTTTTTGCTTTCCACACATATAGTCCGTGTATATTTGAGCCGTGGCTGAAAAAGACGATTATCTGGCAGACGTGCTGGTGGACCTGGGCATTGTCAATGCCGACCAGGTTGCGCAAACGCGCCGGGAAGCCGAAACTTCCGGCGTGGGCGTGGTGGACTTGTTGCTGGCCAACAAGCTCGTCCGCCCGGCGGATGTCACCCAGGCCAAGGCCGCCCAATTCGGCGCGGAAGTCATTCAACTGGGCGGCTTGAAAATTCCCGACGACGTCATTTCCGTCATCCCGCGCCACATCGCCAAAAAATACCGCGTCGTCCCCGTTTTCAAAACCGACGGCAAGGTCGCCGTGGCCATCGCCGACCCGTCGGACCTGAACACCATTGACACGCTCACGCATCTGCTCAACGCGGAGATCGAGTTGCGCGTGGCGTCGGAACCGGACATCGAGAACGCGCTGAACAAGTATTATGGCGGCACGGGCCAGACGGTGGTGGACAAGGCGATCCAGGAGCTCACCGAAAGCGAGGTCGAAGTGCCGCAGGGCGGACTTGACGACGACAACGCGATCGTGGACGCGGACGCGCCGCTCATCCGGCTGGTCAACCAGATGATCGTGGACGCTTTCAAGATGCGCGCCTCGGACATCCACCTGGAACCCTTGAGCAAGCGTTTCCGGCTGCGGTACCGCATTGACGGTGTGCTGCACGAGATGAAGGCCCCGCCCAAACGGTTGCAGGCGTCCATCATCACCCGGCTGAAGATCCAGTCGAACATGTCCATTTCCGAGCATCGCATTCCGCAGGACGGGCGCATCCAGAGCAAGGTGGGGAACAAGCTCATTGACTTGCGCGTGTCGTGCCTGCCAACGTATCACGGCGAAAGCATCGTCATGCGTATCCTTGACAAGGAAGGCTTGCGGCTCGGCCTGGCCGAACTGGGATTTTTCACGGACGACCAGCAGACCTTCGAGCGCCTGATCGGCCTGCCGGACGGCATTCTGCTGGTGACCGGGCCGACCGGTTCCGGCAAGACCACCACCCTGTATTCCTGCCTGCACTTCATCAACCGGCCCGACCGCAAAATCATCACGGTCGAGGACCCGGTGGAATATATTCTGTCCGGCATCAACCAGGTGCAGGTCAATGAACCCGTCGGCCTCACGTTTGCCGCCGCGTTGCGCTCGATTCTGCGCCAGGCGCCGAACGTGGTGATGATTGGTGAAATTCGCGACCTCGAGACCGCGTCCATTGCCATCAACGCGTCCCTGACCGGCCATCTGGTTTTCTCCACGCTGCACACCAATGACGCGCCGAGCGCGGTCACCCGTCTGGTGGACATCGGCGTGAAACCGTTTCTGGTCGCCTCGTCCACGCGCTGTCTCATGGCGCAACGCCTCGTGCGCAAGGTCTGCCGCCGCTGCGTGCAACCGTATCAGGCGACCGAGCAGGAGTTGCGCGCCTTAAACCTGACGGCCGACAATCTGCAGGGGGCGACGATCCAAAAGGGCCGTGGCTGCAGCGACTGTTCGAACACGGGCTTCCGCGGGCGCATGGGCATTTTCGAAATTTTCACCATTGATGATGAGGCGCGCAAATTGATTTACGACAAGGCGGCCTCGTCCGTTTTGCGCGCCCGCGCCCGCGAAATGGGCATGCGCACCTTGCGCGAAGACGGCATTCGCAAGGTGCTCGCCGGCCTGACGACGCCCGAGGAAGTCATCCGGGCGACCATCGGCGACGAGTCATAATTTAATGAAGAAGGCAGAAGGCAGAATGAAGAACGAAAAATCAAACCCGGAACCGATGCCCGCCGTAAACTTCCGGGCGGCTGCCCGGGGTTTCAGCCTTCCGCCTTCCGCCTTCAGCCTTTGAAATTTTATGTCCTACTCCATGTCCGATCTGTTGCAGTTGGTGGTGTCGGAAGGCGCGTCCGACCTGCACATCCGCGTGGGCACGCCGCCGACCATCCGGGTACACGGCATTCTGCACCGCGTGGAAGGCCCGGCGCTCAAACCGGAGGATGCCGAGGAATTGATGCGCAGCATCACGTCCGAGGAACATATTCAGAGCACCCGCGAACACGGCGGCGCGGACTTTGGCTTTGCCTTCGGTGACGTGGCGCGGTTCCGCGTCAGCGTCTTCAAGGAGAAGGGCAACTTTGGCCTGGTACTCCGGCAGATTCCCAACAAGTTGCTGACCCTGGAGCAAATCGGCGTTCCCCCCAGCACCACGGAATTGCTGTACAAGCCGCGCGGCATGGTGCTGGTGACCGGGCCGACCGGTTCCGGCAAAACCACCACGCTGGCCTCCATGCTCAACGTCATTAATGAGCAGCGCGACGAGGTGCATATCATCACCATCGAAGACCCGATTGAGTATTACCATCACCATAAAAAGTCGCTGGTCACGCAGCGCGAGATCGGGGTGGACGTGCCGAATTTTGCCGAGGGGCTGCGCCGCGCGTTGCGCCAGGACCCCGATGTGATTCTCGTCGGTGAAATGCGCGACCTGGAAACCATGGAAGCGGCCATCACGGCGGCGGAAACGGGGCACCTGGTTTTCGGCACGCTGCACACCACGGGCGCGGCCAAGACGATTGACCGCATCACCAACGCGTTTCCGACCAACCAGCAGGAAATGGTGCGCATTCAGCTTTCCACCGTCATGCAGGCGGTGATTTCGCAGTTGCTGATTCCGCGGATTGACAAGCCGGGCCGCGTGGCGGTTTTTGAAGTCATGGTCAACACGCCGTCCATCGCCGCCCTGATCCGCGACAACAAGACGTTCCGCATCAACTCGGACATCCAGACCGGCGCGAAATACGGCATGGTGACGCTCGACTCGTTCCTGATGGACAAGTACCTGCAGGGCATGATTGCGCGCGAGGAAGTCATCACCAAGGCGCAGGACCCGACGACGATCCAGCAAAAATTGCAGGAACTGGAGCTGGCCCAGTCCCTGGGCGAACCCGCCCCGTCCAAATCCGGGGCAAAATGATATTTTGATAAAATGGCCGAAGAAGTTTCCAATCCGTTGCTGTCCCTCGTCAAAGAACTGGGGTTGATTGACGACCTGCAGTACGAGGAGGTCGCCGCCGAATTCAAACGCAGCGGCACGCCGGTCATTCATCTGCTCCAGGATTTCGGGATCATGCAGCTCGACGACATCCTGCAGGTGATGGCGAATTATCTGGGCACCAGGGTCATCTCCCTGCGCGATGTCCAATTTACGCCCGAGTTGTTACAGACGATTCCGGCCAATGTCGCGCGCATGTATCAGTGCCTGCCGGTCGCCGCCCACGACGGCACGGTGCAGGTGGCGCTGGCCGACCCGCTCGACCCGGGGCGGCCGGACGAAATCCATTTCGCGGTCAAAAAGGACGTGCAGGTGGTGGTGGCCGACCCCGCCGACATTCAAAAGGCGATTGACCAGCATTACGGCCAGGAGGAAACGGGGGACGTCTCCGCGATTCTCAAGGAACTGGGTGAGGATGCCGAAATCGCCCGCGAAGCGAGCGAAGCCGCCGATGACGCGAAGCTGGCCGAAGACCTGGCCAACCAGGCGCCCATCGTGAAATTTGTGAATCTGGTCCTGTTCCAGGCCATCCAGGACCGCGCCAGTGACATTCATTTCGAGCCGTTTGAAACCGAGTTCCGCATCCGTTACCGCGTGGACGGCGCCCTCTATGAAATGTCGCCCCCGCCGAAACACCTCGCCCTGCCGGTGATTTCGCGCATCAAGGTCATGTCCGGCCTGAATATTTCCGAAAAGCGGCTGCCGCAGGACGGGCGCATCAATTTCCCCATGGCCAACCGGCAGATTGATTTGCGCGTCTCCACGCTGCCGACCCAGTTCGGCGAATCGGTCGTGTTGCGCGTGCTCGACCGCGCGGCGGTCAACCTGGACATTGAAACACTCGGCTTCCCCAAATACGTGCACGATTATGTCACCGAGGCGATTCAACGTCCCAACGGCATCATGATTGTGACCGGCCCGACCGGTTCCGGCAAAACCACGACGCTCTATTCCTGTCTGCGGCGCATCAATACCCTTGATTCCAAACTGCTCACCGCCGAAGACCCGGTGGAATATGACATCGA
This sequence comes from Candidatus Limnocylindrales bacterium, assembly GCA_035604955.1. Taxonomy (GTDB): domain Bacteria; phylum Verrucomicrobiota; class Verrucomicrobiia; order Limisphaerales; family UBA11358; genus UBA11358. The sequence goes on along the minus strand of DATNHM010000056.1, from coordinate 81,751 downwards.
GGGCATTATGCAAGTGGCCATCAACGAGGCGGCGGGCATGACGTTCGGCAAGGCGTTGCGGTCGTTCTTGCGCCAGGACCCGGACATTATCATGGTGGGGGAAATGCGCGACCTGGAAACGGCGCAGATTTCCATCCAGGCGTCGCTGACCGGCCACCTGGTCTTGAGCACGTTGCACACCAATGACGCGCCGGGCGCGGTGACGCGCCTGCTGGACATGGGGGTCGAGCCGTTTCTGATTTCCTCGACCTTGATGGCGGTGCTGGCCCAGCGGCTGGTCCGGACCATCTGCTCGAATTGCCGGACGCCGTTCGAACCGACGGAGGAACAACTGGGCCTGTTGAATCTTTCGCCGCACGACCTGGGCGACAAGGTTTTTCATTATGGCCGCGGCTGTTCCACCTGTAACGACACCGGTTACAAGGGCCGGAAGGGCATCTTCGAATTGCTCATCATCAGCGAGGCGATTCGGACCCTGATCAATGAACGCGCGCCGACGGTGGTGGTGCGCCAGAAAGCCGTCGAGCTGGGGATGGTGACCTTGCGCGAAGACGGCTTGCGCGGTATTTTTGAAGGTGATACCACTATTGAGGAAATCGTCAAATATACATGAGTCCGCAGTCCACAGTCCGCAGTCCACAGTCGAGTCCGCAGCGTTCGCGGTCCTTTGACGGGGGACTGGAGACCGGGGACCGGGGACTGTTTTAGTTTATGCCGAAATATAGTTACGTGGCGCTGGATGCGCACGGCAAAGAAACCAAAGGCACGATCGAAGTCGCCAGCCAGAACGAGGCCATTGGCCGCGTCAAGGAAATGGGTTTCTTCCCGACCAAAATTGTCGAGGCCGAAAAACCGCAGGAAAAAATCACGCGGAAGAAGAGCAAGGCAGCGCCCCGGGCCGGCGGCGGCAAAAAGCGGGGGGGCGCGCTCGATATCCAGATCAAAATTCCCGGACTGAGCGGCCGGGTAAAGCCGAAGGTGTTGACGACGTTCACGCGCCAGTTGGCCACGCTGGTGGACGCGGGTTTGCCGCTCCTGCGCGGTTTGCGCGTGCTCGAAAAACAGGAGCGCAACGCCACCCTCCGGGGCATTCTCGGCGAGCTGGCGCTCGCGATCGAAGGCGGCAGCACGTTTTCCGAGGCGCTCGCGCAGCATCCCAGGGTTTTCAACCGCCTCTTCGTCAACATGGTCAAGGCCGGCGAACTGGGCGGCGTGCTGGAAGTGGTGCTGAAACGCCTGGCGGAATTTTCCGAAAAGGCGCAGAAGATCAAGGGCAAGGTCAAGGCGGCGATGTTTTATCCGATCGCCGTGCTCATCGTGGCGACGGGCATCATGATCCTGCTGCTGACGTTTGTGATCCCGAGGTTTCAGGGGGTCTTTGAAGGCATGAATGTCAAGATGCCGAAATTCACCCTCTTTGTGCTGGCGGTCAGTTCCGCCGTCAAGGATCACTTCTTCGTAACCTCCATCTGTGTCGCGGCCTTCGTGGTGGTGTTTATGCTGATCATCCGGACCAAAATCGGCCGGCACGTCTGGGACAAGTTCAAATTGAAAGTTCCGGTCCTGGGCCCGGTCATCAACAAGGTGGCCATCGCCCGCTTCACCCGCACCCTCGGCACGCTCGTCAGCAGCGGCGTTCCGATTTTGCAGGCGCTGACCATTGTCAAGGAAACCGCCGGGAACGTCATCATCGCCAACGCCGTCGGCGCGGTCCATGAGGCCGTCAAGGAAGGCGAGACCATCACCGCGCCGTTGGAAGGTTCCGGGGTCTTTCCGCCCATGGTCGTCAGCATGGTGGACGTCGGTGAACAGACCGGCGCCCTGCCGGAAATGCTGCTGCGCATTGCCGACAACTACGATGAAGAAGTGGACAATGCCGTGTCGGCCATGACTTCCCTGCTGGAGCCCATCATGATCATCTTTCTGGCCGTCATTGTGGGCAGCATCGTCATCGCCATGTTCCTGCCGTTGATTGCCATGATCAGCAACCTGTCCGGCAGCGGCGGCAGCGGCGGGGACTGATAATTGACTGGTCCAAAGCCATTTCGCTCCGGTTCGAAAAAAACCGTTGACAAAGAACAGCATCCATGCGTAAATACATTGTAAACACATTGCATGGGCGTGTTATTTACAGTTAGCTCGTTATGGAGTTTGATTGGAATAATCCGCCGTTTGCAACGGATGGTTCTTTGACTCCGTTGGAAATTGAAGAGTCCTTTGAAGACCCGTTTGCCATCCGGCTGCTGCCGGACTCGCCGCGATTTGGCGTGCAGGCGCGCTTTTTCAACCTGGGCATGTCGGCGGGTGGCATCGGCATTTTCAGCGTGTACCGGGCCAATGGGCGGCTGGTGCGCGTCTTGTTGGCGCGCCCGTTCGAGCCGGAAGAACGGTTCTTTTACCAGCGGAAAATGGACCAGACACTGAGCGCGGGTGAAAAGTGACGGGTGACGAGTGACGCGAATGGTTGGCGAATCGCGGGCGTGAAAATCACGTCACTCGTCACAGGTCACAGGTCACAGTTATGCGAACATTTGCCAGATGGGAAGAAGTCCCGCTCTTCGACACCGAAGACGCCGAGGCGGACTTTTGGGCGGAGAACCGGCCGGACCTGCGCCTGATGGACGCGGCCGTGGCCAGCAGCGCCGAATCCGCCGAGTCCGTGACCATCACGTTGCGCATGGACCCGCGGATGCTGGCGCGCATCAAACGCCTGGCGCGGTCGCGTTACTTGAATTACCAGAGCATGATCAAGCAGTGGCTCAGCGAACGAATGGAACACGAAGTGCGTGAACGATGAAAACGAACAACTGTGACAAGTGGCGAGTGACGCGTGACGAGACAAACGTGGCGGGTTCTGGGTATGCTCGTCACCCGTCACCCGTCACCCGTCACCCGTTGGCTTTTACCCTGATTGAACTGCTGACGGTCATTGCTGTCATTGCCGTGATTGCCGCGCTCATTCTGCCGGTGGGCAGCGCGGTGCGGCGGCAGGCGTTTATTCACAACGCCCAGGCCCAGATGTCGCAGTTGCAGACCGCGCTGGAACAGTACAAATCCGCCTACGGTTTTTATCCGCCGGCCTGTCCCAATGGTCCCTTGACCAACCAATTGTATTATGAACTGGCAGGGACCATTCCGACCAATGGCAACTACATGACCCTGGACCACACCGCCACGATTCCCGCAGCCTCGTTGGGTACCGTGTTTGGGTCGGGGGTGGGTGGCTTCATGAATTGCGCCAAACCCGGCGGCGACGAATCCGCGCAACCGGCCCGAAATTTTCTGCCGGACCTGAACACCAATCAAATTTCCAAGGTAACGGTCGGCGGCACACCGGTCAACCTCCTGGTCACTCCTTCCGGCGGACCGGATAACAGCTACAATCCGCTGGGAAATGCCAACTCCGGCGTGAACCCCTGGCGTTACGCCTATCCCGGAACCAACAATCCCGGCTCGTATGACTTGTGGATTCAACTCGAAATTGCCGGGAATACCAACCTCATCTGCAACTGGACCAAATCGGTGCAGCTCAACAACAACTCGGTGCCCTGAGTTTTTTATGCGCAACGCCGACAACATCCGGTTGACCCCGCCGCCGCAGGAGCGCGGACGGCTCGTCCGCGCGAAGCCGTGCCCGGAACTCGCGGGCGGGCCGCCCGCGCTCCGCTCCCTTCCGATTCCGGTTCAATGGCACGACCGCGCGTGGCGTCCGCGCCTGGTGGTGCGGTTGGAACGGAAGGCGGAAGGCGGAAGGCAGAAGACAGAAACGATTTGGCCGGGTTCAATCGTTCGCGGAGTGTTTCCTCCTTCTCCCTTCCGGCTTCAACATTCCCGGCACAACACTTTTTCAAACCTATGAAAACCAAAATGATAAAACGTGACGGGTGGCAGGTGACGAGTGGCGAGATTAAACACGAAGCGCGCGCCGACTTTTCGTGCCACGCGTCACCCGTCACCCGTCACGCTTGCCGCGCCGGAGTGGAACGAAGGCGGGCTTTTACCATTGTGGAATTGCTGACGGTCATCGCGATCATCGCCATTCTGGCGGCCATGCTGTTGCCGGCCCTGTCGGCAGCCAAACTGCAAGCGCAGAAGAGGCAGGCGCAGTTGCAAATCAGCGACCTCGTCACGGCCATTCAGAATTATGATTCGACCTACAGCCGCATGCCGGTTTCCAGCCTGGCGCAGAACGCGGCGTCAGCAAATGGCGGGAGTTTCACCTACGGGACCAATGGCGTGGCGAATGCCAAATTCAACCTGCTGAATCCTCCGGCAGTCACCTATAATACCAACAATTCGGAAGTCATCGCCATTTTGATGGACATCACCAACACCACGGTGACTGCGGTCAACCAAAACCACCAAAAGAACCCCCAGCAAACCGTTTTCCTGAACGCCAAAATGGTCAGTGCTCCGAATCTGCCGGGCGTGGGGCCGGATCTGGTTTATCGCGATCCGTGGAAAAATCCCTACGTCATCACCCTGGACGTGAATGCGGACAATCAGGCAAAGGACGCCTTTTACAGCTTGTCAGCCGTGTCAGGTCCGAGTGGAAATTCGAATCCGGGACTAAACGGTTTGATTGATCCCGATGGCACCGCCGACAATTTCCGGTTCCACGGCAACGTAATGGTCTGGTCGGCCGGGCCGGATGGGAAGGTGGATCCCAATGCCAGTGCCAACACGGGCGCCAACAAAGACAACATTCTGAGCTGGCAATGATTATGAGTGTCGAGTGTCGAGTGTCGAGTGTCGAGAGCCGGGCAGCCAGTGCTGTGTGTGCCCGCGTCCCGTGTCTTGTCACCCGTCACCCGTCACCCGTCACCCGCCGGGCTTTTACCCTGGTCGAGATGCTGATTGTGTTGAGCATCATGGCCCTGCTGGCGGCGTTGGCCGTGCCGGCGCTCAAAAACTTCGGCCACGCGGACGCCATGACCGCCGCCGACCAGCAGATGCTCAACGACGTCGCGCGTGCCCGCCAACTGGCCATCAGCCAGCGCACCACGGTTTATATGGTTTTCGTCCCGGCGAATTTTTGGAACAACAACCTGTCCGCGGCGCTACAGGCCCTGCCCGCCACGACCAATCTGTGCGACAAGCAACTGACCGGTTACACGTTTGCCGCTCTCGGCGCGGTGGGCGATCAGCCCGGAAACCACCAATGGCACTATCTCGCCCCCTGGCAGTCGCTGCCCGACGGCACGTTTATCGCCCAATGGAAATTTTATCAGCCCACCCAGCCTTACCAATTCAAAGATCCAATTGATCCCACAAAATTTTTCTCGATTTATCCCTTTGCTTACACCAACACCATTCCGTTTCCCGCGGAAACGAACACTCCCGCCTTTGGCTCCCCTTTTTATCTGCCTTACATCGCCTTCAACTACCTCGGCCAGTTGACGGATGACGGGCAGACCGTGGCCTCCCAACATGAATACATCCCGCTGGCGCGTGGCAGCCTGTTGCCGGCGGTGGACCCGGCCACCAAGACGTTTCAGCTCCGGTCGCCGCAGGTTTATGAAGCTCCGCTGGGCAACAGCACGAACGCCTACAACCTCATTGACATTGACCCGCTGACCGGCCGCGCGACGCTGAGAGAACCGAAATTGCAATGACACTAAAAGGATAAAGTCTAAATGCTAAATTCTAAAACAATGGATGCGCGCTGGGCGCGGGAAAAGGTTTTAGCCTTCGGCCTTCAGCCTTCAGCCTTTGCCTGTGCCGGCTTTACCATGGTGGAGATTGCCATTTGCCTGGCCATCATCGGCATTGCGCTGGTGGCCATCATCGGCGTGCTGCCCGCCGGCCTCAACGTCCAGAAGGACAATCGCGAGGAGACCTTGATTGGCCAGGACGCCACCGTGTTCATCGAAAACATCCGCAACGGCGCACGCGGCCTGGATGACCTGACCAATTACGTTCTGGCGATCACGAATTACTGGGCGTACTACCCGACCATCGGTGCTTTGCCTCAACCCGGAGTGAACAGTTATACTTACACCAATTTCACTATCGCTCCAAAGTATCCGACCGCCGGTACGCCGCCCGGCGCGCCCCTTACCAACGGCATGAACATCATCGGGTTGCTCAGCACACCGGAATATATCAACCAGGGCAACGGCGCGCCCATTCTCAATCTGGTCGAAGGCGGCATCAGCAATTACGTGGTCGTTTACGTTCGTTCTCTCAGCGGGCCGGCAGTGGAAAAACCGCCACAGGACAATGATATTATTCGCAGTGACTCCTTCAGCTACAAGATGATTTGTCAGAATGTGCCGGTGGCGGTTTACATCCCGCCGATTTGGCAAGTGGCCACGCAGTACAAGGCTGGAGACGAGGTTTACTGGGCTGGGCTTACCTGGCGGGCAACTGCTGCCAATACCGGTAAAAATCCAAGGCAGCCTTCTGCTCCATGGGTGGTGCTGGGTTCCCCAGCTCAGCAACTCACCTCCAACCTGCGTGAACTGCGGTTCACGTTCCTCTGGCCGTTGCTGCCCAACGGCGCCCCGGGCAATGGCCGCCAGACATTCCGGACATCGGTCGCCGGTCAAATGGTTCAAACCGGCGATTACAATAACAAAGAGTGGTTGTATTTTTTCCAGCCGCAAACGTTCACCAGCGCGCCATGAAGAAAAAGCTAAAGGCTAAATGCTAAAGTCTAAAATAAAAATAATGCGTCAGGAGCGAAAGGAGGTTTCAGCCTTCAGCCTTCAGCCTTTGGCCTTTACTTGCGCTGGCTTCACTCTGGTCGAGATGCTGGTGACGCTGGCCTTGCTGTCGCTTATCGTGCTGGCGCTGATGACGGTCTTCAACAGCACCCAGAAGGCCTTTCGCGCCAGCCTCACCCAGACCGATATTCTCGAATCCGGCCGCCTGGCCATGGGCCTGATCACCAGCGATCTCGAAGCCATGACGCCATCTTCAAGCCCGGTTAACACTAATAGCCTTTGGAAATACGGGAATTACGCGGACAATCTCAACACGAACAATAACTTCAATTTTTACACTGTGCTGGCAAACTATCTTACTGCTCCGCCGCCGTTGATGCAGTCGTTGACGGCCAGCAGCCAGTTGCGCACCAACCTGCTGGAAAGCTTTTTCAGCCTGAGCCGTCAAAATATCGGCGGCAGCCCGACCTGGGTGGGCACGGGTTATACGGTGGTCGCGAACAGGCCGCCACCGGATACGAACGACATCTATGCCCTCTACCGTTTCTATGCGACCACGAATGTGCAAGCCGCGCTGCCCGCTTCGCTGTACAACGCCTTTATGTCAACTTTAACGCAACCGACCAATTCCGCGTATTGGAGCCATTTGGTGGATGGCGTGGTGGATTTGACAGTGCGCCCTTACGATCCCAATGGTTTGGAAATGACGAACACCGCCGAGTATTATTACAGCGGGGGAAATAATACATTTACCAACCAAAACACGCTTTTTTTCCTGCAATCCGTCCCCGGTGTGTTTGGCTTTTACATGTACAGCAACACCGTGCCCGCGTCGGTGCAGGTGGAGCTGGGGGTGCTGGAAGACAGCACGCTCCAGCGCGCCGAAGGTTTGCCCAACGTGGCGCCGGCCTACGCGCAGACGGCTTATTTGTCGAACCACGTCGGGCAGGTGCATCTGTTCCGCCAGCGCGTGGTGATCCGCAACGTTGACCAGACGGCGTACCAATGAAACTAAAATGTGACATGTGGCGAGTGACAAGTGACGAGAAAAACAGCGCGCCACGCGTGACGCATTCGTGTCACTCGTCACCCGTCACTCGTCACTCCCAACACGGCGTTGCCTTGATCATCACGCTGATTTTGCTGGCGGTGGTGACGTTCATGGCCCTTACGTTCCTCGCCATCAGCCGGCGTGAACGCGGCGCGGTGACCACCGCGACCGACACCGCCTCGGCAAAATTGGCCGCCGATGACGCATTGGCCGCTGCCGAGGGACAAATCGTAGCCAATGCGCTCGCCACCACCAATCCCTACAATTTCGGCCTCCTGGTCTCGACCAATTACATCAATTCCAGCGGATTTTGGACTGGCGTCGCCGCCTTTACCAACGTCAATTATCAATATGAACATGCGAATGGAAATCCGCTGACGTTGAACGATTTTCTATTGAACCTGGGCAACTTGTATTACCTCCCGCGCCCGCCGGTGTTCATCCAGACCAATGCCAATCCGAACGCCCCGCTCGATTTCCGTTTCTACCTCGACTTGAACCGCAATGGCACGAACGACGCGAACGGCTGGGTGCCGGAAATTGGCAATAATGGTTCCCCCATCGTCAATATTATTGATGGCTTGCCCGTGACCAATTACGTGTCCGAAACGGGCGACCCGGAATGGGTGGGTGTGTTGCAACATCCGGACCAGCCGTACGGGCCCAACAATCCGTTTGTGGCGCGTTACGCCTTTATTGCCGTGCCCATCGGCAACGCGCTGGATTTGAATGCCATTTACAATCAGGTTCGCGACGAAGGACAACCGGCCCAAAATGGGCGGATTCGTGTGAATCCCTCTCCGTTTGGACCTGGGATCGACTCCTTTTTGCGTAATCAGGGTGTTGGCTCATGGGAAATCAATCTGGCCGCGTTTCTTGCGGATTTGAACACCAACCAATGGCTTCCGACCATGCCACCCAACGTGACATACTATTGGTATCAAAATCAACCTTACCCGAATTACGAAAACCAAGGAGTGGCTTTTAACGACGCGCGGGCGCTGCTGGCTTATCGCTACCAGAACAACTATCTGAGTTTGAAGCGCGCCAATTTGTTGTTTGCCAACCAGCCTCCCAATTTTCCGGTGTCTGGCACTGTCCCATTTGACAACATTGATGAATACAGCGACGGGCCGCTGCAAACCACGCCAGCGCCCATCAACGAAGCGGGTAATCGACGTAATCGGGATGACCCCACGCTGCCATGGGCCGGCGCTCCCAACACCAATCAATTTTTTGATTTGCAGGAGTTGTTTAACCCGAGTGAATCTTCCATCTCCTTCACCAATCATTTGACTTTGGCTGACGGTGGGCCTTCCACCTATAACCGCTACACCTATTACCGGCTGCTCTCGCAGATGGGCGTGGCATCCGCGCCGGAGCAGAACAAGCTCAACATTAATTACGTGAACGTGGATGCCAACGGCAACGTCGTTCCCGACATGGAAACGAATCTCATTCCGTGGACGCCGCTGCAATTTTTCACCAACGCCGCCGACCGGATGCTGCGCGATTATTCGCAGGAATGGATGGTGGCAAACCCATCAAACTACGTGGCGACTTACGGCAGTTTCACCAACATCAGTACGGCGGCCAATCCCGTGCTGAACCCCACGAACATTCCCTTGCCCTTTGGCATTTCACACGTTCCGGTGTTTGTGGATAACCAATTTGTCTATACCCCCGCCGTTCAGCGCGTCCTCCAGCTCGCCGCCAATATTTATGATGCCACCACAAATAATACGTTCGCACTTGGTGCTAATTTCCCGTCTGTTTTCCGCCCGACGTTTTGGGTCACCAATGAGAACGGCTTCACCAATGTTTATATCGCCGGTTATGAACCGGTCGGCTCCTACTACGATGCCAACGGGCAAATTGAGCTTGGGACTGTCACGGGTCCAGGCGATCCTCAACTGGCTCTGCCGGTGGAGGTCACCGATTTGATAAGTCCCATTCCTGATCCGCCTAACCCTGTCGGTTATGGCCCCGCTTTTGTTTACACGAATGTGAACGTCTATGGCGTGCCGTGGATTATTGGCGCGAAGAAAGGTTTCCCGCATTTCAACAAATTCGACATGGAAAGCGCCTTTCAACTGACCCGCAAGTTGCAGGTCACGCGTCTGAGCACCAATGACACTTACGCCAACAATCCCGGCGACTACCATTTTAATCAAATGTTCAACCTCAACATTTCCAATCAGTTTGGCGTGGAATGCTGGAATTCGTACACCAATTCATTTAACGACAGCATGGTCATTTATGTGAGGGATAATTTAAGGCATGCGGCCCTGACGAACGATGAAGGCTTCTCCGCCGACTATCCGGCTTTCCCGATTGCCAGCAACCTTCAAATTACCGCTGGATATGTCTGGCCCGGTTACAATCCGGTGACGGATCCGCTTGGTTCCCAGCTCTCATTCCAGATTCCACTCTATACGAACGTCACCGTCATCACCAACTCGACATACCTCATCAATGGGCTGACGTACAATGGGATCACTTATCCCCCGCGTTCGTTGACGACCAATCAGGCGTTGCCTTTTGAAACGGGCGTGAACATCAACGGCAACCTCTATCCTCAACCGCATTGGTTTTTGACCACGTCCAACGAATTTCAGGTGTTTATGTTGGATACCACCGTTAATCCGAATCGGGTGATTGACTACGTGCAGTTGAGCGGGCCGGACAGTTACCGCGATTTGACCTCCGAAATCATCACCAACTATAACGCTCCGATCAATACTGCTCAAGCCAGCGGAAGCGAGCTGTGGAATACGAACTTCGATCAAAGTGGGGTGCCCGTCGGGATTCTCAGTCAAGTGGGTGTATCCATGGGCCTTTATACAGCCAGTTCATCCAGCGGTATTTGGAATACGACCTCTCCCACCCAGCTTGCCAATGAAATCGCGGGATTCAGCGCCTTTATGGGTTACACGCCGCCTCCGCCTTACGGCGCTGGTGAAGCGACGGCCATTGCTATCGGTCAGACGAGCCTTTCCAACCAAGCGCCCTATACGCCCACGGCCGCGGTCGTCCAACACGTTTCCTGGCAGGCGAACGATCCCTTGGTTCATTACCTGGCCGGCGATTTGAATTGGGGTCTGAACGGAGAAAGCGCCATTGTGTACGATAGGTACGTGGACAGCCTGATGACCAACAGTCCAAACGGCAATCTTGGCCAGTTGAACCAGAGTTACCGGCCATGGGGCGGCAATTGGAGGCTGCCAAACGAAGACCAGAATCCCTCCAATTTGGCCCTCAAGGATCCGCTGGTGTGGCAGTCGGATGACTGGGATTTTCCGAGTTATAAATTCCCGTCGGTCGGCTGGCTGGGCCGGGTCCATCGCGGCACGCCGTGGCAGACGGTTTATCTCAAGTCGCCGGACATTCTTCAGCAAACCCTGGTGAGCGGTAGCACCACGAACTACATCGGAACCAACACTTGGGCACAGTGGACTGGGGACACGCTGCTCACCTCGTCCGTCAACGGCCAATACTATGACGCGGCCAACGCTGCGCCAGCACAGGACCGGCTGTTGTTTGATATTTTCACTGCGGCGCCCAACAACAACGCCACGCTGGGCCAATTATCGGTGAATGTGGATGCCGGGAACCCTTCGCCGCAGGCCGGACTTGCGGCGTGGTCGGCTTTGTTCAGTGGTGTCATCGTGCTTTCCAATAATGCAATTGACGCGACCATTAAAGGGGCGGCTCAGCCTGTATGGTCCTTGACCCCGCCCGACCAACACAATGGCTCATTGGGGAATTTTACCCCGTTTGCGATTAATCCCGCCGGCCCGCCGGGATTGAATTCGGCTCTGGGGCAACTGGTGGCGGGCATCAATCAAACCCGCACCAATTTCGTCAATCCGGACGGCCTGGTCGGCTCGTTTGAGCATGTCGGCGATATTCTGGCCGTTCCGCAATTGACCTGGCAATCGCCGTTCCTGAACTGGAACGATACCGTCCAACAGGTAAATGGCGTCAGCGACGAGATGTACGAGTGGCTGCCGGAGCAGGTGATGTCGCTGTTGCACGTCAGCGATACGCCGCGCTACGTCATTTACAGCTATGGCCAGACCTTGAAGCCTGCGCCGAACGGCATCTACACCGGCAGCGGGCCGTTTTTCGGCATGGTCACGAATTATCAGGTGGTGGCGGAGGCGGCCACCCGCGCCGTGGTGCGCTTTAATGGCACGCGGGTTAACAGTGTTGTTCTGACCAATCCCGCTCCGAACGTGTACTATTGGATTACGGTACCGTCGGTGACCAACAACACGGCGGTGATTGAACAGTTTAACGTTTTGCCGGCCGACTGAAGTAAAGGCTAAAGGCTAAAGGCTGAAGGCTGAATGAAGAATAAAGAAGACAATCTGGCAGGGTTGGTGGGGCGAGCGTACCCGCGAGCCGATTGGGGCCGAATGAAGAAAGCAAATTGAACCACAAATGGATACAGATGCACGCGGATAGAACAAAAACGTTCGCAGGCAGGGCGCATCACTCCGTGCGCGCCGTCTTTTGCGTTCAGACGGGCGGCGGGCAGGGGACTGCCCGCCCTACCAATCAATCCGTGTTTATCCGTGTCTATCCGTGGTTGAAACTTTCGGATTCTTTTCTCGCTTTAAAGAAAATCTTGTGAAATACTAAACAACGATGAGGTAGTTTATGCGTGCGCGATCATTGATCTGGGGGCTGTTGTGCCTGTTGTGTGGGACCGGGGCCTGGCTGCTTTGGCACCACGGCAACCATTCGCCGGGGCAGATAAGCAACATCGTCCCGACGACGGTCGCCACCCATCCCGCTTCAACCGCGCCGGTGGTTTCAAGCCAGGGGGTAATCAACACAAACGTGACGCAAATCAGCCTGGCGGAGTGGAACACCAACAGGTTTGCCGGGCGTCTGAGCAACACCACCAAATCCATCGGCCAGTTGGTCGGCGACCGCCATGCGATTTTATTGGCGAACGCGTTGATGGATACGAGCCTGCCGCTCAATTTTGTCTTCCCCAAAAACCTGCAATCGCCGGGCGACCCCGGCGCATACATCGTCCAGGCGCGCGGCCCGATTGACAATGCCTTCCGGGCCATGCTCGCGCAGGCGGGCGCGACGATGGTTGCCTATATTCCGAACGACGCCTATCTGGTGCGCGCCTCCGCCAGCGTGGCCGGAGTTTTGAGCGCCAATCCGCAGACGCAGACGGTTGTTCCCTACGAACCGTATTACAAGATACAGTCATCGCTCCTTTATCCGGCGGTCAACCAAAATCAGTTGGCGGACGGCCAGGCGTTGAAACTCGGATTGTTTGCCGACAACGCGCCGGCGACGGTCCAGCAAATTGAAAAACTCGGCGGCCAGGTCGTGGGCGATGACCAGTCGCCGTTCGGTCCCGTCGTGCGCGTCATTCCGCCGAAAAATTGGACGGCCCTGGCCACTCTGCCCGGGGTCCAAATCGTGGAGCCATTCCATCGGCGCGCCGTGGCGAATGATTTGTCGCGCGCCGCCAATGGCGTGGCCGCCGACAGTCTTACGGCGACCAATTATCTGGGGTTGACGGGCGCGGGTGTGACGGTGGAGGTGAACGATACCGGCATTGACGCTCAGCATCCCGATTTATCCGGCGGCGGCAACTATAACAAAATTACCCCCGGCGTCATTGGGGACGCGCCGCAAAGCCTGGTGGACACCAACGGCCACGGCACGCACGTGGCGGGCATCATCGCCGGTGACGGCGCGAAATCCACGACCGTGACCAACGCGCCGGGTTCAACTCTGCCCGGCGGCACGGGCACCAATTACGAATTTCGCGGCATGGCGCCGGGAGCGACGTTGTATTCGGTGGGTGGCATTTTCGGCGGCGCGGAGGCGACTTCAAATTTCATTTCCGACTATTATTTTCAGACGGTTCCGGCGCTGACCAACGCGCTCATTTCCAACAACAGTTGGGTCTATGAAGGCGACAGCGTTTATGACCTGGCGGCGGCCAGCTACGACGCGGCCACGCGCGACGCACTTCCCTTTGTCACAGGTTCGCAACCGGTGTTGTTTGTCTTCGCCGCCGGCAACGCCGGCAACGGCAGCGACAGCGAGGACCTCGGCGGCGGCGTAGCCGACTCGATTGAGTCGCCCGCCACGGCCAAGGACGTCATCACGGTCGGCGCGATTCAGGAAGACCGCAACATCTCGGTCACGGTGACCAATGCCGACGGTTCACCCAACACGTCGTGGGCGGATGAGACTTCCACCCGCTATCGCGTCGCCGGATTTTCGAGCCGGGGCAACGTAGGCGTCGGCATCGAAGGCTCGGTTGGCCGTTACAAACCGGATGTCTGCGCGCCGGGCACGTTCACCCTGTCCACCCGCTCCGAACAATGGGACATCGGAACGTATTTTTATCAAAACCCGACCAACGACCAGTCAAAATATTACACCGGTTTCACGGTCCAGCCGGGTTCAATTGTTTCCCGGCCGTTTCCGACGATTCCGACCAATACGGTGGAATGCCAGATCTGGACTTTTCCGAATGCCAACTCGCCGTTCAGTTTTGCCGATCTTCCCCTGAGAATTACTTTGTTCGGTTCGCCGACTGTGTACGGTCCCTTCACCAATTATCCAGTGTTGATTCCCGGCACTACCGGGACTCCAAGCCTCACAGCGATTTACAATTCGCAAAGCTTTTTCGGTTTCAATTTTGCCATCAGCAACAACACGCCCAATCAGGTGATTTTCGATTTGCGGACGGATGTCATCACGACCAACGGCAGCGGGAATTATTTTCTGGCGTTGAGCAATCTGGACAATTCCATTGGGACGCCTAATTCCCTCAGCACCGGGCAGGGGCCGTATTACCGCTATGAAACCGGCACCAGCATGGCGGCGGCGGACGTGTCGGGCGTGCTGGCGTTGATGCAGCAATTTTACTTCAATGCCTACAACGTTCTGCCCAGCCCGGCGATGCTCAAGGCGATGATCATCAACGGCGGGCAGGCGACAGGCCTCTACAATTTCCTGGTCCAAAACACGCTCAATTACGAAGGCTGGGGATTGGTAAACCTGCCGGATTCGCTGCCGCCGGGCGTCACCAACCAGCTCAGCGTGGCTTGTTCCGCTTACATTCAGGACCAAAGCCCGGCCAATGCCTTGGCGACCGGAGGCAGCCAGACCTATCAAGTCACCTTTGCCACCAATGGGGCGCCGTTGCGCGTGACGCTGGCGTGGACCGATCCGCCCGGCGACCCCGCCGCCGCCATCAAACTCGTGAACAACCTGGTTTTGGTCGTGACCAACCTCAGCAACCCGACCAATCCGATTGTCTATTACGGCAACGACATTGGCTCTTCGACGGTTAACAACCCGCACGCCACCAACACGCCGCCGGTCTTTGACTCCATCAACAACGTGCAAAACGTTTATTTGCAGCCGGGGGCGGGCACGAATTTTTCCGTCACCGTCCTGGGCTACCGCGTCAACGTCAACGCCGTCACCGCGCAGACCAACAATGTCGTTCAGGATTATGCGCTGGTGATTTCCACCGGCAACAGCGGGCTGACTAATGTGATGATGGTGACCTCCAACACCACTTCGTCGGTGTACAACGCCACGGGCGACCAGCAAATCACTTATCCCTCCCAAACTTCTGCAGGAAGCGGGCCTACGGCCACCAGCTTTGCAGAATTGCTGAACCAGTTTGCCGGCGCGAACAGCCCATTGCTGGGCACGAATACGATTCCGTTCACCGCCAGCGCTCCGGAGGGTTTCGGGCCGAACAACTGGCAGGTGACCGTCGGCCAGACCAACCAGTGGCAATTCTATGTCGTCACCAACCTCAACCCGTCCAGTCTTTCCAACGCGGCGTTTATCACATTTAACCCGAACGCGCCTGACCCAGACACGCTCTCCATTCCTCGCCTGGGTGTTTATCAAACCTCGGTCGGCAATGCCACGCGCGAAGCGGACATTGACATGTACGTGACCACCGATCCGTCAATCACCAATCTGAACCCCGCGGCGATTTCCAACGCCGTCGTCGGCACGCAGATTGGCGCGCCGCCCGGCGGCCCATTCGCCGGCGCATCGTTGGGGCGAGGAACCACGGAATTTGTCGTGGACACCAATTCGTGGTCAAGACCTGCTCCGAACGTTTATTATGTCGGCGTGAAGTCGGAGGATCAGCAATCGGCCGAGTACGGCTTCATTGCCATCTTCAGCGCGGCACCGTTCAGCACAATGAACAACGGAGTTCAGACGGTGTATGGCGTGCCGGTGCCAATGAATATCCCCGACGGGAGCCCGACCGTTCCGGGCAAAGGCTACGTCTTCGGCCTGGCGATCTATCCGGAGACGGTGGGAACGGTCACGGTTGCCAACGAGATTACGCATCAGAATTTCGGCGACCTGATCGGCACGCTCACGCTCAATGGCGCTCACGCCGATGTGCTGAATAATCACGATTCCCTGGGCGGTCCGCCCGGACCGTATTTCCTGACCTATGACGACAGCGCGGGCGGCGGCATTCCCGGTTCGCGCCCGTCGGATGGGCCGGGTAGTTTGATCGGCTATTTCGGCCAACAAGGCCTCGGCGTGTGGATGTTGAATGAAGTGGATGATTCACTGACGCAAACCGGAGCGGTGAACGGTTTCACCACAACGATTTACCCGCACCTGGATCCCACGGTTGGCGTCATAACGAATTACGTTCCAGGCGGCAGTTGGGTTTACACTTTCGTTGACGTGCCGCCCGGGGCGACCGACCTGACGGTTTATGCCACAAACCTTACCGACACGGCCACTCCGCCGGTCGAACTTTTTGTCAAATTCGGCTCGGAGCCGACCACAAATAATTATGATGCGGTGGTGCCGCTCACTCCGAATGGCGTTATATCCCTCGGCCCGCCATTGGTTTCGGGCCGCTATTTTATCGGCCTGTTTAATCCCAACCCCAAGTCGGCGGTACAAGAGGTGACCCTTTTTGCGACCATTGACCTGCCGTTTGTGCCGGCCCAGACGATTTACAGTTCCACCGACACGCCCATCCCGATTCTGGATGACGCCGTGACGACCGATCAGATCAACGTGCCGGACAACCAAATCATTTCGTCAATGGACGTGGCCATTGCGGTGCAGCATCCGCGCATTTCGGATCTGGTGTTCCACTTGATCAGTCCCGACGGCACGCGCGAGTTGCTGATGGAAAACCGCGGCGGCACCGATCCCAACGGCGCAGGCGGGGTCGCCACCGTTACCACCAATAATGCGCTGGCCAGCGACTTTGATACGGTGGCGCCGGGAGACTATGCCGCCGGCCAGCCCGTGGGCGGTTGGATTGTGGCCGGCAATCAAGTCAGCGTTCAAACCGACCCGGTCAATGCCTATACAGGCAATAGCAACCTGCTGGCGCTGGCCAATGGCACGCTGTACACGACCCTGGCTACGGTACCGGGCGCCACCTATACTCTGACGTTCCAGTATCGTGGGCCGGACATCGTCAGCATGTGGCGCGGCGAGAACAACCCGCTTGACAGCGCGGGTGGTGGAAATGACGGCACTTGGAACGGCACCGGCGCTTATGGTTTGGGCGAAGTTGGTTCGGCCTTTAGCTTTAACGGGGCGAACAACGATGTCGGGATTCTCAACGCGCCTTCCCTCAATCCTACGGGGGCCTTCTCGATTGAAGGATGGATTTATCCGCTGGTTGATAAAGAAGCAAAGATTTTGGTGAAATGGGGAGACCAAGGGACTTATAGCAACGAACGGAGTTACAGTTTTCAAACCGACGTGGGGAAGGGTCTTGGCTTTTCGATCAGCGATTTGGCGAATCAGGGCAATGCTGTGTTTCAGGCGTTCGTTGTCGCAAATGTGCTGACTTTGAATCAATGGAATCATGTCGCCGCGACTTACGACAGCGCGACGGGAACTCGGCGCCTTTATGTGAACGGGGCGCCGGTTGGCGTGCACATCAATGCCCCGGTACCGGTGTACGCGTCCACCACGCCGGTGACGATTGGCGCGTGGCTGCGAGCGCCCGGTGTTACCCAGGATTACTTCGACGGTTCGATTGACGAGCTCGGTTTCTATGGCAGAAGTTTGTCCGCGTCTGAAATCCAGGCCATTTACGCCGACGGTACAAACGGCGATTTTAATCCCAACAAGTCTATTCCAGGGGCCCTGGCTGAAGCGCAAGTCAGCATTAACGGCGTCACCACCAACACCTTCTTTGGCAACAACACCACCTGGCAGCCCCAAACCATTACTTTTACAGCCACCAGCGGCACCACCGCATTGCAGATTCAAGGCCTTGAACCGGGGATGTTGCTGGACGCCGCGAGCGTGACTGCCGTCATCACCAATTACAATTATCTGGTCTTCACCGAGAACACGAACCTGACGACCACACCCATCAAGTTTGCGGTACCGCCGTTTTTGCCGAACACATCTTCAACCAACCTTGCTGCCAGTGGTTTTGATTCCGCTACGCCAGGGGATTACACAACCACTTTCAATGACGGAACGAATGTGTGGAACGTACTCGGCAATCAGGTGAGTGTGGTGAATGATCCTGCCAATGCCGACGCCGGAAACCAATTCCTGGCGCTGGCCAATGGCACGGTTTCCAGCACCCTGCCCACCGTGGCTGGCCAGACTTATGTCCTGACCTTCCGCTATCGCGGGCCGGGCATTGTCGGATGGTGGCGCGCCGAAAATAACACCAATGACAGCAGCGGCTTTGGCAATAACGCCGTCAGCGCGCCGAACATCACCTACCAGGCAGGTAAAGTTGGGCAGGCCTTCAATTTCAATGGCAGTTCCAGTTCGGTAACCATCGGACCTTCCGCGAGTCTGGCAGTGAGCAATCTGACCTTTGAAGGCTGGATTTATCCCACCACAAGCCAATATGAGCCGATTATTGACTACGGAGGTCCCGGTCAAGGTTCGGCGGCGCACTTGTGGATCAATGGTTCCGGACTGAGCACCATTCCGGGTGCTATCTATGCCAATCTTCGTCCTAACGCCAACGTGGCCATCACCAGTTCCGGCGGAATCGTCCCTGCCAACGCGTGGAGCCATATCGCGTTTACCTATAACCTCGCAACCGCCACCGAATATCTGTACTACAATGGCGGACAGGTGCAGGTAAACGTTGCAACACCTGATATTCCGCCGAGTATCGGAGAGCCCGTGAATTTGGGATGGCGGAACAACGCGGAGGCTCTCAATGGCACCCGTTACGCGGGATTGATGGATGAAATCAGTATTTACAACCGCGCCCTGTCCGCTTCTGAGATCAAGGCGATTTACCAGAACGGCTCCGCCGGCAAGTTCGATTCTGGCGAGCCCAATCCCCAATCGCTGGCCGAGGCTCAGGTCAGCATCAACGGCGGCACGCCCACTACACTCTTGGGCAACGACTCCGCGTGGCAGACGAAAACGATCGTTTTCACGGCCACCCAGAACGCAACGCCGCTGCAGATTGCTAGTGTGGAACCAGGCATGTTACTGGATTCCTTCAGCTTATCACCGTCCGTCAATAACCTTTACTATCTGCCCGAACAGTCGCTGGACACGTATGACGGGCTGAATGCGCAGGGTAATTGGACGCTGGAAATCCAGGATGACCGTGTGGGCGCCACCAATCCCATACCGGAACTGCTGAGCTGGCAGTTGCGGTTCAATTATGTGACCTTCGGCACCAATGCCAACGCGATTCCGCCCGGCACCACGGCGACCAATGTGATTCCCGCCGGCGGCTGGACCAATTACCTGATCAATGTGCCGGCCAACGCGGATGTCGCCACGAACATTCTGGTCTTTGCCACCGGCCCGTTGAACGTATGGTTTAATTCCGCCACCCCTCCACCGCCGGGCAATAATTTGCTGTTGAGCGGCGTGATCAATGGCACATCGGTATTGAGCACCTTCAGCGTGCCCACGAACATCGTGCCCGGCGGCATTTACTACATCGGCCTGCAAAATCCCAATGCCTTCCCCGTAACGAGCGGGTTCCAGGTGAATTTCCATTACTTCCAGACAACGCCGGTGACCCCCGGCGTGCCGGTAACGAACACCGTTGCTGGAGCCATTTCAGGAGATGGCGTGGACTATTATTCGGTGAAGGTGCCGCCGGACGCCGATTATGCCACGAATCTGCTGCTCTCTTCCACCGTGCCGGTGAACATGTGGTTCAATCAAAGCAGGCCGCCGGTGTGCTTGACACCGCCGGACTATCTCCTGATTGCCAACGCGCTCAGCGGAACCAATGTACTGAGCACGAACTCGGTGCCGCCGCTGCTGCCCGGCTTGACTTATTATTTGGCTGTCCAAAACACGAATGCCGGCAATGCCACTTACGCGCTGGTGGTGAATTTCCACCATATCGCCTCTTCCCTGACCAACGGCGTGCCCACCACCAATTCCGTTCCGACGAACAGCTTTGTCTATTATTCGGTGACGCTGCCGACGAATGCCGATTACGCCACCAATCTGCTGCTCTTTGCCAGCCTGCCGGTCAATGTCTGGTTTAATCAGACTGGATTGCCCACGGGCACCAATCCGCCGGATTATCTCCTGATTCCCAATGCGACTAGCGGCATTTCCATTTTGAGCGCGGGCAGCACGCCGCCGCTCGTGCCCGGCGCGACTTATTACCTGGGTGTGCAAAACACCAACAATGTGCCCGTGAACTTCGGGTTGGAGGTGGATTTCCATCTCGTGATTCCCATTCCCATCACCGGTCCCACCCTCACGCAGACGAACGTCAACGGAACAAATGGCTTTCTGCTCCAGTGGACTGGGCCGACCAATGATCAATATACCATCCAGTGGAAGACCAATCTCGCGCCGGTGATTCCCTGGAACACGGTCTCGAACCCGGTCATCAACGTCACCTACACGCCCACCAACGGGGATTATTCCTGGTTTGACGACGGCTCGCTGACCGGCGGATGGCCGCCCGAAAAGTTTTACCGGCTGGTGGCCAATCTGCTTTCCGGACCGATTACGAACTCGACGCCCGTGACCAATATCGTGGTGTCCGGGACTATCACGCCGTTGACGGTGACCGTGCCGACCAACGCCATTGCAGCGACCAATGTGTTGGTCTCTGCCAGCGGCCCGGTGGACGTGTGGTTCAACCAGAACACTCCCCCCACCGGCAACACCGGCGCCGGTGATGTGCTGTTGGTGTCCACCAACACCAGCGGCACGTTCGTGCTCACGGGCAGTTCCACGCCGCCGCTCGTGCCGGGCGCGAATTATTATCTCGGCATCCAAAGCCTCGGCACCAGCAACGTGATATTCTCTTTTCAGGTGAATTTTGCCTACGGCTCGCCGCCGACCAACCCGCCGTCCATCTCCAGCATCACGGTTACCAATGTCGGCGGGACCAATGAGATCCTGCTGCAATGGACCGAGCCGACGAATTACCAGTTCCAGGTGGAATGGGCGACCAACCTCGCGCCGGCGATTGCGTGGCATACCATCTCCAATGTGGTTCTGAAGTGGCCGGTGGCCCTGTCGCCCACCAACGCGGCATACGGCCTCTTCCAGTTCCTGGATGACGGCTCGCTGACGGGCGGCTGGGGGCCGCTGAAATTCTACCGGCTCGTTGAATATCCCTATTCAACGCCCATCCCGCAGTCGCTGACCATCATCAACACCGCGATGATCGGCAACGCCGTCTGGTTCCAGTGGGTGGCGCCGACGAATTACCAGTATTCGGTGCTCTGGACGACGAACCTCGGATTGCCGTTATCGAACTGGTTCGTCCTGTCCAATCCCGTGCTGGGCTTGAGCAACGGCGTGTACACCTTTACGGACACTAACCAGACCGGCCCGGCCACCAGCCCGAAATTCTTCCGGCTGCTCGAGCGTTAACCGGCGCAGATTTGGAGGGAAATGCTTCGCCACTTTCCTGTCCAGGGCAGTGACGGAGCAATGCCCTCCGTATGCCCGATGAGCGGTGGGGCCGGAGCGCGAAAAATCAGCTGAAGTATGATGGCATGAATGAAAAACGACAGGTATCCCGATGCTGTCGGCGTTGTCAAACCCGCAGGAGAAAACCCTGCGGGCCATTTCGCCTCCGGGCGGGCGTAGCTCTCTGATTGGTGTTTTGAACGTAATCTTGAATTCGAGAACGAATCGGACACTCGCGATGCCGGGGACCATTCAAAAAAGGCAAACCCATGAAAAATTCACGAAGTTTCGCTGCCAAAATCCTGGTCGTCCGCTTCCCCCAACCGGAAGCTGGAGTGACCGGACCGAGGCCGTCATTTATCCCGTCAGCTCCTCGTTGGACCTGCACGCCGAGGCCAATACCGGTGCGGGCCAGGTTCAGGATGACAATGCCATGGGACAGACGACCGGTTTGAATGCCTTGTCGGCGTCGGTTCTAGCCCTGCTTCAAAATGTTTCCGCCCGCGAACTTTTTTGGAAGAAAAATATTGTCTTGTTCGTCCTACCGGACATTTCTATTATAAAACCCCTTTAATTTTGTGCAACAGCGAATCACAAAGCGATCACTCAAGAAAGCCGTATTCCAATTCCATTGCGCCGGGAATTCGGATTTGAAGCCGGGTTTGCTTGAGCCGAATAACTCGTATTGCCACATCGCCAGGCGAGGTGACATTTTGATCTGAGCACACATTCCCACCATGAACATCCTGAGAGCATTATACCCAAGCGCGCCTTTGAGGGCGAAGCTGCGCGGAAAACCCCTGTCTTACTGTGGATCACTGAGCGATCCTTCGGGCGAGGAGACGTTCAGCCTCATCCAGCGGCTCGGCATCAAGCCGACGGATGATGTCCTGGACATTGGTTGCTCAAGTGGTCGGCTTGCGCCACCCTTGCTGAAGTTCTTGACCCAGGGATCGTACCGTGGATTTGATATTGTGCCCATAGGGATTGAGTGGGCAAACCGCAACATCGGTCCTCACTTCGACCACCTGGATTGCTACAATTTGCTCTACAATCCGCTTGGCAAGATAAAAGACAGTGAACTAGCCTTCCCTTACCCAGCAGAAAAGTTCTCATTCTTCATCGCCAATAGCGTCTTCACTCACATGCTTCCAGAAGGCGTGGAGAGGTATTTGACGGAAATCAAGCGGACCGCCAAGCCCGGACTCCGGACCTACCTGACTTTCTTTTTGCTCACAGAGGAAATTCTCAGACGCCTCGCTCAAGGGAAAACAGCCAACCGATTTCCGTACGTGTGGGAGGGTTATCGCACCTTGCGCAAACATATTTGCCGCGAAGGTGTGGTGGCGTACGAGGAGAAATTCATCTCACAGATGATAGCCAAGGTGGGGCTTCGTGTTGATCGTATTGAGTACGGATCTTGGTCGGGGGTGTCGAATGCATCCATGCCAAAGCTTTATCAGGATGTCATTTCTGTCACCAGATCATAACCGGCAAATAGTGCAGAGCGCTTGGCGGCGTGCGAATCCAGCAGGACGATTCGACGAACTATGTCTATGACGTAGACTGAACGACCAATCTGACGCTGCAGCCGCTCAGTTGGAATGTCATCGGCAATTTGGCCAGCCCGACGCTTACCTAGAGTGGTGGTGTGTTCACGTTCACCGACACCAACCAGACCGGCCCGGCCACCAGCCCGAAATTCTTCCGGCTGCTCGAGCATTAGCGGCGAGCTTTCGGAGGGCCGAACGTCCTCGCGAGCCCAATAAATCTGGCAGGGACGCGTCGCCGACGCGTCCGGACGGCTCAGCGAGCCGTCCCTACCCTCAAAATGGCCCACTACCCCGGCTTGCCTCGACGGGTTCGTTGCCGTAAATTCCGAGTCCTGGGTTTTCCCACCCAGCGACGTTCATGGCCCGGTTAAACGACAATTATCTCAAGCTCAAAGCCGGTTATCTGTTTCCGGAAATCGGCCGGCGGGTGAAGGCGTTTGGCGACGCCAACCCCGAAGCGGCCAAACGCCTTATCCGGTGCGGCATCGGCGACGTGACCGAGCCGTTGCCGCCCGCCGCCATTGCCGCCCTGCACCGGGCGGTGGATGAAATGGCCGTGCGCGAGACGTTCCACGGCTACGGCCCGGAACAGGGCTACGAATGGCTGCGCGCGGCCATCGCGCAAAACGATTTCCGCGCCCGCGGTTGCGACGTGGCTGACGACGAAATCTTCGTCAGCGACGGCACTAAATGCGACACGGGCAACATCCTCGACATCTTCGGCCACAAAAACAAAATCGCCATCAGCGACCCGGTCTATCCGGTTTACGTGGACACGAACGTGATGGCCGGCCACACCGGTGAGGCCAACGAGGCGGGCGCTTATGCCCGGCTGGTTTATCTGCCGTGCAAGCCCGGCAACGGGTTCATTCCCGAACCGCCCAAACGGCACGTGGACATCATCTATCTTTGCTCGCCGAACAATCCGACCGGGGCGGCGGCGAACCGGCCACAGCTTGAGGCGTGGGTGAAATACGCGCTCGAACACAAGGCCGTCATCCTGTTCGACGCGGCCTACGAGGCCTACATCAGCGACCCGGCGTTGCCGCATTCGATTTACGAAATTCCCGGCGCGCGCGACTGCGCCATCGAATTTCGCAGTTGTTCGAAGAACGGCGGATTCACCGGCGTCCGTTGCGCGTTCACCGTCGTCCCCAAGTCGCTCAACGCGCAGACCGCGGCCGGCGAATTAACGCCGCTGCATCCGCTCTGGCTGCGGCGCATGACGACAAAATTCAACGGTGTGAGTTACATTGTCCAGCGCGGCGCGGAAGCGCTTTACTCGCCGGAGGGCAAGGCGCAGGTGCGGGCGCTCATCGAGCATTATCTGGGCAACGCGAAGGTCTTGCGCGAAGGCGCGAAGCAGGCCGGGCTGAAAGTTTTCGGCGGCTTGAACGCGCCTTATCTCTGGGTGCGGGCGCCGAAAGGCGTCACGAGCTGGCAGGCGTTCGACAAAATATTGAACGAAGCCAACGTGGTCATCACGCCCGGCAGCGGTTTCGGCTCCAAAGGCGAAGGTTATTTTCGCATCAGCGCCTTCAACAGCCGCGCCAATGCCGGGGAAGTCGCCCGCCGGTTGCCGGAGTTGAAGTGGTGAGTTTGTTTGGTCCACAGCCGTGCCTGGGGAAAATCCCAAAGGGATTTCATCCATCAGCCCGGCGTTGACGCGATGAAGTTGCGGCTACGCCGGGTGGCGGATCAAAATTGCATCAACCCCATCGAGGTTGAATCAATCGTGGTGAAGGGCGGTACAACCCTGTCAGGGTTGTGACTGATGGGGCGATTGACCCAAGGTAACCTCGCGGAGCGAGATCAGCCTTGGGCTGAACGATGGAATCCCTTTGGGATTCTGCCCGCCGGAATGATTTGTGAGCGTCGTTGTCTTGTTAACTTTGGGATTGATTCTCGCCCGGCTGGCGGCGGAACTCTGGCTGGCCGCTCTGAACCGCCGCCACGTGCTCGCGCACGCCGGCGAAATTCCTCCGGCCTTCCGTGAAACCATTGACGAACCAACCTACAAAAAATCCATTGCCTACACGCTGGCCAAGGGACGATTAGGAAACCTGGAAGATGCCTGGTCCACGATGGTCCTGCTGGTTTTTTTATTCAGCGGTGTTCTGCCGCGGGCGTTGGAGTTGTTTTCCAACGGCTTGGGCCAGTCGGCATGGGCGATGGCGGCATTTCTGTTTACAGTCGGTTTGGCCCTGTCGTTGCCCGGTTTGCCCTTCGATTGGTTCTCGCAGTTCCGACTGGAGGAGCAATTCGGGTTCAACACCACCACGCCAAAAATCTGGTGGGCGGACCGATTGAAAGGGTTGCTGCTGGCGGTTGCGCTCGGTTACCCGCTGCTGGCGTTTGTGCTGAAAATAGTCGAATGGACGGGCGCGTGGTGGTGGCTGTGGGCGTGGGCCGCGTTGCTCGCGTTTCAATGCCTGATGCTGGTGCTGGCGCCGGTTTTGATTCTGCCGCTGTTCAACAAATTTACGCCACTGCCGGAAGGCAGCCTGCGCGAGCGGCTGCTGGCGCTGGCACAGCGGACCCGATTCCGTGCCCGGAGCATCCAGTTGATGGACGGCAGCAAACGTTCGCGGCATTCGAACGCGTTCTTCACCGGGTTCGGGCGGTTCCGGAAAATCGTGCTGTTCGACACGCTGGTCCAGCAATTGGCCGAGCCGGAACTGGAGGCGGTGCTCGCGCACGAAATCGGCCATTATCAGAAGAAACACATCCCGAAAATGCTGGCCTTTTCGGCCATCAGCTCACTGGCCGGTTTTTATTTCATTGCCGTTCTGGCCCGGCAGGAATGGTTTTACCGCGCTTTTGGTTTTGCGCCGGGGAACGTCGCGCCGGCGCTGTTGTTGTTTGGATTGCTGGCGGGCACGGTCACGTTCTGGTTCTCTCCGCTCATTTACTGGTGGTCGCGCCGTTACGAATATCAGGCCGACGCCTTCGCCGCGCGCGTGATGAACGAGGCACAATCTTTGGTTGGCGCGTTGCGCAAGCTGAACGAGAAGAATTTGAGCAACCTGACCCCGCATCCCTGGTACAGCGGATTTTTCTATTCGCATCCCACCTTGCTGGAACGGGAACAGGCATTAACCGAAAAATCCGGCTTCAGGCCGATTTAGGAGCGTTGGCGCTCAAGCTGGCGCGAATCGCCTTGAGCAGCTCATCGTGATTGACCGGTTTCTGGAAAAAGGCCACCGCTCCGTTGGCCAAAGCGCGCTCCTTGTTTCTCGCGTCGTCGCTGCCGGTGATGATGATAAAGGGAATTTTCGAGGATTCATCCAGGTGATGAAGCCATTCCATAATGCGGAACCCATCCGACAATACTCCGCCGACGTCAGGGGGAAAACCAATGTCCAGCAGAATCAAATCCGGTTTTCCCAAACGCGCCACCGATATGGCTTCCGCGCTGTCCAGGGCCGTTACCACTTGATACCCCCACGCTGCCAGTTTGAGGCTGATCGCTTTCGCAAACAGGGTGTTGTCATCCACCACCAGAATTTTCGCGGGCGGGCCGGCCGGCGGGCCGGGCGCATGGAAGCGCCTGCCGGGCTTTTGCCCTGCTTGCGTTGGTTCGGCGAAAAACGGAATTTTAAATTTCACACCAATGCTGCGAGCAGGGGTTGTACCAGCAATCGCCATAAACCCGGGTTCTCCACGATTCTGAATTCATGGCTGGCCTGGCCCGGACGGATCGGACCGTGGGGAAAGAGCGATTTTTGCACTGATTGACACTGATTGAATGACCCTATTCGTCAATCACAAATCAATAAGCGGCCCAATTCTGGCGGATCATGGCCTTGGCACTGGGGAATATTGGCGGGAGTCCGCCCTGGGTTTCGAAATTGACATCAAAGGCCCAGGCACGAGTCGGGACATTGTAATAATTGCCGGGAGTCTGCCAGTAATTCGTGGCAAAGCGGCTTTGGAACAAAACAATGATGGAACCGTTGTAGGTCAGGGTTGTGGAAGAAGACCAGTTCTCCAGCAAGCGGAGGAAATTTTCCACGCCGCCGCTGTAATGTTTGGTGCCACTGACGGTGACTGATTGCACAATGCCTTCGAGGGTTGCCGCGTTGACGGTGGTGTTGCCGGGGTTTCGCGAGCTGAGCGCGGTGCTCGAGGTGTAGCTGTCACTCCAGCCTGTGGATAGAATCGTGATGGAATCTCCCATGAAGCCGGCGGGCGCGGCATTAACCACGTTGGTGCCGTTATTCAGTGATACGCCGCTGGCGTTGTAATTGCCCAGCACATAAATGGGATCCGGCGTGGCGATCGTAAGACCTTGGGTGGCGAGAGTGCCCCCATTGGACGCCCGCACCGCGGGCAGCTGTGTGCTGCTGGAGGGGGCGTTGTTGTAAATATAAACGGAATTGATACCGTGCCCCTTGCTGGTGCTGCCGCTGCTGTTTTGGTTGTTATAGGTTGCTCCGGCGCCGGTGAGCCAGGAGTTGAAAGCGCCAACGTTAAGCTGAACGGCCTTGACCGTTTTGCCTTCACGATAATCGTAGAACGACGCGTTGGTGGCGAATGAGTAGTACTTGTTCGTTACACTGCCCACGACATTCGTCGCATTATAAGGGATGGCAGTGAATTGATTCACATTATTGCTGTTCTGATAAAACGCCGAAATCAAGCCACTGGAGGAATTTGAAATGATAACATCAGCCGCGTTGTAGGCGTATTCCTGGCCCACGGCCGAATTGGCGTCCGTGCCCGCCGGCGGCAGATCGAGAATGGCGGCCGCGCTGGATGTATTGGTGGTGGCTGAATAACCATTGGTCCCCACCGGCAGCACCAATGGCGCGGAGTTTGTCATCGGAGAGTTTGTGACCGTATAGACGACGGTCGGATTGGCGGTGCTGGATTGCTGATCGTTGGGGCTGCGAGTGTAGATCACCGTCGGCATGGTTGTGTTCACCGTTCCGGCAAAGGTTAAACTCGCTCCCGGGTCGGCGTAAATCTGTCCGTTCACATAGGTCGGCCCGTTCACCGTCATGTTGGCGCCCGGGCAGATTTCCATGTTCATGTTGTAAAAGATGGCTTTTTGGGCAAGGGGAATGGTAGCCAGTTGAAAGGTTTCCTTCACCGTGGCCGAAACATTGTAAGGCTGGTTGAGGGCCGTGGCGGTGGAGGTGACGATGCCGGTGGTCACCATGCCGAAGGAACCCTGGAATTGCCAGCCCAATACGGCAAAGACCTGGGTTGGCAAGTTGCTGCCGTACATGCTGGGGAAGATCAACGTGGGAGTGTTGCTGAACGAAAAACTGACCGGCCAACCGGCTTGACTGGGAATAAAACTGGCGCCGGTGTAGTTGGTCGCCGCTTTGGCGGATCCATAAGCAAAATCGCGCGCCACCGTGGCGATGACACTTTCATCCGCTGCCTCCGCTGCGCCGGTGCCCAGGCTGAACAAATTATTCCGCTCGGTCTGTCGGGCGCTGCTGTTGGTCCAATTCATCACGCTGCCCAGCAGCAGCAGTGCGATGCCGATGAATACGATCGTAATCAGGAGGGCGTAGCCCTGGTTACGGCGAGCGGATGGTTTGTGTGTTCTTTTCATAGCGGCTGTCTCCGTCCTGGGGTGTTTTCATTTATTGCGAACGAGGGGTGGCGCGGGCTTCCAGGCGATAGGTGTCATAGACATTGGTCGGTATCGAATAAAGCCAGTTGCTGTACTGCAACGTCATTTTAACGGTGTAATGCCCTGAGCTGCCCGCGATGAAGTTGCTGCCAAAACAGTCCTCGGCCTGGAAAGGCTGTGAATTGGTCACCGCGTGGGCGAGAGTGTTGGTGACACTTCCCGATTCATAAAGAATATGGGTGTTGGTGTTCAAATAAAAGGTAAGGACGCTGGTTGCACTGTTGGAAACTTGCATGGCGTTACCGATGGCCGGCTGGCCATTGGCAACGGCCGTAAATTTGTTGTTGCCGGTATTGAAGTTTCCGATAAACACCGGATTGGGTGTTCCGCGGATTTGGTTCTGCATTTGATCCAGGGCTTTAAGGCTGTTGCCCGTGGTCACCAGTTTGTTGGAGGTGAGTGAGTTTAACTTGAACCCAAAGATTTGCAAAGAAACCATCGCAATTACCACCAGGGCAAAAACGGCCATGGTGACCATGATTTCCGTCAAGGTAAAGGCACGAACCGTGGCGAACCAAACCGGCGGCCGGCACGGCGGATCATTTGGCATCAGTTTCATTCGTTTATCGGTCCGGTGCACGCCAGGTGATTATGGTGTTGGTGAACTTGTTTGTTCGGCCGGGGAAATACCAGACGCAGTCCGCCCGGAACTGGTACAGGGTCGGGTTGGAAGAAAGGTTGGTGATGCTGACGGTGGTTACAACG
This sequence comes from Candidatus Limnocylindrales bacterium, assembly GCA_035604955.1. Classification (GTDB taxonomy): domain Bacteria; phylum Verrucomicrobiota; class Verrucomicrobiia; order Limisphaerales; family UBA11358; genus UBA11358. Next base: position 52,219 of record DATNHM010000056.1, on the reverse strand, counting down.
TTCGTTAATCGGCCGGTGGAGGGAATCAGCATGGTGTTGGTTCGGGTGTAAGTGCCATTACTAAATGGCGGTTGCGAATATTGATTGATAACCGTTCCTCCCCCCAGAGCCAATTGTGCCGCCCGGGCTTGTTCGATGGCCTCGGTGGCAAAAGACTGGGCATCCAGCGACATGGAACTCCATTCCGTCCGGTGGTTGGTTTGAACATAGCCGAAAATCATCCCTCCCATCACCAGGGACAAAATGCCGATGGACATTACCACCTCCACCAGGGTGAATGCCGTGCTTGCCTTCCGCTTGTCGGTTCGTTCAATACGGGCCATACAACATGTAGATATAACGAGGCACCTGCCTGCCATCGGTTGATTGTAGCAAAGCATATACCATTTTTTTGCGGTATTTCAGGCCGGAAATGGTTGAGAGGGTGAAGCCAATGAACGGCAACCTGTCCCGTATTTCGACATTTGTCCTCACGCGGCGGCTTCGGCAGGATACCGCGATTTGCCCCATTCAAAACGCGGCTGGATTGAGAGGCGGCGCTTTGATGAAACCTGTTTCCCGCAGGTAAATCGGCGCCAATTTGTCGCCGCTCACACAATCATTTCGTCCAAAAGCGAGCCGTCCTAAGGTCACCGCCGACGGAAACAGGATTTTTCCCCGTGCCAGCCACCGGGTCACTTCCGGGCCAACCCAGATTTCGCCGGCGTCGGCCTGGGTTTGCATTTCGGCCAGGGACACAATCCGCAACGGCCTGGTTTCCTGCCAACCGCGCGACGAGGTTTCATACGAGGCCAGATAAAATTCGTTTCGCTGCGCATCCACCACCACGTTTACCCGGCCGAAAATTTTCTGCGCCTGCGCCTGCGCCGCCAGGCATGTGGCGCTGCTGACACCCAGCAATTTTACCCCGCGCGCCAGTTGCCAACCTTGCGCTATCGAGATGGCCACGCGGATGCCGGTGTAGGAGCCGGGCCCGAGCCCGACCACGATGACCTCGATTTGTTCGCGCGCCAGACCCGCCCCGGCCAGGGCCTTTTCCATCAGGCTGAACACGTTGGTTCCGCCGGCGCCGGCTTCGATGGCCTCCGCCATTTTAGCTGGAGGGCGTGGCCTGGTCCTGGCCCCGTCTTTTTTGGGCAATGACGAAGCGCCGCCCGCCTCCAGGTCAAGCACCGCCACACTGCGTTGGGCCGACGAAAATTCAAGCGCCAAAACCGTCATAAAATATTCTTCGTTCCGATTCGTTCAAAATTTCGATTTGCACCTTTTTCAAATCGTCAATCGCAAATCGTAAATCGTAAATTCGCTCGGCCCATTCAATGACCGTCACGCCGTCCGGTTGAAAAAACTCCTCCAGCCCCGCCGCGATGATTTGTCCCGGTGTCTCCAGCCGGTAGAGGTCCAAATGAAACAACCGCCATCGTCCGCCGTCGTATTCATTCACCAAAGTGAACGTCGGTGAATGCACCCGCGCCGTGGCGCCCAGCCCGCGCGCAAGGCCCTTCACCAGTTCCGTTTTGCCCGCGCCCAGGCCGCCGGACAGCGCAATCACCAGTCCGCGCTCCGCCGTGCGCCCCCACGATTCGCCGAGGGATCGGGTCTCCGCCGGACTATGCGAAATGAACGTAGCCATGGGCGTTCAGTTTTTGCGCGCCGGACTTGTCGCGGAGGGTGATGCCTTCGCCGGCAACCGTTTTCCCGATGCAGCTTAATTTCAGTTTCGGAAAATGTTTTTTCCAGGCGTCGCTCAATTTCACCGCGTCGCCGGCGGCCACCGTGAACAATAATTCAAAATCCTCGCCCTCGGACAAGGCGGCCGCCAGCGGCGTTTTCCCGAACGGATTTTTGCGGGCGCTTTCCCTCGCCGCCCGGCTGACGGGAACGGCGGTTTTCAAAAGCTCGGCGCCGACACCGCTGGCCTTCAAAAGGTGGCGCAAATCGCCGGCCAGTCCGTCGCTCACATCAATCATCGCGTGGACCGGAAAATGTTCCATCAGCCAGCGTGCCTCGGCCAGCCGTGGTTCAAAATCAAGATGCCGGCCGGCGGCTGAACCGCCGAGTTCACCAGTCACAAAAATCGCATCGCCGGCCCTGGCGGTCGAACGGAGGATTTGCCTCCCCCGGCGGACGGTTCCCAGCAAGGCGACGGAAATAAAAATGCGCCCGGGGTTGGCCGTCGTTTCCCCGCCGACCACGGCCACGCCATGCTTTTGGGCGAGAGCGTTCAGGCCGTCATAAATTTTGACGACCGTCGCCGGTTTGAAAAGTTCCGGCAAGCCGAGAGTCACCACCGCCGCGGTCGGCGTTCCGGCCATGGCCGCGATGTCACTCAGGCAGCGCGCGAGCGCCTTGCGCCCGATTTTTTCCGGCGGCGTGTCCTTTTCAAAATGAACGCCTTCCACCACCGCGTCGGTTTTGAACAGAAACAATTTGTCCGGCAGGCCGAAATCCAGCACGGCGCAATCGTCACCCGCGCCGGTCACCACCGTTGGATTGGCGGGCAGCGTCTTCGTCAATTGGGCGATGAGTTCAAATTCATTCATGACGAACCTGAGCCGATTTCATTTTGAAAGACACAGAGCAGGGCGAGGCTCACCCCGTTGAACAGGGCATGCGCCGTGACGGGCACGAGCAGGCTGTCGGTCTTTTCGTAAAGCCACGTGAGCATCAGCGCCAGCAGGAACAGCGGCACAAACGCCGTCGCATCCCAGTGAATCAGGGCGAACAGAAAACTGACGCCCAGCCACGCCATCCGCGGCCAGCCGGATTGTTTAATGAATGGATACAACATGCCGCGGAAAATGAATTCCTCGGCGACCGGCGCGATCGCCACGGTGAACACACCCAAATAAATACGCAGCCACCAGGCCTTCGCATTCATCACCACGGTTACCGCGGTCTCCGCTTGAGGTTGCCAGCCGATCCTGGTGAACAGGTAAACGAACGCGGAATGCAGGAACAACACCCCCGGCGGCAAAAACAGGATGACGACCGGCACGGCCGGGAACCAGGCGCGGTTCAAGGCCGTCCGGTGCAGACCAAACGCGTCGCGCCAGTTCACCTGATGCAGCCGCAGGAAAATGAAAATCAGAACCCACGATGCGCCTTGAAAAGCCAGCGTGCTGAGCAACACCGCGCCGGCGCCGGCGGGCGGTTGAAACGCGGCGAACCCGGCTTTTTGCAGCACGCCGATGAGGGTCAGTCCCACACAAAGACTGACCAATTGCGCCGCGCAAAACCAGACCACCACTTCCACCCGCCAGGGTTTGGCCGATAACATGCCGCCAAACTAACGCAACCGCGCGTTACTGACGACGCAAAATTGGCTGCGCTTTCATTTTGCCGCCGTTCGCCGCGCACGATATCTTTCGCCTGATGGCTGTCGAGCGTCCCAACCGGCTGGCCCGCGAGAAATCGCCTTACCTCCTCCAGCACGCCCGCAACCCGGTCGACTGGTTCGCGTGGGGTGAGGAGGCGTTCGCCAGGGCCCGCGCCGAAGGCAAGCCGATCTTTCTCAGCATCGGTTACTCCACCTGCCACTGGTGCCACGTCATGGAACGCGAATCGTTCGAGGACGAAACCGTTTCCGGATTTCTCAATGACCATTTCGTCAGCATCAAGGTGGACCGCGAGGAACGCCCCGATGTGGACAAGATTTACATGACTTTCGTCCAGGCGACGACCGGCGGTGGCGGCTGGCCGATGAGCGTCTTTTTGACGCCGGATTTGAAGCCGTTTTTCGGCGGCACCTATTTCCCGCCGGATGGCCGTCAGGGTCGACCGGGTTTTCGGCAATTGCTCCGGCAAATTGCCGGGCTTTGGCAGGAACACCGCGGTGAACTTATGGACTCCGCCGCCGAAATTCATGCCCGGCTCGCGGCGGCAGCTGACGGTTCCCCCAGGTCGAATCTGCTACTGACGGCGGACGTGCTGCGGCACGCGGCGGCGGTTTTCAAGACATCGTACGATGCCCGCCACGGCGGCTTCGGTGCCGCGCCGAAATTTCCGCAGCCGGGCGTTCCCTTGTTCTTGCTCCTTTGCGCCGCGCGATTTCACGATGAAGAGGCTGTCCGGATGGTTCTGCATACGTGTGAGCGCCTGGCCGCCGGCGGCATTCACGATCAGCTCGGCGGCGGATTCGCCCGTTATGCGGTGGATGCCGAATGGCTTGTGCCGCACTTTGAGAAAATGCTCTACGATAACGCGCAGCTCGCGCAGCTTTACCTCGACGCCCATCTGATTTCGGAGGGACGAGTTGCACGAGTCCCTGACTCAAAGGAAAATTCGGGACTCGCGGAGCTCGTCCCTCCGAAGGAAACCCTTTTCGCCGGCGTCGTCCGTGATATCCTGGATTATGTTCTGCGCGACATGACGCATCCCGATGGCGGCTTCTATTCCGCCGAAGATGCCGACAGCGAGGGTCACGAAGGAAAATTTTATTGCTGGACGAAAGATGAACTCGCAAAGCTGCTGACCGCCGAGGAATTCCCTGTGGTCGTCCGCTGCTTCGGCATCACGGAAAACGGAAACTTCGTTGACCACAGCCATCCGCACCCGTTGCCGGGGCAAAACGTTTTGAGTGTTGTTGAATCCCTCTCCCGGCCTTCGGCCACTCTCTCCCCGCCAGGCGGGGAGAGGGTCGCGACTGATTCAACAAAACGCGACCTTGTCCTGTTCGCCTCCGCCAAACAAAAAATGTTCGACGCTCGCAGCCGGCGCGTTCGCCCGCAGCTCGACGATAAAATTCTCGCGTCCTGGAACGGGCTGATGCTTGGCGCGATGGCGCGCGCCGGCGTGGTTCTTGGCGAAGAGAAATATGTCATGGCTGCGGAGAAAAATCTCGAATTTATCCGCGCGAAACTTTGGGAACCTCCGCCGCAATCGGCAATCGGCAATCGGCAATCGGCAATTCATGGAACACTGTTTCATCGCTGGCGTGACGGCGGGCGCGATAGCGTGCAATTGCTTGAAGGTTACGCATTTCTGCTCGCCGGCGTCGTCGAACTCTACGAGGCAACACTCGTGCCCAAGCATCTGGATTTTGCCATTGCCCTCGCTGAAGCGATGATCATGAAATTTTACGACGCGGAAAACGGCGGTTTCTGGCAAAGCGCCGCTGCCGCGAAGGATTTGATTCTGCGCGTGAAGGACGATTACGATGGCGCGGAACCGTCCGGTAATTCCATGGCGACCCTGGCCTTGCTGAAACTGGCCGCCATCACCGGCCGCCAGGATTTACGGAGTCCTGCCGAAGCCACGCTGCGATTGTTTGCGCACCGGTTGCAAAATTTTCCGCAAGCCATGCCGTTCCTGCTGCAGGCGGTGGATTTCTGGCTCGAAGAACCTCATCGCATCGTTATCGTTGGAGATGCGAACTCCACACAATTTCAGGAATTGTTACATGCCGTGCATTCGGTCTATCAGCCCAACAAAATTGTCCTGGGCAATTCGGGCGCGGTCGAGGAATTCGCGCGAACCCTTCCCGTCCAGGACGGCGCGGTTGCTTATCTTTGCACCGGCAATGCGTGTCAGCCGCCAACGAATCGGCCGGAGGAGCTGCGTCTGCTTCTCCGTTAATGCCAGAATGGAATTGCCGCTGAACGGTTTTGAGACAGTTTTTCAGCCTGTGGCCGCGCCGGTCAGGTCCGAATTTTTGATTAGTCCACAAATTATCGTTGAAAATTCCGTTCGCATTTTTTTTGGGGGGAGCGGCATGGAATTTGCGCAGAGGGCGGCGTCACAAGACGTATATCTATGAAGTTCTCTTTTGAGGTCGGCGACGTGGAAAAGCACCACGTCGAATTTAATTTCAACCAACTGTGCGGCACCTTGCTCATTCGCGTGGACAACAAACCCGTCCGCCGCGCCGTCCGCCTGTTAAACGAGCCGATCCATGAAGTTTTTGACTTTATGGTTGGCGATGCCGAACAATGGCCGGTGCGGATTGAAAAGCGGCGCAAACCTCTGTTCGGCTCCCGCAATGTTCTCTACGTGAACCACCGCCTGGCCCGGGTGTTTGAGGGATTCTAACCGCCGCCCTGTTCGTGCGGCGTGTCTTTGTGGCCGCGCGGCGACTGCATTCTTCGGAGTGCCCGGCGCAATGATTCAATTTCACGTTCGTCGGCGGATTTCTGGCGGTCCGCCATTTCAACCAGTTCCTGCACTTCTTCCATTTGCTCCAAAGCCTGTTCGAGTGATTCGACGATTTGCCGTACTTCGTCAATCGCCCGGCTGATGGCGGAAGAATCTTTTCCAGCCGGGGCAACATTTGAAAGCCCTGGTGGGGGCGGCGCCGTGGTTTCTTCGGCAGGCGCGCCCGCGGGCTGATCGCCTGGCGCGATTTGCGTGGCCGGGCGTGGACCACGCCCGCGGCCACGCCCGCGCCCGCCGCGCCGGCCGCGTCGCCGTTCGCCACCCGGACTTCGCGGGGGTGCGGCGGGATTCGATTCCGTCGGGTGTTCTTCCGGAGAAACCATTTTCCCGCGAGCATGGCGGGTCGGCGGGCAAATGCAACCCCGAAAGTGTTCGGGGTTACTTTTTCACAAACAGCGCCAGCGAAGCAGTATAACCGTGGAGGAAGTTCTTTTCACCAACCGGTCCGATTTCACCATTGCAGAAAAACCCGGTCAGGCCCAGCGGGCCGAGCCGTTGCTGTACCATTTCGGCATCATGATTTGGCCGGCCAAACAGATTCTGGCCGCGGCCGTTGCAGGAGCAGAGGCAGCCGCCGTAAATCGTCGTTGCGGCAAGCTGTTTTTTGGCGCGGGAGAGCAACTCGTTCATGTCCTCGTTTGCCGCCGCCGCGTCGCGCCGTTGGAATTGCATGGTTTGCCCCGCACGCGGCATCGCGCCGACGGACAGCACGCCGGAGTTCGGGTCGCCGCCGATGAGATTGCGCACGAGGAAATCGCCCCGGTGAAAATCCTCAAGGTATTCGTTGACGACCAGGCCGATGAACAGGTTGCCGCGTGCCTTTTGTTGTTCGGCGGGCGGAAGTTTCTGAAACGTCTCTGCCAGCACCGCATAAGCGGGGCGATTCGCAATTTGGCGGATTAAATTATGTTCGACGCGCGTGAGCGTCCACGTCTCACCAATGGGCGTGCAACCCTGGGAAATGACGCTCGCCAGTTTTACGTCGCCGCCGACGGAAACGGCGACGCCGCCGTCCTCAAACACGTCGCCGTTCAAATAGATCTGCGTGGTTTGATCGGAGAAAACCCCACTGGCCAGGCCGCCGAGCGCCGGTAGCGGCGCGTAAGCTTCGTTCCACGAACGGAGCCAGCTTTCCGCATCGAGATGAAACGGGTCAATGAACACGAGCCAGCCATTCGTGCGCTTCGGCTCGAGGCCGGTTTCCAAATGCCAGTAGGCCCGGCCATTGGCCTCTTCCACCTGTTTCTGCGTAAAACGAAACCCCTGCAATTCCGCTCCCGGCAGGGAATAGAGCGCCAGCACAAATCCCGTCGCGCCTTCGATTTCGTTTGAACCGGCGATCAATCCGGTGCTGGAACAACCCGCCAGCAGGGGAATCCGGGCATGGACACGCAAAATTTCCAGCGTCGGCCGCGCATGCGCGAAGAATTTCGGCGACATGAAAACCAGGCCGAGTGAAACCTGGGGCGCCAGAAGCTGTGCGCGCAGATTTTCTGCCCACAGGCGGAGCCTGCTTTCATCAAAGCCGTCCGGCCAGTGCGCGGCGATGGAAAATTCGGTGTTCACGGTACTACCTTAACCATGCCACAACTTTCTCGCCCGACCAAATTTCTTTGGCTGGCTGGCGTTCGCGGGCCACCGCGGCGCGGCGGCCGCTCACCAGAACCTCGGCAGCCAGGGGGCGTGTGTTGTAATTTGACGCCATGACAAACCCGTAGGCCCCGGCACTCAACAACGCCAGATAATCACCCTCACCGACCCCTGGCAGCGGGCGGTCCTTGCAAAAATAATCGCCGGATTCACAGATGCCGCCTACGACATCGGCTCTCATCATTCCGCCGGTTTTGCGGACGAGCGGCACGATTTCGTGATACGCATCGTAGAACGCCGGGCGAATCAAATCATTCATCGCGGCATCCACGATCACAAAATTCTTTTGGCCGGTGCGTTTCACGTATTCGACGCGCGTGACCAGAATACCCGCATTGCCGGAAATGAAGCGGCCCGGCTCCAGCAAAATTTTCACGCCGAGCGGTTGCAACAGCGGCAGCAGACGCGCGGCATAACTCGCCGGCGTCAAAATGTTTTTCGCGGCCGCGGTTTTCCACCAGCCGGGTGAACCGCTCGCCAGCGCAGGCTGGTAAACGATTCCCAGTCCGCCACCGATGCTCAGAAATTCCAGTTCGTATCTCTCCGCGAGCCGCCGCACCAGCGGCAGGACTTTGCGCACGGCTTGTTCGAAGGGCGCAACGCTGGTCAGTTGCGAACCGATGTGCATTTGCAGTCCGCGCAGGCGCAGGTTTTTCAACCGGGCCGCCCGGGCATAGACGCCTTCGATTTGCTCGAACGCGATGCCGAATTTGTTCTCGTAGGTGCCGGTGGTGATTTTGGCGTGCGTGTGCGCCGCGACGTTCGGATTCACGCGCACGGCGACAGGCGCGATGCGCTTGAGCCGCGCGGCCACGCGATGAATGCGCTGCAATTCCGCCTCGCTTTCCGCATTGAACGAATACACGTTCTGCCGCAGCGCAAATTCAATTTCGTTTTCCGTTTTGCCGACGCCGGCAAAAATACACCCGCGCGGATCGCCGCCGGCCGCGAGGACACGTTGCAATTCACCGCCGCTCACAATGTCAAAACCGCTGCCAAGCCTGGCGAGCGCGCACAACAGGGACAGGTTGGAATTGGATTTGACCGAAAAACAAACCAGGTGCTCCACCGGCGACATAGCGCGGTCGAGTTTTCGAAAATGGTCCGTCAGCGTGTGCTGCGAATAAACATAAAGCGGCGTGCCGAACCGGCGCGCGAGCGCCTCCACGGCGACGCCTTCGCAGAACAATTTTTTGCCGAGGTAACGAAAATCGTGCATGTGCGGTCAGAGTTTAAAGTTGGCGGCTGAGGGTGGCAAAGAAAAAGCCCGCCGATAAGAACCGGCGGGCAGGAAAGCAGGCGGTTCTTAACGGGATTGGTTCAGAATTTTGGCGCGCTCGGTCTGGTATTGCACCGGCGTGATGGCGCCGGAATTGTATTTCTCCAGCAAAGCCTGGAGTTGCGCTTGTTGAGTGGCGGAAATCGGCAGCGGCGGCGCCACGATTGGTTTCAGACCCAGTTCTCCTCCCGGAATAGCCGCGCTGTTATTCTTTCGTGACGGCTCCAGGGGGAGGGATTGAACGGGGGCGGGTGCCGGGACTTGAACCGCCGTTGGCACCGCGGACGCAGTGGATGACGGCATGCTTTCCTCCGGCATTGCCCCGGCGGGGGTACCGCCCGAGGGCGGCGGCACCGGGGCAAATAAACTATTCCCCGAACTCGAAGCCGATGACGTCGCTGGTTTGGTCGTTTGAACCGGCGCAACGCGGGGCGCGGGAGTTATCGCCGGGGCTGTTGTCGCCGGCGGATTGGTTGGCTGCTGCACAGTCGCCCCGGAGGGAGTGACGGCAACCGGTGGCGGCTGGGCCGGCGGTACGTTCGTTGTTGGCATCGTTGCCGCAGGCGCGGCGGATTGATTGGTTTCCATCGCCGGCGGATTGGACACCGGCGGCGGGGTTGTCACCGCGGGTTGAGCCGGCGCTTTGACCGCAGGCTGGGCCGGTTGCGCCGGCGTCACGGGGGCGGGCACTGGCGCATTCGTCGGCGCCGGTTGCATGTCCAATGCGCGCATTTGTTCCTCCAACGCTGCTCGGGCGGCGGCTTGAGCGGGGTTGTCGTCTGCGCGGACAGTCGGGGAAGTGGCGCTGAGGGCCACCGCGCAAACCACAAGGCACAACTTGGAAATTCGCATGATGTTTCCTTACCCTAATTTGGGGCTGGATGCAACAGCTTTCGGGCTGGCGACAAACTGCTTTTGCCATGCGGTTTGCAGCGGATAAAGCAGCGCCGAACGCAGCAAAATTACCCGGATTGCGCCCCGGGAAATTTTGACGCCTTGCCGCAGTTCCAGCACGTTGGCGGAGCGCAGTCGCTCAATCGTTTTGGCGCCTATCAAAATCGGCCATGCGCAGGCCAGCCGCACCCGCATCTGCCCGCGTGGCAGTGAACGGGTGTAATTCCAGCCCGCCTGCAGATGCAATTCCGCCAAATCGAGGTAACGGTGGTAAAGCGGGCGGAACCGGGATTCGTTCACGGGTGACAACAGGACCGACGGCATCAAGCCGGCCTGGTCCAATTCCAGGGACGGCAAGTAACAGCGGCCCTTGTGCAAATCCGCCGGCAAATCGCGCAAAATGTTGACGAGTTGCAATCCTTTCCCGAAACGGATGCTGTCGCCGAACAGTTGCGCATCTTCCAGTTCCGCGCGCGGGAACAGATGCGCGCGGCACACTTGGGTCCAGAACTCGCCCACACAGCCGGCGACCCGATAGGTATAGTCATCGAGTTCAATGGCGGATTTGAGCGCGATGATGTTTTCGGCGGAGGCCCCGGCGAACCGCTCCAAATCCAGTTGCTGGCCGCTGATGATGATGTCCAGCACGCCCCGGACCCGTTGCAGATCGGCAGGCGAAAGTTTTTGCAATAGTGCCAGACTGGCTTCGACCTTTTCCAGCAGGAGACGCTCGGCGGGCAAGGCTTGTTGTTGGGCGAGTCCGCCGAAATTCAGCGGTGCGGTGGATTTACCCAGGATGCGTTGACGCAATTGTTGCAGCGCGTCAAGCCGTTGCGCCAGCAGGACAATTTCCGTGTCGGCGATGGTATCGGTGGTGCGCGCGAGCAGGTAGGCGAGGCCGATTTGCGGGCGCACCCGGGCCGGCAACACGCGCAAAGTCAGGTAAAACGAGCGCGAGGTTGCCTTGAGCAACTCTTTCAACAGTTTTGACATTTGCGTTCTCATTGTTCCAAAGGAACACTGGATATTAGCCAGCCACGAAGTGGCTGGAAAGCCAGACCAAACCGGATTGTGTCCCGCAAGGGACGCCGGATAAGCTCACCACAAATATTTTTCATCGTATTCCACACCGTGTTTTTGGAGAAAAGTCACATATTCCTCTTGAAATGATTTTGTCCGGTGATGTTCTGCTTGATGGGCAATGTATTCTTTGACCGCCTCGCAGTTTGAAACACTCACCGTAAATGCGCCATAACCTGGTTGCCACGCGAAATTCTTTATGCCGATGACTTCGTGTATCCAGCGCGACGAAGACTGTTTGACGTCCTGCACGAACGCCGCGAGCGCATGGGTTGCGCGCAAACCAACCAGTAAATGAACATGATCCGCCGTGCCACCGATGGCTTCGGGGATTCCATCCGCTGCGCGGACCAGTCCACCGAGATATTCGTGCAAGCGTGAACGCCACGCATCGGCAACGAACGGGTGCCGGTCTTTCGTGCTGAAGACGATGTGGTAGTGCAGGCTTAAATGAGTTGATGGCATACGCCATATTATCGCGAAGCGACATTGGACATTAGCCGGATACAACGTGTCTGGTCAAGATGTGCAAATGAATTCGTCCTGAAAGGACGGCCGAATTTGCAAATGGATTGAGCACGGATGTTTCCGCCGTCCCGCCGGGACGGGGAGGATTTTTTTGCGGAACGTTACCAGCCACCTTGTGGCTGGCTAATATCCACTTGTGCCTACGGCACGAAGTTTGTTGCGGAGCGACGGCGGACATTAGCCAGACACGTTAGTGTCTGGAACAAACAGGTGAAAAAATTTGTCCTGAAAGGACAGGGGAAACAAGCGCGACATGCCGCGCCGCCATTCATGCAAGACGATTGGTATTGAGACAGAATCAACCAAAGTTTCAGGATTCAATGTTCTGGTTCGTCAATAAAAGCGCCGCCGAGGAACCAGTGAAGTTTCGTTTTGTTCCAATAAGGATGCTCGGAAGTATAGGAATAAACAAAAAAGCTGGAAAAACTAATCGGGGACATTTTTTCAATTGGCACCACTAATTGAAAACTGTTTGTTGTGATAAAAAGGCTTATGTTCGCTTCGGCAATTTTATCGGCAGACCATTCAATTCCATTCGTACTAGGCTGACCGTAATAAAAAAAATATTTACGGTGTAAAACTGTATTTCCTTTCACCAAAACCACGGCATTAGTCGGATAGATGCCGTCCAATTTCTTTTCCTTTTCGAGATCGGCAATCAGGGTGTTGCAGTCTCTGCAAATTCGCCGGGTGCGTGTTTCACGGGTTTTTGCACCAACGCCAGCGCTCAAAAAAAAGATTACAAAAGCCACAATTGCGGCCCTGTATAACAATTCGGACAAGGGCATTTGATTTGTTTCTGGCTGCTTTAACAGACGCTTCCAAATTTGCGCCTGCGACCAACCTGCCGAAACGACAATCAGAAACAGAATGCAAATTGTCGGGATGATAAATATGAAAACAAAGTCACCAGCTCGAAACCAACAACCATATCCGTAAAGATAAACACCAAAAATGACCACAGACAGGACAGCAATAAAAACATAAATGCCGAATAAGCTCGGATTGAAAAACCCAAGAACAAATTGCCTCGTTTCTTTTTTTGAACTCACTACGAAAGCTGTTCCCGCCAGCGCGTGAGTTGCTTCGCGACTTCCTTTGTTCCCGGCGCGCCGGTGAGATGGCGCTTTGCCATTGCGCGTTTCAAATCGAACACCGCCAGCGCGTCGCGGCCAAAAAATTTGGTCCCGGTCACCGGGTCCACGGACTGCAATTCGGCGAGCGTCAGCCGGTTCAGCGGTTTGCCAAGTTTTTCCGCCAGCGCGACAACCGCGCCGACGACATGATGCGCCTGCCGAAACGGCATTCCTTTCCGCACGAGATAATCTGCCAGGTCGGTTACCAGCAAGGCCGGGTCATTCGCGGCAACTTCGCACGCGGCGCGATTGATTTTTGTATTCCGCAACATTGCGGTCAGGAGGCGCGTGGTGGCGCGAACCGTGTCGGTGGTGTCGAACAGCCGTTCCTTGTCCTCCTGCAAATCGCGGTTGTAAGTCATCGGCAAGCCTTTCAGCAACGTCAGCAGGGCAACGAGGTTGCCGATGACGCGGCCGGATTTGCCGCGCGCCAGTTCGGCAATGTCGGGATTTTTCTTCTGCGGCATCAGCGAGGAGCCGGTCGTGTAGGCATCGGCGATTTTGATGAAGTTGAATTCCGCGCTCGTCCAAAGGATCAAATCCTCTGCCAGCCGGGAGAAATGAACGGCCAGCAACGCGGCGGCGGCGCAGAATTCGACGGCGAAATCCCGGTCGCTGACAGCGTCCATGGAATTTTGCGTAAGCTGTGGCCGGCCGCTGGCGTCCACGAAGCCGAGCAGCCGGGCGACGAATTCACGGTCGAGCGGCAGGGTGGAGCCGGCCAACGCGCCGCTGCCGAGCGGACAGACGTTCACGCGCGAGTGGCAATCCCAAAGCCGTTCGCAATCGCGTTCGAGCATCTCAACATAGGCGAGCAGGTGGTGGGCAAGATAGACCGGCTGCGCGCGTTGCAGGTGCGTGTAGCCGGGAATGAGCACGTCGGCGTTCTTTTCACTGAGCGAAACCAGGGTCCGCTGCAAATCGGCGATTTCCCCGAGCAACATGACAATTTCATCGCGCAGCCAGAGCCGCACGTCGAGAGCAACCTGGTCGTTACGCGACCGGGCGGTATGCAGTTTTGCGCCGGCAGGCACGCGCCGGGTCAATTCGGCCTCGATGTTCATGTGGACGTCTTCGAGCCCGGCCTTCCACCGGAATCTTCCCTGTTCGATTTCCCGGGCGAGGGTTTTGAGGCCATGCACGATGCTGTTGCGTTCGGCGCGTGAGAGCACGCCGATTTTTTGGAGCATGTCGGCGTGGACGAGTGAACCGAGGAGGTCGTGCCGCCAGAGCCGCCGGTCAAACGAGACGGATTGGGTGAATTGAGCCAGCTCTGCCGCCGGGCCGCCGGCAAACCGTCCGCTGCGGGAGACAGGAGAAATTTTTTTCATGTGCTTTGGTTAAATCGCCGCTGAACGCGGATCAACACAGGTTTTGAGATGCGGCGGCAAAATTCAATCCCAAAGACGGATTAAAATTACTTAAAATCCTCATTGCCGCTGGGGCGTGGATGTGAAATGTTTTCCCGGTCAGCCATGAGCGAGTTCAAATTTGCCTGCCCGGTTTGCGGCCAACGCATGGCGGTGGATTCGAGTGCCAGCGGCGCGCAAGTGGAATGCCCGACCTGTTTCCAAATCGTCATCGTGCCCAAGGCGCCGGCGGTGGGTTCAAAATATCAACTGTCCGCGACGCAATATCTCAAGCCGGTCATCCTCCCGCCCGCGCCCTCCACGAAGGCAGCCTCGCCCGTGGTGCATCAAAGGAAACCCGCGTTGTTGATCTTCGCGCTGATTCTGGCGTGCGCCGTTGTCACGGCGCTGTTCGTGCGCGAGAAGATTGTCCAGTCGCAGCCGGGGCGGACGGCGATGGCGGAAACCAATGCGGTGCCGATGGCGATCAGCCCGCTTTGGACTTTGGATTTGAAGAATGCGGTTTACCCGAAAAAAGCCGCGGCGGGAAAAATTCACGGCAGGGATTTCGTCTATCGGGAGGCGGTTTTGCTGCATGATTTCCTGACGTTGCGGTCCGGCCCGGGCTGGCAGGCGGAGATGGCGGCGAACATTTTTCTTGTCCACAGCGACGATGCCTCGAACGAAATGGAAGTGCTGAGCGGCAGGAATTTTGAAGTCGGCGCCAATCAGACCGGTTCCATTCCGGCAGTCGCACTGGTTTGGCGGGATGGCAATATGCGAGTCACAGAATCATTTACCAATGGTTATGCGATGAGGCTGGAATTCGGAACGGTTTCCAGCAATCGGTTGCCGGGAAAGGTTTATCTTTGTCTGCCGGACGAGATGAAAAGTTACGTCGTCGGAACATTCACCGCTGAAATCCAGAATTTTCGACCGCGCCGCTCGCCGTGAAGGCTGCCCGGAATCCCGCCATGCCCAAATCCGTTGCCGGCAAGAACGTTGGTTCCAGGACGGACTTCAGACTTGAAGCGGAGTTGCTCCGGCGGCTCGCGGGACGAAAGCAGACGCTCGCGCTGGCCGAATCCTGCACGGGCGGTTGCCTGGCGCACCGGCTCACGAACGTGCCCGGCGCCTCGGCGGTATTGCTGGGCGGCGTGGTGGCCTATAGCAACGCGGCCAAGCAAAAATTTCTTGGCGTCCGGAGGGAAACGCTCACGTCGCACGGCGCGGTGAGCGAAGCCGTGGCGCGCGAGTTGGCCGAAGGGGCGCGGAGAAAGTTCGGCGCGGATTTTGCGCTGGGCATCACCGGCATTGCCGGACCGGGCGGCGGGACAAAAACCAAGCCGGTGGGGACGGTTTTCATTGCCCTGGCCGGGGCATTCGGAACCGTGGTGGAGCGCAGATTCAACGCTTGTGAACGCAGGAAATTCAAGGAAATCACCGCCCGGCAGGCGCTGGCCCTGTTGCATTCGGGATTGTCAAAATCTGGCACGCTTTGCGCTTGTGAGTGAGGCCATTTTGCGTAGAATGGGCCTATTAGATGTTTTCAGTGAAATTGAACCGAGCAACTTGATTTCAATCTATGATCTTGACCGCTGATTCTGAAGTAGAGACGGAGCCTGTCATTGCCGATGTCATTGAGCCGGTACCAATCAAACGGCGTGGTGTATTGTTGATTGTGGATGATGAGGACGGCCCGCGCCAGTCGTTGCGCGTCATTTTCAAGGACGAATACGATTTGCTGATGGCCGAGGACGGGCCGACGGCGATTGAGCTGGCGCAAAAGCATCCGGTGGACGTGGCGGTGCTGGACATCCGCATGGCGGGCATGTCGGGCATCGAGGCGCTGGAACGCCTCAAATTCGTGAACCCGGAAATCGAGGCGATCATGATCACGGCGTTCGAGACGACGGACACCATCCGGCAGGCGCTGCGGCTGCGCGCGTGCGATTACATCAACAAGCCGTTCGACATTGCGACCATTCGCAGCGCCGTCGCGCAGGCCATGCAACGCCGGGTCCTCGAGGGCGAAATTCACAATAGTGCGGAAAAAGTCCAGGAGTTGCTGACGGAATTGCAGAACCAACGCATCGAGGAACAGATCGCCAAGACGCGCGGCGACATCTATGCCAGCATCATCCATGACATCAACGGCCCGTTGACGGTCATTTCCGGCTTTGTGCAGGTGCTCAGCCAGCGGCTCAACCGCACTTCGCAAATGGAACTGGAGGATTTGGAGTTCATCAAGGACCGCCTGCGCATCATCGCGCGGCAGGTGGGCAATTGCATTGAAATTTCCCGGCGGTATCTCGGTTTTCTCCGCCGCCAGTCGGACGAACACGCTCCGCGCGTCAGTGTCAATCAGTTGCTCAAGGACCTGGAGCAACTCATGCGGGTGCACCCCAGCGTGCAGGAGAACGAATTCAGCATCACGCCTTTGGCCGAGGACACGGGCGTCAAAATCAACGGCACCGACCTCATCCAGATTTTGCTCAACCTGGCCGTGAACGCCTTTCAATGCGTGCCGCAGAAGCATCGTGTGGAAATTGGCGGCGAGATTCTGCGCACGCCGCTGGATCTCTCCAAGTTCAAGGACACCCCGAATGACCGGTTGCTCAATGTCGAAGGCGCGGACAACACCTCGCCTGTGGTCAAACTGTGGGTGCGCGACAACGGACCGGGCATTCCACCGGAGGTATTGCCAAAGATTTTTCAACCTTACTTTACCACCAAGGGCGCGCGCCAGGGGACCGGGCTGGGCCTCAGCATCGTTCAGCGGCTGATCAAGGAAGCTCACGGCGCGCTGCATGTCCACACCCGATCCGGCGAAGGCACCGCCTTCACGATTTATCTGCCCGGGTCGAATCTGCCGAAATAACCGGAACCGGCAGCGTTGGTTTGGAGGAATGCCCGCCGCTGCGGAAGCGCGGATCCGCTATCCGCGGCTCCGTCACCCGTTTTCCGCCAGTGCTTCGCCAGCATTCCAATCGGTTGTTTTCTTTTGTAACGCAAAAAATGCCGTGCGTTGGCCAAAACATGGGTAGTGAATACTGACCTCATCAACGACGCTATTATTGGAAAAGGCGCGAATAACTGCGCCCCCAAAACACGAAAACAAGCCAACAACGATGAAAAAGATAATTCTATTTGCCGGCGTCATGGGTTTTACCGCCGCCCTGGCGGCTTCCGCCGCGGACCCGAAGGATAACTGGGCTGCCTCATGCGCCCGCTGCCATGGCGCTGATGGCAAGGGCCAGACCAACATGGGCAAGCGGCTCAACTGTAAAGACTACACTGATGCCAGTGTTCAGGCCGCGCTGACCGATGATGCCGCGTACAAGGCCATCAAGGAAGGTTTCAAGACCAGTGACGGTAAGAACGTGATGAGGCCGGCCGCAAATCTGTCCGACGAAGATATCAAGGGTCTGGTGGCTTACATGCGGACTTTCAAGAAGTAGCACCACCGGAAGGCTGTAATTCGTGCGCACAGGAGCGCGGAGAGAAACCGCGAAAAGGCCGGCTGTTGCCGATGCGGGCAGAAAAATTCACGATGAGTGCAAATAAAACAACCGTAGCGGCGGTGACCGGCGATTGCCCGGTGTTCATTTTGCGCCCGGGTGTGGTCCGGCATCAGGCCGTCGGAGCGGCAGTGATTTGCCTGCTGGCCTGCTTCGGGTTGGTGGTCAGCGTTGCGACGGCCCAGGAAACCGCCCCGACCAACGCGCCGGCGAAATTTGCCAACGCGGATTGCCTGGGTTGCCATCTTGATCCCAACACCACGCGCGTGGTCAACGGCAAAACCGAATCGCTGGTTTTTCCGACGAATGTCTTTCAGAAATCAGTCCATGCCAACCTCGCCTGTGTGGATTGTCACACTGGCGTCAAAGACCTTGTTCACGACCCGTTGGGTCCGCCCGACTGCGCGCACTGTCATGAAAAGGAAGCGAAGGATTATGCCACAAGCATTCACGGCGTGAGCCACATGCTTGGCGCCTCCGGCGCGGCGAATTGCTGGGATTGCCACGGCTCACACGGCATTCTCCCGGTCAAGGACCCGGCTTCGCCCGTATTCAAGATGAACCTGCCCTTGACATGCGCAAAATGCCACAGCAATCGGGGACTGACGAAGGAATACGAAATCAATCATCCCGAGGCGGCGGCGCAATACATGGACAGCATTCACGGGCAGGCATTGCTCAAGATGGGCCTGATCGTCGCGCCGTCGTGCGACGATTGCCACGGTGTCCATGACATCAAGCGCGCCGTGGATCGCGATTCACCCATCAACCACGCCAACGTCGCCCGGACCTGTGGTAAATGTCATCTCGGCGTCGAAGAAACATACAACCGGAGCATTCACGGCCAATTATTGGCCAGGGGCGATCCGCGCGGGCCGGTCTGTACGGATTGCCACACCGCGCACGAAATTGTGAATCCGGAAGGCAACAATTTCAAAGCCATCAGCGACGAACGTTGTGGCAAATGCCACGCTGACCGGCTGGCAGGTTACCGGGATACTTACCATGGCAAGGCCGTGGCGTTGGGCAAACCCAACGCCGCCCCGCAGGTCGCCGCCTGTTACGATTGCCACGGCTATCACGACGTGCTGCCGCCCTCTGATCCGCGGTCGCATCTGTCCAAAACCAACATTCTGGCCACCTGCCAGCAATGTCATCCCGGTGCCACGGCCAAATTCACTGAATACAAACCCCACGCCAATCCGATGGACGGGAAAAATTATCCACTGCTCCATGCGGTGTTTCTGGCCATGACCGGCCTGCTCATCGGCACGTTCGCGTTCTTTGGCCTGCACACCCTCGGCTGGCTGGTGCGCGCGATTTATCTCTACCTGCACGACTCGAAGAAATTCCGCGAAGCGAAAATTCAAACGCAGGTGGACGGCGAATGGTTCACGCGTTTCTCGCCGTTTGAGCGTTTCCTGCATTTCCTGGTCGTGACGAGTTTTCTCCTGCTGGTCATCACCGGCATGCCCCTCAAATTTTATTACACCGACTGGGCCAAAACGATCTTCAGCGTCATTGGCGGCCCGGAAACCGCGCGGACGTTGCACCGTCTCGGCGCCATCGTCACCTTTTTTTACTTCGGTCTTCACCTCGTCGCGTTGGCGGGCAAGGCGTGGAAAGGCCGGAAATCGCTGCGCGACCCGGCCAGCGGCCGATTCCAACTCAACCGGCTTTGGAAAACATTGTTCGGTCCTGACTCCATGGTGCCCACGCTGCAGGACTGGCGTGATTTCGTGGCGCACAACAAGTGGTTCTTCGGCAAAGGCCCGAAACCCGAGTTCGACCGCTGGACGTATTGGGAAAAATTCGATTACTTTGCCGTGTTCTGGGGTGTAGCTATCATCGGCGCGTCGGGACTGATCATGTGGTTCCCGACATTTTTCACGCGCTTCCTGCCGGGCTGGATCATCAACATCGCGCTCATCCTGCACTCGGACGAGGCATTGCTGGCGGCGGGCTTCATTTTCTCAATCCATTTCTTCAACACGCATTTTCGCATCGAGAAATTCCCGATGGATACGGTCATCTTCTCCGGCCGCGTTTCCAAAACCGAAATGCTGCACGAGCGCAAACGCTGGTACGACCGTCTCGTGGCGGAAGGCAAACTGGACGAGCACCGCGTGAAGGATGAATGGGAACGCTGGAAAAACATCGCGCGCTCGTTCGGCTATTTCTTCTTCGGCCTCGGCATTATCCTGCTGATTCTGATCATCTACGCCATGGCGACGCGTCTGACGCATTGATGGCGTGGAGGATCCGCATCCGTCACCGCCAAAAAAGGCGCAACAAATGCCAAGCCGCGTAGAGCGTTTTTGCCCGGGCCCACGGATTTTTATAGAGTGGGCAATGTTGTACGAACGCTAAAAGTCGCCTTGACCGGGTTCGGGCTGGTTCTCGCCGCCGGGGCCGCGGCGGCGCCGGCGATGTCGAACAACGATTGCCTGGTTTGCCATGCGGACAACACACTAACGGCCACCAATGCCGCCGGTCGGGCGATCTCATTGTTCGTGGACGAAGCCAAATTTGCGGCGTCAGTCCACAAAACAAATTCCTGTGTCAGTTGTCATACCGACATCACGCCGGCGCATCCCGTTGACAGCCGGCCTGTGCCGCCGGTGAATTGTGCGCGGTGCCATGAACCGCAGGGTGAAAGCTATGGCGCCAGCGTTCACGGCCTGGCGCGCAAGGCGGGCCACGAGGATGCCGCCACCTGCGTGGATTGCCACGGTTCGCATGGCATTCTCCCGCCGACATCGCCGGCGTCTCCGCTCCACTTTGTGCAGCAGGCACAGACGTGCGGCCGTTGTCACGCGCAGGAAGCGCGCGACGTGGCGGGCAGCGTTCACGGCAAGGCCATGGCCACCGGCCAGCGCGACGCACCCACCTGCACCGATTGCCATTCGGAACATAAAATCGAAGCGCTGAAAGATGGAACGCCGCTGGAAATTTCCGGAGTTTGCAGCCGTTGCCACGCCTCGGTCTATCTCGATCAAAAGTACAATCTCCCGGACGACCGGGTAAAAACTTATCTGGAAAGTTATCACGGATTGGCGGCGCAAAACGGCTCAACCGTCGTTGCCAACTGCGCCAGTTGCCACGGCTACCATTTTATTCTTCCGTCATCCGACCCGCGTTCGAGCATCAACACCAATAATCTCGTCGCCACGTGCGGAAGTTGCCATCCCGGCGCGGATAAAATGTTCGTGAGCGGCAAAATTCACTCGGACCTGTCGGCGACGCCCGAACGGCGGGATTTGGCGGGCAAAATCAACTGGTGGGTGCGGCGGATTTATCTGGCGCTGATCTTCGTCGTGGTCGGCGCGATGCTCGTGCACAACGTCCTGTTGTTCCACAAAAAAGTCGCGGCCCATCTGCGCGCCAGCGGTCGGCCTGTGCTCCGCATGGGATTGTCGCACCGCTGGCAACACGCCGTACTGGCGTTGAGCTTCATCACTCTGGCCATCACGGGGTTCGCCTTGAAATTTCCCGATTCGGGTCTGGCGCAGATGCTCGGTTCGAGCGAACCCGTGCGCCGCTGGATTCATCGCATCGCCGGCATCGTGCTGCTGCTGACGGGGCTTTATCACCTTATCCACATTGTGATGACCAGGGAAGGTCGGCGACTGGTCAAGGATTTGCTGCCGGTGAAGAAAGACTTCACCGACCTGCGATGTATGGCGCGTTTTCTCGTCGGATTGAGCGACGAAAAGCCAAAAGTCGGCCGGTTCGGTTATGCGGAGAAAATGGAATACTGGGCTGTATTGTGGGGCACCATCATCATGGGCGCGACCGGGTTGATGATCTGGTTCAAGCTGGACGTGACCCGGTTCCTGCCGCGCTGGATTGTGGACGTGGCGCTGACGATTCATTACTACGAGGCCGTGCTGGCCTGCCTGGCCATTGTGGTCTGGCATTTCTATCACGTCATTTTTGATCCCGACATCTATCCGCTGAACACGGCGTGCTGGAACGGCCGCGTGTCCGAGGAATGGCAGAAGCACGAACATCCGCTGGATGAGCAGGCACTTCCGCCTGCGCCGGCCGGTTCGGACACCGGCCAGCCTGAATCTGGGGAAAAACCGACGAAGCCGCCGAGGCCACCTCTTCCTGGCGCATCCGAAGTGGCGAAATAAAGCTCAAGCATCTGCCATTCTTTCGCTTCTGTGCCCGGAATTTCGGGTAATGTCCCTGAGCGCTGAGTCCGGCTGGCCGCTAGCCGGCCTCGGGCAAGGTCAAAATTCAATAACATTAATCTTGCTATTTAGTTGTGCTTTGACGATAAGCAATAGGAATTATAAAAGTTCCACCACGAGCCGCTGAGCCGCGTCTGTTTCAACCAACGACCCGCGTACAAAAAAAACCGGAACCCGAATCTATGAAAACCAAGCTCACCTCACTCACCCTCCGCATCGCTTTGTTGGCGTTATTGTGCGCCACGCCCATCCGTCTGCGGGCGACAACCTACACCGTCACCAGCACCAATGACAGCGGCTCCGGTTCGCTGCGCGCCTCGCTCGCTAGTGCAACCAATGGCGACACCATTGACATGACCGGCGTCACCGGCACAATCGTTTTGACCAACGGCCAACTGAACGTTCCCAACAGCGTGACCATGCTCGGTCCCGGCGCCAGTGCGCTAACGGTGAGCGGCAACAACGCCTCCCGCGTGTTCAATGTCACTGGAACCAATGTGACCATCAGCGGGCTGACGATTGCCAATGGCAACACTACCAACCTGAACGGCGCGGGGATTTACGCCGGGGGCGGCGCCGGAAGTGTGTTTACCTTGACTGGCAGTGTCATTACCAATAATAGCACCTTGCTGGACGGCGGCGGCATCTACAACAGCTCCAGTGTGACAATCAGTAACTGCACCATCTCCGGCAATGGCGCTCCGGGCGGTTCAGGCGGCGGCATCTACAACAGCAATTCGACAATGACAGTCAACGCCAGCACCCTCAGCGGCAACAACGCATCCGTCGGCGGCGGCATCTTCAACGACGGCGAGTACGGCAGCGCGATGCTGGCGGTCAACGCCAGCACCCTTAGCGGCAACTGGGCCAACTACGGCGGCGGCATCTTCAACGACGGCGGGTACGGCAACGCGACGCTGACGATCAACGTCAGCACCTTCAGCACCAACACGGCCGGCGGCGGCGGGGCCATCATCAACGGTGGGGCGTGGGGTGGCAGCAGTGTGACGCTGACGATTAACGCCGGCACTTTCAGCGGCAATTCAGCCGGCGACGGCGGGATCGAGAACGACGGCAGGTTCGATGGCAGCGCGACGCTAGAGATCGGGGACACCATCCTCAATGCCGGCACGTCGGGCGCAACAATCTTCTCTCTCGCTGGCACGGTCACCTCGGACGGTTACAACTTGAGCAGTGATGACGGCGGCGGCTACTTGACCAGTACGGCTGACCAGATCAACACGAATCCGCTGCTCGGTCCGTTGCAGAACAACGGCGGCCCGACCTTTACGCACGCGCTGTTGTGGGGCAGCCCGGCCATAGATCAGGGCAACCGCTACGCCGCCCCGGGATTGCATCTCAACACCGACCAGCGCGGCTTCCAGCGGCCCATTGATTTTCCCGGCATTCCCAACGCCTTTGGCGGCGACGGCAGCGACATCGGCGCGTTCGAGGCACAGAAACCCCTCGGTGGCAATCCGCTGCGTTTGACCAGACCTGCGGAGAGTGGCAACGGCTCGTTCCAGTTCTCCTTTACCAACACCTTTACCAACACGCCCGGCGCCAGTTTCACCGTGTTCAGTACCACCAATCTCGCGCTGCCGTTCAGCAGTTGGACCATGCTGGGCGCGCCGATTGTAATCACCTCAGGCCAGTTCCAGTTCACCGATGCGCAGGCGCCGAACAGCCCGCAGCGCTTCTACCAGGTGACCTCGCCCTGACGAAGCGTCCGCAGACGTTTCCCGGCGATCTGCCGAACTAGAGGGGCGTTAGCGCTCGCCCTTTCACATTGCTTTTACGGGAAGAAATTTGGCAGGTAGCTTGCTGTAACAGCCGGCATGAACCTGCGTCTTACCATAATTACCGCTCTCGGTTTGCTGGGTGCGGTGTCGGTTTGGGCTGATGAAAAACTGCCGGTGCTTCAGTCCGGCACTGACATTTATAGTAATATCACCGTGCTCAGTGTTACCGCCACCGATGTTTTTTTCACCTACAACAATGGCAAAGGCATGGCCAACGCGAAGTTGAAGAGCCTCAGCCCTGACCTGCAAAAATATTTTCACTATAATCCGGTAAATGCCGGTCAGGTGGAACAAAAACAAGCCCGGGCCAACGCCGCATATCAACGGGTTGTCATTTATGCTCCCGCCGCGCCTGCACCGTCCGGCGAAAGCCGGCCGCGACCATCAGCCATCACCCACACGTCGGACTTGAACTGGAGCACTGATTTTTCCCAGACGCTGGCGCAGGCAAGGACGGACGGTAAAATGGTACTACTCGACTTTACCGGTTCGGATTGGTGTCCGTGGTGCATCAAGTTTGACCATGAAGTATTGGAAACGGACCAATTCGCCACGTATGCCCAAAACCATCTGGAATTGGTGTTGGTGGATTTTCCGCGCACCAAGCCCCAGGATGACGCGCTCAAACAAGCCAATCGGGCGCTCGCGGACCGATACCATGTCACCGGTTATCCAACCTATGTGTTGGTGGACTATGCGGGCAATGAGCTGGGACGGCAGGTGGGCTATGCCGCCGGTGGTCCGAGGGCCTTCATTGCGGAGTTGGAAAAGTTCAGCAGCCGGTAAGACGCTGAACCTCCGCAGCTAATTTCCTGGATACTCGCGCGGGTCAGCAATTCCAGACAACGGCGTGACCTCCACGATTTATTTATTGCTGCGAAGCCGGCGAAACCTTAAAAATTCTTCTTCTGCAAAATCCGGTTTGAAACTTCAACGAGAGTAACCAGGCCCGCCGCTTTGCAACCAGATGTAACCAAGGCAGCCACCAAGGATGGTCAAATCCGCCACGACCGCCACCGGCGTCAAAGCCATCCGGTCAATCCGTCCCCAGCCATCGTTATACACCGGCAAATCATGGTTCGTTCTGTGTTCGCTGGAATAAATTGTGAAGGACTGTGTGTTGGTTGAGATAACGGCGAAAATGGTTTGCGGGAAATTCGTGCCGGATACAGGCGGGGTTTGGGATACCGGTACCGGCGGCAGTTTGTGTGACCAACGAGCGCTGACAAAGTGCGGCTTGCGCCCCTGCTCGACGCGTTTTGCGTTTCGATTCAAAAAATAGGCTCGGGTGCGGGTTGAATCGTGTCGTTCCGAGTATTCTTCATAAATAACCAGAAAATCCTTTTGCCGGCTGGCGTCGAACAGTTGCAGCCTGGAGTTGTCGGCAGGTTCGTTCCAGGCATCCAGTTGGGTTTTGTTCCAAAGCGCTTCCGTCGCGCATCCGCCTGTCAGCAGCGGCAGCCACAGTACAATTGTCCACCACTTTGCTCGCACGATGAAATCATGCGGCGGACGATTTAAGTTACAAGCGAAATGATTTAATTCACCAAATACTCGCGCGGATCCACAATTTTCCCCGCAATCGCGCTCGCGGCCACCGTCATCGGTGAGGCGAGGAACACCTGTGATTCCTTGTCGCCCATGCGGCCGGGAAAATTCCGGTTCGTCGCGCTGATGCATTTGATGCCGGGCTTGTTGATGCGGCCAAATGTGTCCACCGGCCCGCCGAGGCACGCGGCGCAACCGGCGTTCTCGGTCATCTGCACGCCGGCGTCCACGAGGATGTCCCAGACGGTCTGTTTGCCCCAGTAAGTCGTCTGCAAATCACGCACAATCTCCGGCGTCGCTGGCACGCCGAACGTGTCAATGGCCACGTGATGCCCGCGCAACACGCGGGCGAACTCAACAAAATCGCTCGTCTTGCCGCCGGTACAGGAGCCGACATAAGCGCGGTCGAGCTTGATGTGTCCCATCTCTTTCGCTTTCTTGCGCTGGCCCGGATCGGGATGACACGCCACCGTTGGTTCAAGCTGGTCGAGGTTCACGACCAGCTCGTACACGAATTTCTGGTCCTTGTCCGGCTCGACCGGCTTGTAAGTGGATTTCGTGCCGTTCAATTTTACCCGCGCGTCCACGTATTCCTGCGTGCGCGAATCGAATTCAAAAATGCCGTTCTTGCCACCCGCCTCGATGGCCATGTTCGCGATGGTCATGCGGTCGTCAATCGAGAGTGACGCCGCGCCCGGCCCGTCGAATTGCATCGCGCGATACGTTGCGCCGTCGAAGCCGATTTCGCCGATGCAATGGAGAATCACGTCCTTGGCCATCACGCCCGGCTGCAATTTGCCTTCGAGCCGGAAATGCATCGTCTCGGGCACCTTGATGAGCAACTTGCCCGTGCCCATGACGAAGCCCGCGTCCGTGTTGCCGATGCCGGTCGCGAACTGGTTGAACGCGCCCGCCATACAGGTGTGCGAGTCCGTGCCGAACAGGATTTCGCCGGGCCGCGTGTGGCCCTTTTGCGGCAAGGCCGTGTGGCAGACGCCCGCGTAATGCGAGCCGTACTGCTTCTTTAGATGGCCCTTGCCCGTGTCGAAATGCCAGTGGCCGTTCGGGTCGTCAATCACGTCGTAGAAATACGCGATGTCCTGTTCCTTCACGAAATCGCGCAGGATGTCCACGTTGCGGTTGGACTTGGAATCGGCGGTAAAAATGTAGTGGTCGGGGATGATGACGATCCGGGTTTTGTCCCAGACCTTCGCGTCCTGGCCGAACTCGCGTTTGAACACGCCGATGGTGCCCGGCCCGCATACATCGTGCGTCATAAGCACGTCGGCGTTCACCCAGATATTGTCGCCGGCCTGCACGCGCGGCTTGCCGGCCGCCCGGGCGAGGATTTTTTCCGTCAAAGTCATAGGGTCACACCATAGCCGATACGGCGGCCAAGTTCAACTGAACAAAAGTGGGTGAACGGTTAAGGCTTGATGGAAATTGGGGAAAGTGGTTTGGTAATGCAGCGCGCCAGAACCAGGCGCCGACAATTGCAGATTTCATGAAACGATTCTTTGCAGTGTTGCTGATTCTAATCTCAGGATGCAAACCTGCTACCGCTCCGACGGCAGACCTTGCTTCTCCGTCCCAGGCAACTAGAGATGCCACTGCAAAAATTCTTCGAGCCACTGCCAAGCCGCCATCCAAACTCAAATGGTTCTTCTTCACCTGCCACATTAGAAACGGCGAAGATGAGACGAATATCTTGGCGTTGTTGCGCTCTTACAAGTTAAGCGCTCAGCCTGAAACTGGGTTCGGAGGTATAGGTGAATATCGGGAATATCGGCTAGACGATTATTGGCTTCTCGGTTGCGAGTTCAACAACAATGATATTCACGCCAGACCTCTCACGGGATGGAAACTTGTATCGAGATGGCGCGATTATTTTATGTTGCCGGCTACCAATTTCAGCGGCGTTTGGATCACATATTATGCCAATGGTCAAAAATCCTCAGAAGCCAATTACACCAACGGTAGCCGTTCTGGTGAATTTACGTCCTTCTATCCAAATGGTTCAAAAAGTCAGGTCTGGCACTATGAAAATTGGAAAGCGAACGGTTTATACACTCAATATTTTCCCTCCGGACAGATTCAATATCAGGTGCAATATAGCAATAATGTCAGAGTTGGATTTGGAGTTTGGTATAACAAGGACGGCTCGACTAATCACGTTACAGATTATTCAAAGCCCTGAGCAAGACATGTGATACCGTCTTATCGGGGTGCTCAAGCCCAATTCAATTCGTGAAATTCGTGTCAAGTTTCGCGGCTTTGATAAAAAGCCACCAGCGCGGCGCCGATGGCCTGTGATAATTCGCCCAGCACCGCGGGGACAATTTTGAGGGTGTCACGCTGGGCTGGCCAGAGATAAGGCATGGCGGTCTCGCGAACGATGCGCAGGTAGCGCTCGCGGAATTCCGGCGTGGTTGTTTCGTGATCCATCAGCCCGCCGCCAATGATGACGATGCCCGGATCGAGAAGAATCACCAGGTTCGCCACGTGGAAACCCATCGCCCGCGCCTGGAAATCGAAAATCTCCTCCGCCAGCGCGTCGCCCTTTTGTGCGCGGCTGCGGAGTGACAAGACTTTTTCCTTCACCGGCGCGGTAGACCGGGCGAGCTCGTGGTCGGGAAATTTTTTCAATTTTTCCCCCAGCAGATGCGGCAGGCCGGAGATGGCGGTATAGGCTTCAACGCAGCCCCAATTTCTCCCGCAACCGCAGGGGAACGGCGGGCTGTCGAGGCCGAACAGATGCAGCGGCGCGGCCATGTGGGCGGTTTCCATGGCGGTCAGCGTCTGACCGATGAGCGGCAGGCCGTTTTCATCCACAAACGCGCTGCCCAGGCCGGAGCCGGGCATCAGCATCAGCACCGACCGCTTGCGGTCGCCTCGCGCCATCCGTGCCTCGGCCACGCCGCCGCAATGGCCGTCGTTGTTCACGGTCAGTTGCACCGGTCGCCCGGCCTGCCGGGCCAGCGCCGCGCTGTATTCCTGATGGACGTTCCAGCCCGCAAAACCCGCCGGGAAATTGGCGGACTTGCCGAGCACGCCGTAACGTTCGTAGGGGCCGGGGATGGCGAGACCGACGCCCTGGACCTGCGGCCATTCCAGGCGATTCTGCGCGAGAAATTCGTTGATACCCGCAATCCAGCCGCTGATGACGGCCTCGCGCCCGCTCTGCGCATTGGTCGGCCGCTGAAGAATCCGGGTGGTAATAGCCTCGCCGTTTTCCCGGACGGCGGCGATTTTTGAGGTGGTCGCGCCGCTGTCCGTGCCGATGAAAATGTTTCCACGCATGACTGCCCCTCAAGTTGCGGACACCGTCGGCAAAGGCAAGAATTATTCGCCTTTCCCGGTTTATCCCGTTTAACATCGCGTGTGATTCCGTCCGCAGTATTTTCAAAACTGCTCCGCAGTGAAGCTCCATTGCTTGCGCTCGCGCCGATGCAGGACGTGACGACGCTCAGCTTCATGCGCGTTATCGCGCGTTATGGCGGGCCGGATGTCTATTGGACGGAATACTTCCGGGTTTACAGCCAGTCCCAACTCGATAAATGGATTCTCCAGTCCATCACCGAAAATCCCACCGGAAAACCTGTTGTGGCTCAGCTCATTGGCAACGATGTCCCGGCGCTGGTTGGCACCGCAAAGGGGCTGCAAGAATATCCCGTCGCCGCAATTGAATTGAATCTCGGTTGTCCCGCACCGGTGGTTTATCGCAAATGCGCAGGTGGCGGGCTGTTGCGCGAACCGCAAAAGATTGATGCCATCCTCGGCGCGCTTCGCGACGCCGTGACGCTTCCGTTCACCGTCAAAACCCGCATTGGCTTCGAATCGCCCGCCGAATTCGACGCGTTACTGCCGCTGTTTGCGAAGCATCCGATTGATTTGCTCACCATCCACGCCCGCACTGTAAAGCAGATGTATCGGCCCGGCGTGCGCTATGATTTGATTGCGCGGGCGGTGCAGGAATTGAAATGCCCCGTGCTGGCGAACGGCAACGTCCACGGCGCCGCGCAGGCGAAACAATTGCTCGCGGAAACCGGCGCCCGCGGGTTGATGATCGGACGCGGCGCGATTCGTAATCCATGGCTGTTTGATCAAATTCGCGCCGGGTTGCGCGGCGAAAAAATCACACTGCCCACCGGCCGCGATGTGCTGGCTTACATCCGCGAACTCCGGGAAGGCGAGATCACGCCTGACGTGAAAGAATCAGCGCAAGTGCAGCGGATGAAGAAGTTCATGAACTTCATTGGCGAAGGCATCAATGAAAAATTCCTGTTTGAAATCCGCCGTGTAGAAACGGCCGCCGATTTCTTCCGCGTTTGTGAAATTTTCCTGGACCACGACCGGCCACTGACGTTGGAGCCGCCCGTTGCTTCCGAGACACCTCTGGATTTGTCGACGGCATTTTGATTTACGCATTTGATTAGTCGAAGTTACCGTAATGGTCATTGTCCGCTCTGTTCACCGGTCCAGGTCGGGCATTTCCATTGATTTATCGAGAAAGTGAATTGTTACGACGGCATCGTTTGTGCTCCCAACCAGCAGTGTTTTATTCGTACCGCGGTGCTGTTGCCGGCAGGTGTATGGATCAAACCAATCCTTATGCGCAGAAAGATATTGGTGGTGGAAGATGATCCGGATCAACTGGAAGCAATTCGCGGGAACCTGAAAGACGCCGGGTTTGCCATCGGCACCGCGGCCAACGGCGTGGACGCCCTCATCAAAACTCGTTCCGTTTCACCCGATTTGATTGTGCTGGATTTGATGTTGCCGCAGTTGAACGGGCTCGATTTTTGCAAAACGCTGCGGGAAAATCCTGCCACCGCCTCCATTCCCGTCATCATGTTGACGGGCATGGACAGCTACTTTACTCGCGTGGCGGGATTCGAGGCCGGCGTCAATGTTTATCTCACCAAACCGTATCAGCCGGAAGAACTGGTTTTGAAAGTGGAAGAATTGCTGGAACACGCCGTCGCCACTTCCCGAAGGTCCGGTAAACCGAAGTCAAAACGTGATGGTCCGACTTCAAACCGGAGGTCGTTACCTCCTCCTTGACCGGCGGACTTCTTCAATCCCGGAAAGTCCTCACTTGATTTTGATGCGAAACGCGCTGGCACCGCTGATCTTGCCGAGGTCGCCGTCGTAGAATTTCCCGCGGTATTCCTCGGTTTCCAGCAGGTGCTGGGTCAGTTCCTTCTGATCGCGCTTGATGATGAATTTCAACTCGTCCAGGTCGTCCGACCAGCGGAACCCGTTGAAAAATTGCGCGCCGGCGAACTGCGTCTTGTACAGCGCGGTCTGCGAATAGCACGTGCCCAGGTAGAGATATTTCACGCCACGTTCAGCGAACAGCGCCGCCGCCGAGGTCATCATGAACATGCCGAGGTTGCGCGCGTAATAATTCAGGTCGTAGAACGCGTAATAATAAAACGCCAGCGCCTTGCCTTCCAGATAAAGCGTGGCCACGCCGGTTTCCCGGCCCGTTTTCGTGTCCGTGAACACGAGCAGGTGCGAGATGATGGGCGTGCTGAACAGCGCGTCGAGCCGCTCGAACGTCATCACGTCCTTGCCGAATTTGATGTCGGCATAGGTCTTGAAAAACTGGCGGCGCTCGGGCGTGTAATCATATTGGTCGCGCGGCACGAGTTTTACCCCCATGCCCGCGCCCTTGCGCAAGATGCGGCGGTTTTCGGACGACGGTTTGAATTTCCCTAGGTTCACGCGCACCTGGCGGCAGAGATAAAAACGGTCAAGGTAACGCGACGACGGCAGGAAACCCGCATCAAAGAGGTCCGCCGGCGATTCGCCGTCCTCCGGCACCGCCCAGATGGCATAGGGAAACTGGTAATGCTCGTAATCGGAATTTTGTTCGGAGAACAGGAGTTTCATGGCATAGCCTTCGAGTTGAATTTAACCGGAAAGCGCCGGCAAAGGAAATTTCAATCTGTTCCAAAATTGAACAAGCAGTTCCGCCTCGTCCGCAAATGGTGGAGACCGGTGAACGTTCCGCCGGGCCTGAAATTCTCTGGTTTCAGCTGGATTCCCAAAAGCGCCCTGGGCGCGGGCGGATCCGGTCGGGTGACTCATGCCCGCCCGGCTCCTTTCAAGTTTTGCGTCAACCGGTTGAATGCCGCGATGGCTCAACTCATAAAAAAAGCTGGCTTATGATCCAGGCACAATTAGCATTCGGAAATTCAACCCGGTATATTTCAAATCATCCGCCAAAATATATGAAAATAACCAAAACCGCATCTGGCAGCGCCCTTTCGTCGTTGCTTTGCACAGGAATCTTCCTGGGTCTCACGGTTCTTCAATCTTACGGCCAACCAAGGGTTTACAAACAGGCTGAAGTGTTTGTGACCTCGCCCGCCACCGATCAATTACAATTATTGTCCAATAACGGTTTCCTCCCCTTTGAAGCCCTGGAGCAGCCCGACGAAGACTTTCCGACCATCATGATTGATCCGAACAAAACCTTTCAGACTATCGAAGGGTTTGGCGGGGCTTTTACCGACGCGGCCGCCGACACTTTTGCCAGGCTGCCCCGGTCTGCGCAGGCTCAGTTCCTCAAGGCCAGCTTTGACCCGGTGGAAGGCAATGGCTATACCTTGTGCCGCACCACCATTCACAGTTGCGATTACTCCGCTGAGTCCTACACGTATGATGATGTGCCGGGGGATAAAGAATTGGAACATTTCACCATCGCGCACGATCAGAAAAACCGGATCCCGTTTATCAAAGGCGCCCTCCAGGCCTCCCGGGGGAACTTGAAACTGTTTGCCTCGCCGTGGAGCCCGCCCGCCTGGATGAAAGACAACAATGACATGCTTTATGGCGGCAAACTCAAACCGGAATATTACCAGACCTGGGCGGATTATTTTGTAAAATACTTCAAAGCCTATCAGGCTGAGGGGATTCCGATGTGGGGCCTGACCGTTCAAAACGAAGCGTTGGCGACCCAGGTCTGGGAATCCTGCGTCTATACCGCGGCTGAAGAAAAAAACTTCGTGCGCGATTATCTGGGGCCGACGATGAAAAAGAACGGCCTTTCCGACATAAAAATCATGATTTGGGACCATAACCGGGGCATCATGTATCAGCGGGCTGAGATCGCCTACGAAGACCCCTTGGCGGCCCGGTACATCTGGGGCACGGCCTATCATTGGTATGT
This sequence comes from Candidatus Limnocylindrales bacterium, assembly GCA_035604955.1. Taxonomy (GTDB): domain Bacteria; phylum Verrucomicrobiota; class Verrucomicrobiia; order Limisphaerales; family UBA11358; genus UBA11358. The sequence continues at coordinate 19,900 of DATNHM010000056.1, read as the reverse complement.
GGGCAACCATTTTGACAATGTCCGGATGGTTCACGATGCCTTTCCCGACAAGAAGCTGTTGTACACGGAAGCCGGCATGGACGGTTCCTGGAGGTCGGCCTTGAACCTGGCCAGGAACATGATCATGGATCTGAACAATTGGGCGAATGGCTTTACCTTTTGGAACCTGTTGCTCGATCAAGAAGGCGGCCCGCGGCACGCCGGGGGATCGCCCGGCCATTCCAAATCAAATATTGTCACGGCCAACACGGAAACCGGCGAGCTTACTTTTAATCCTCCGTATTACGTCTTCGGACAATTTTCCAGGTTTATCAAGCCGGGCGCCAAACGGATTGCCTGCACCTCGTCCAGTGATGATTTCCTGGCCACGTCCTTTGTCAATCCGGATGGGAAGATCATCGTGGTTCTGTTCAATTTGAAAAGTTACAACCAGACTCTTAAGCTTTGGGTGGAAGGCCGCGCCTTGAAGCTCCGGTGCCCGGCGGATGCGGTGATGACCCTGGTCTTCTAGCTCCGCGGGCGTGTCGGTTGCGCAGGGGAAAACGAAATCGTTTCCCCCGAATTTATTTTGCCGCGGCTGTTTCGGTTGCCTGGACGGTGTGAATTTTCGATTCGCCGTTCACCGATTTCCGGCGCAACCGCAACCGCCAGTTCGTCAGCACGTCGTAGCTCACCGAGTTTTTCAGCTTCGCCATGTCGTGCACGGTGATTTCCTCATGGCCCTGCCGGCCCATGATGACGGCTTCGTCCCACATTTTTGCTTCGGGAATGTCCGTGACGTCCACCATGATCGCGTCCATGGCGATGCCGCCGATGAGCGGGGCGCGTTGGCCGCGGATGAGCGCGCCGCCCTGGTTGCGCACGCGCGGAAAACCGTCGCCATAGCCAATGGGCAGAATCGCGATGCGCCGCTCCGATGGCGCCGTATAGCGCATGCCGTAACCGACGACTTCGCCGGGTTTCAGTTTTTGAATCGCTGCGATGCGCGCCTTCACCGACATCACCGGTTCGATGCCGGGAATGCGACGGCAGACCGAGGACGGAAAAACGCCGTACAGCAGGATACCGACGCGGACCATGTCGAGGTGCGCCTGCGGCAAATCCAGAAAGCCGCCGCTGTTGCACGTGTGACGCAACTTCACCGAAATGCCGCGCTCGGCCATGGCCTTCAGGACTTCGTTGTAACGGGAGAACTGGAGATTGGCGAAGGTTTTGTCGGTCTCGTCGGATTGCGAGAAATGCGTCATCACCCCCTCCAACACCAACGATTTTTCGGCCACAATTTGTTCGATGAGCGGCAACGCCTCGTCCCAGCGCACGCCGTAGCGGCTCATGCCGGTGTGGATTTTTACATGAACCGGCACCTGCTTGTCGTGGGCGGCGGCGATTTTCGCGAGTTTTCGGACGGCATGGGGTTCATTGACGCAAACGGTCAGGTCATGTTCGACACACCAGGGCAGCTCGGCTTCCTGCCGTTCACCCAGCAACAACAACGGCGCGGCGATGCCGGCTTCACGGAGTGCCATGGCCTCTTCGAGTGTGCTGAGGCCAAAACCCCATGCGCCTTCTTCGAGCGCGATCCGCGCCACGTCCAGCGCGCCATGGCCATAGGCTTCGTCCTTGACGACGGCGAGCAATCTTACGTGTTTCGGCAGGTCGCGGCGGATAAGCCGTAAATTGGTTCGCAACCGGCCGAGGTCAATCTCGGTCCAGGCCGGCCGCAGCGGAAAGTTGGTCGAATCGAAATCCATAAAACGTTGAGACTGTTTAACCACGAATCATGCCAATTGACACGAATAATCGGCAGTGTCCTAATTTGTAGGCGACGAGGTTACGAGTCATTTGGGGCAGCACTCCTTACGTCGTGCCCTACTGCTAAATTAGGACATTACCGAAAAATCAGGCATGAATTTTAGAAATTCTCCCGATTAAAAAATGAACCGGAATCCATAAAAAGCCGCGAAAATCAGGTCAGATATTTCCCGGCGGCCAGAGGCTTTGGCCAACATCGGTGCGGAAATAGCTGCCCACCACCCGAAGCTTGCGCATGTTCGCGTAGGCGTTTGCCACGGCAAGTTCCAAGGTTGGTGCGAGCGCAATCACGTCGGCAATGCGATGGCCGGTGGACATCAGCTTGCCATCCACACCTCGCGCCACTTCATTCCACCACACGTCGCAGTCAAACTGGCCGTCCACTTCCAGCGGCAGATGCGGGCTGCGGACCTGGGTGAACGGATAACCGTAGCCCGCCAGCGTCAGCGAGCAGCCGAAGTTCAATTTGTCCTTAAACTGCGGATCGAGCTTTTCGTTCCGAGCCGTTTGCACCACGGTTTCCAAAGAATTTTTGAGCATCCGCAATATCATCGGACCGGAGGTAACGCCGATGCGGATGTTGTATTCGATGACATGCCATTGGCCGTTGCGCTTCACAGCGGTGACTTGCAGTGGCCCATTAAATTTGGCCTGGCGCAACCACGGTTTCAGTGGATGAATCAACTCACGCGCCAGACCGTATTTATCATGCTCATCGCGCTCGACGAGTCCGCCCAGCGGCGCGCCGGCGACGATACCCTGGTTGCCGTTGAAGGCGTATTTGTATTCCTGATTGGTGACGAGCGAATAAATCTCGCCGCCGCTGACCAGGGCGATGTGGCCGGCCTCGGCGCGGCCCAGGTATTCCTGCAAGAAGACGCCCTCCGCGTAATTGACGTGCCGCAGCCAGGCCCGCGTGTCTTCGACGGTCTCGCACAGGATCGTGTGGATCGGGCTGGTCGGCGAACAAAGCGGATTTTTAATGACAAACGGCTGCGGATGCTGCGCCAGGATCTTTTCGGCCTCAATCCGGTTCGAGGCCACGTAAGCCTGCGGGAACGGGATTTTGAAATCCTCGCACAGTTTGCGGGCAAAATCCCGTTCGCGTTCAATGCGCATCGCCTCGCCCGTGGGACTGAAAATCCCGACGCCGGATTTCAACAAATCCTTCGCCCACGGTGCCAGTGCCCAGTCAATGGATTGGGGAATAACGACGTCAACGCTGTTTTTCTTGATGAGCGGAACCGGGCTGGGAGACGCGTCCTGCGAAAAAGTGGGGCCGACGAGCGAGGGCGGGAAATGGCCGTAATTGCGCGTAAGATAGATTGATACAGCCGCGCCGGCATCCGCCAGCGTCTGCCCGATGCTGTGCGCGAACGAGCCGACGCCCAGAATCATCACCGACGCCATTGGACCCGTTCGTTTTAATGTTTTACGAGGCATGACCTTTTCCGTATGCGGCAGTGTTTCCAAATTTGGCCGGCGGCGCAATGACAAGCTGAAGAAAGACCGGAGCCAGCTCCCGGGATTGAACAAGGTTTGCCGATCCAGTGCCTGATTAATTGCTGAATTTAATGTGGTTTCAGTTAAAATTCCCTCTCACTCGCTGGAATTTTCCATGACTCTGGCCGTGCCTTTACCGGCAATTTTACTTGCAGTTAACTTGACGGTTGTGCGGGTTTGGCACCCCAAAAAGCAGGACCGCTGATTTCTTGATCTTCACCGACAAGATGTTTTGCGGCTGCGGAAAGTGAAGGGAAGGTTTTATCCGCCAGTTTAAATTGGAAATTGTTGCCGTTCTTAACCACTAAAAGCTTGTAAACCTGGCGACGATACTTCCTCTCCAGCACCATCCGCGGTCGAAGTACATATTTCTTATGCCTGGCCATGGTTTTTAACCGTGTGATTGGTCAGCTGCATTTTTCTATCAGGAAAAGGAATTCCCTGTGTGGAGTCTCTGCTTCACTAATCCATTCATTGGTCCACCGCATATCCGCCATTACGTTCTTCCGATAATCAATTTCCAGGACTTCGACAAGTCGACCGACAGAGATAATAACATTGTTTAACTCTTCTGCCGTCGCCCGGCCGCCTGAACTGTAAGATAAGATGATGTGCTTCGCCCGGGCCGCTTGCAGCAAACGCTCGATGGCATCAACTACAACAAAACGGCCCGTCGCATTTCGACGGAAATCCTCGAATACAGAATTTGCCACCGTGTCCGAACTATCCTTTCGTCGCTTTGCTTTTCCAAATAACTCCGGCTTGTCATTGAGGCAAACCGAAGTCCAGAGATGATAGTAGGCTGCATAGCGTACCCGCGAAGGCGGCATCTTCTCATTGTTGGAGCCGTAGGGCGGGTCAAAATAAGCAAGATCAACTTCAACTTCCGGTATTAAATTAAATATGTCGCCTTGATAGACGGCATGAGCTTCTGTTTTTGGAATCAAATTGGGAACCTTAAGATGAATTTTGTTGTATGAGCGAGGCGACCAATCGCCGAGGTAGGCGGCAAAATGTCCAATGGTACTATCCACTTCATCCATGGCCAGAATCAGGCTGGTCAGCAGAACTGCCTTTTCGACATCTGAAATTGAAAGGCGGTCAATTTCTTCCCGAATGGCATCCAGTTGTCTTGTGTTATGCTTTTGCCATGGTTTTTTAAGAAAATCCTTACCACTGGAACGTCCATCATTTGGCTCACCACCGTAATGTTCGGTAAACCATCCATCTATTCCAGGCAGTGCGTTAAGGTCATCAACGAGCGGTTGGTAATGCTCAGGTGTGTGAGGGTTAAGCAGGTAACACATTCCGAAAATTTTCGACCAGGCGGACAGGTCATTGGCAATTACACAGTGCCCGGTCCGCGCCAGCGCCTGGGAAACTCTGGTCGTCCCGGAAAAACCGTCGAGTACGGTCCTGGGTTTTACCTTGCGTACAAGTTGGAAAATGTACGGAAGAAGTTTTAGTTTTGAACCGGCGTATTTAATACCCTCGGTCTTCGCAGTTTCTATGACGATTTCTTCAAATAAATCCAAAGTTTGCATCTTATCTCAATTACGAAGCATTCCGCCACGGAGTCCGCCGTTTGAAAATGGAGCCAGCTCTCGGGATTGAACCGAGGACCGACGGTTTACAAAACCGTTGCTCTACCGCTGAGCTAAGCTGGCGCCAGAGTTATTTTTACGCACGGATGGCGGTTTGGCAAGTCAACGCGCGAGAGCCACGAGGTAGCGTTGCAAGCGCGTGGCGTCGTCCTTCAGGCCCAGTTCGAGGTAAATCTGGTGCAGATTGCTGCAAATCCGCAGAAAGATCCGGCGGGGACTGACTGGCGCGAGATATTCCTCGCGCAAATCGTAATTGCCGCGCACGAGGTAATGGACGCAGTCCGCCTTGGTCAACAAACGGCCGTGGTTGAAGACGTCCACGAAGATTTCACCGGACGCGGATTGATGGCGGCAGATGAAATGTCCCGGCAGGCCAATGCCCGTAACCGGCAGCCGCAGCCGCCGCGCCAGCAGCATGTAAAACAGGCAAAGTGTAATGGGATTGCCTGTTCGCCGGTCAAGCACACGGTTCAGGTAACTGTTGTCCGGTTCGTAGTAATTCTGTTCGTTGCCCTTGAAACCGAGTTCGCCGAAAAGGTAATCGTTGATTTTACCCAGCAGGGCGTTCGCGCGCCCGTGGCGGTCAATGCGTTCGCGCAAGGCATTCGCGTAGCCGTCGAGCAACGCCTGATATGCCTCCACGTTGATTTCGGGGAATTGCGTCCGCGCCAGCAGCCAGGCGGCGGTTTCCATGTCGAATTCCTCGCCGTGATTCAGGCAGAAAGTGAGGAACCGGTTGTCGCCGGTCTGTTTGTCCACGTGCCAGAGGATTTCCTGGATGCGCCGGCGCAACAACGGGTCATCGCTCAAGGCATGGGGCCGCAGCCATTCGCTCGCGGCATTGCCTTCAGCCAGAATTTGCTCGCGCACCGCCTGATAAACATTTGCGTTCTCATCGCCCAAAAGATTGAGCAGCGCGGCGCGGCGGCGGTCCGGCGCCGGCGCTTTCGAATCACGACTCTGAATTCTCGAAGACATTTGGCGTTGCGGCAGTGAAACCAGAAGCGCAGTGGCAGTCAATAAAAACCGCGCACCGATTAAACCGCGCACGGCGCGAGAACAGCATCGCTCATGCCATGGACGATTTTTTTATCGGCGGGAACAATCGTCGCCAGCACGCCACCCGGTTCCGGGCGGGCCGCATCGCCTTCGCCGGCGACGAAATAATAAGGACACAACCGTACCCGGCCTTTCATCGGCGTGACGACATTCTTCTCAAAATCAAACCACCGGGCTTCGACGGTTTTGGGTTTTTCATAACGTTGCAGCACGAAGGGCGAAACGGGAAAACTCGTGATGGCCCGGTCCACTGCCGCCGCCCATTCTTCGTGGGACAAATCGCTGCCGAGATAAACCCCGCGCGCGCCCCAGGCGTGTTCGGAAAAACCCGACACCTTCAAAATCAATTCGCGCTGGCGCTGCGACAACCCTTTGAGCTGCTGCCAGTCGGTCAGATTCAATTCGGGAATCGCCGCGTGCGGCGGCAGCGGCCTCGAGTCCACTAACCACGTGTAGGGAACTGATTTTTGCAGGCGCGACAAAAAACCTTCGCCCAGCTCTCCCCGCCAGAAGTCGCGAAGATTCCGGTTCCACAAAAGCGCAAACAACAACTTCTCCTCAAAGACCGGTTTCGGCGGCGGCGTCAGGCGGATGCGTTTTTCCGCGGCCAGCTCGAAAATCTTTTTTGAATTCGGCACATTCGCCAGATCAAACAACTCGAAGAAACGATAGACTGCGTCGCCATCGGCGAAGCTGTCGAATTGTGAATCGTGAACTGTGAATTGTGAGCCGAGTTGTCCGGCCATCCATTCCATTTCCGGCCGGTACGTCGCGGCTTCTTCGGAAACGATGATGTGAACTTGTTTCGCGTCGCCGAAGATGCTTTCAAATCCGCGTATCATCCCGTCCGTGCCGCCCATAATTGAGGACGCGGATGGAGGATGGAGGATGGAGGGTGGATTTGCCCGCAGCTTGCTCTCGACGCTCGTCTCCCGACCCTCGACCGCGACGTAAGTCGCATTCAGCCACGCCGTCAGGCCGACGCCGCCGGGCACGGAATCCAGTTCGGTGATGCTGAAGCCATTTTCCGTCAGTAAAATGTCGGGGCGGATGATCCGCGGCACGTCGTTTTTGAAGGCGGGCGAACGCTGGAGTTCAATCAATCCGGGCGGTTTCCCGCGATCCAGCCATTCCGCCACCCACGCCGGTTGTTTGCCTTCCACACTGCGCCGATAAAGCAAATTGACGGCGCGATAGAATTGCAGCAACACCCGGCCCAGCGACTCGATTTCTTTCGCCAGATTTTCACCGAGTGGAAATGGTTCCGGTGAAATCCGCCAGTTGAGTCCGGCAAAGAGCCCGCCGGCGGGGATTTGTTCACGAACAAAACGCGCAACGTCCGCCGCGGATTTTGTGTTGAAGGAAATGGCTTCCACGCCGGAGACAGTAACCCTCAACCTGTTCAGCGTCAAAAATGAATCAAGCGACGCTTCAATGCAATTTAGCGTGCGGTTGCTGTCACAGGTTGGTTGACTGGCCGCGATAAAACATCTGCGCGGCATTGGTCGTGGCCACGAAGAACTCAAATGAGTTGCTGTTCAACAGATTGGTGCCAGCGGGCGACCAATTGACCAAATCAGGAGATGATTGGAGGATGTAAGTTTGCCCTGCCTGTCCGTTGAGCCAGATGCCCAGTTGTCCCGCCGGACTGTTATTGGCGACTTGCAGGTTAAAGTTGTTCGTGGCGGGCAACACGTAAAGCGTGATGCTTTGGGAAGGAAGGGTGTCATTGAGAACGCCATTCGCGAGCGAGACGTTGGAAAGATGGCTGATGACGTTGTTGCTGGTCAATTGCCAGCGTTGGGCGGTCCCAACGGCGTTAAAGTTGTTGATGCTCGCCAGAATGGGCGAGGCGTTATTGATGTCCTTGTTGATAACCATGAGGGTCAGGGCGCCATCGCTGGTTCGCACGGCGCCAAAGGCCGAAAGAACATCTGGATTCGGCGCGGTCGTCCCGACGCTGGTGTCGCCAAAGACCGATTTATTGCCGTCGTAATTGCGGTAGAGCTTCATCGCCTTGTAGGTGGGGGTGCTCGGATCCGGGGTGGTCCAGCGGGTCGCCAGGTCCAAACCTTCACGGCCAAAAATCCCGAGGATGTCCGCTTGAGCGGTGGCGCCATTGATGCTGGGTTCCGCGCCCCAGTTATATTCGGTGACGCCGATTTTCGTGCCGGGATAATTAGTCGCCACCCAGCTTTTCATTCGGGGAATCAGCATGATGACGCTGTTGATCCAACTGGGATCAACATAGTTGCTGTCCCAGAACACGCGGGTGGACTGGTTGCGCAGCAGTTCCGTGGCCGTGTCCACGGCGTTTCCGCTCACGTTGCCTTCCTGCGGATAACAATGCAGCGTAAAATAGTCGAGCAGCCGCTGGCCGGTGCCGAGGTCGTGCTGGTGAACCTGATTCAACAGCCACGGCATGTAATCCCAGCCGCCATGCGCCGCGCGATCGGTGTAGCCGGAATTTTGTTGGTCGTAACCGCTGTAGAGATAACCGCCCCAGCCCCATTCCTCGAACCCGCAAACCAACGCGTTGGGATCGTTGGATTTCGTCATGCTGGCGTACGTGATGAAATCGTTCAAAATTTCCTGCATCGTCGGCCCGACCGGATGAACGTCCTGGTGCGTCGAAAACCAGATGCTCTCCTCATTATCCATGATGTAGAAGCCGACTCCGCCATTAGTGGAAGGACCCCACTCGTTCATCAGATGCTGTACCAGGCCTTGTTCAAAATTGGCATTGGTCGGGAAATTGGCGTCAGTGGGATTATTGGTGGTGATCGGCTTTCCCGACGGCGAAGCCATGCCATTACCGGCGTCGGTCCGATACGGGTCGGTCGAAGTTTGCGGACCGTATTTGTTGGTGGAATAACTCCAAATAATGTTGCGACCGGCAGCGAGATAGGGCATCCAACCGATCATGGAAATGGTGATCAAAGGCTGCGCGCCGCCATTTTTACTGTCAGCCACAAACGCATCCATCGTGGCGCCGGGAACGGTGCTGGAGGAATCCGGATAGCTCTCAAAGTACCAATCCGCCCCTTTGCCGTGGGTATTGATCAGCCAGTTATCGGTGGTTTCTTCATTTCCACCGGACCGGTTCATGGTGAAATTCAAATCTGACAGCTGGTTCGACGTTGCGAACGCCGTGCCGTAAATCATGGGGCTGATCGCATGGCGGTTGGCCAAAGCATCAACCGCAATGGCAATCGTGGCGTTGGTGCCGGCGGTGAGTGCATTGGTGCCCAGGGAAATATCATCCAGGTAGAACGTCGGCTGCACCGAGCCAATCCGATCCTGAATCCAAAAACCGTCCATGTTTGGCTGATTGGTGATGCCCAAGGCGGCTAGGGGAATGATGTATTGCTGCCAGGTATTTGCAGCCAACGCCGGTAGATTGGTGGACGCCAACGCAATTCCGTTGGCGTGCCCCTGCACTTTTAACTGTTGCCCGCCCGTCGTCCCGCCATTAATCCAGAACGTCAGGTTCGTAAAGAGACTCGCATCGAAAGCCGAATGCGCGATGTAAATCGCTTGAGAACTGTTGTTCGTAATGGTAACGCTAATGGACTTGGAACCGGAGTGAACCGGTGAAGTGTTATTGTAATTGATTAATGCCCAGCCCCAATTCTGCCAGCCGTTTTCCAGCGCATTGTCGTATACAATTTGGTCGGCGCGGACAACCAGGGTGAAAAGGATAATTGCCAGCAGGCAGAATTGGCCGCCGGCACGGCGCTGAAAACACCATTTTTGCATATAGATAGAAAAATATACATCAAAACGAGCGCCAATGCACGCTCCCAAAATGTAATCAATATTGGGGACACCGCCTGATTTCACCGGAAAGGATTCATATCCGGGCGCCCGTCCGACCGGGACTTTCCATCTCAGGTTCGCACCTGTCCGCTGCCGATACCGATCCACTTGTAGCTGGTCAATTCGTCCAGACCCATCGGGCCGCGCGCACCGATCTTGTCGGTGCTGATGCCGATTTCCGCGCCCATGCCGAATTCGCCGCCGTCAGTGAACCGCGTCGAGGCGTTCCAGTAAACCGTGGCCGAGTCCACTTCGTTCAGGAACTGCTTCGCGTGCGCCTCGTTCCGGGTGACGATGCTGTCCGAATGCGCCGAGCCATAGTAATTGATGTGGTCAATCGCCTGCTGAACGCCGTCCACGACGCGCACGTTGAGGATGTAATCGTTGTACTCGGTGAACCAATCCTGTTCGGCGGCAGCCTTCAATTTTGAATTTTGAATTTTTAATTTTGAATTCAAAATCCCGAGGCTCAAATCATCGGCGCGAATCTCGACATGTTTCTCAAAAAGTCTTTCACCGATGGCGGGAAGGAATTTTTCCGCAACGACCCGGTCCACCAGCAGTGTTTCCATGGCGTTGCAAACGGCGGGACGCTGGACCTTGGCATTCATGGCAATCGCCTCCGCCATTTTTAAATCGGCCTCGGCGTCCACATAAACGTGGCAGACCCCTTTGTAATGCTTGATGACGGGAACTTTGCTGCACTCGGCCACGGCGCGAATCAACCCTTCGCCGCCGCGGGGCATGCAGAGGTCAATATATTGCGTGAGCGAGAGCAAGGCCGGAATCGCCTCACGATCGGTCACGGGTACGACTTGAATCGCATGTTCCGGGAAGTGCGCCAGCGTTTTTTTCCCGGCTTCAATCATCGTTTTGGCGATGAGTTGATTTGAATTCATCGCCTCCCGGCCGCCTCGCAGAATCGTGGCGTTGCCGGACTTGAAACACAGGCTTGCTGCGTCCGCCGTCACGTTGGGCCGGGATTCGTAAATAATGACGACAACACCAATAGGCACGGAGATTTTTTGCAGTTTAAGTCCGTTTGGACGGACGCGCTCGTCCAGAATTCTTCCAACCGGATCCGGCAGCGCCGCGACTTCGCGCAGGCCTTTGGCCATCGCGGCGATGCGTTTGTCGTCCAGCTTGAGCCGGTCCAACATGGCGGAAGACAAACCGTGGTTTGCCGCCGCGTCCATGTCATCCGCGTTGGCCTGCTTGAGCGCGAGGGTGTTTTGCTCCAACGCTGTGGCCATCGCCAGCAGACAGGCATTCTTCTCCCCCGTCGTCAATTTGGCGAGTTCGCGCGACGCCGCCTTGGCCTGTTTGGCCAGGCGCGTCATCTGCTCGTTCAAAGTCATGCGGAAAAAGGTATGCCAAAAAGACAAAGTGAAAAGCGCGAAGTTTCCGGCCTGATTTTTTCCGCCCCATCCTCAAGAAAACCAGCCCGCAACCAGCCCCGTGCCTGTGCCAGAACCGGTGGCCGTCCCCATCCCGTATCATGGAGGAGCGAACCGGCTGCTCCCGTGCGCGGCCCCCAGCATCGCGTCGGCAAGCTGTTGCGGCGTCCATTGGTTGCCTTCGAATTGGCAATAGAAGCGACCTTGTGTGTCCAGCACCAGGGTCCGCAGATTGTGGGAGATGCCGGCGCCTTCATGGAAGATGATCAGGTTAACGCGCGGCGTCCAATCGGCGAGTGTGCTTGCGGACGCGGCGGCAAAGAGCCAGTGGCGGCTGTCGCTCTGGCGGTAAGCATCGGCGTAACTGGACAGGATTCCGGGCTGGTCAAATTGGGGATCAAACGAAATGGAAAGAAACTGCCAGTTGGTTGGCGCCTGGGGCGCGGCCAAAATCAAGTCCCGCGCCGCGGCGAGATTCTTGTTCATACGGGGGCAGTAATCCGGCAGCGGACAGCGGGTGTAAAAGAAAGTGATGGCCACCGCTCGGCCCCGAAAATCGGACAGGCGCATGCGGCTTCCGGTTTCGGTCAGCAACTCGCCGTCGGGAAATGTCTCTCCCGACCCGGAGGCAACCCGCGGTGTGTCGAAGGCAAACATGCCGTTGGTCACGTTCCCGACGTGGTGTCCCAGACAACGAATATTCTCGATCCAATGATCGTTTTCGCCCACGAACAGCAGGAAAGCGACCTCGTCGGCGGGTGAAATGTTCTTGAGCTCATTGGTATCCTTCACCGTAAATGCCATGGTCATCTCCGGCATGTAACCGGGAATTGTTTCGTGATGGATGGCCACCTTGCGCCGGTCAGGCGCAATCTGCTCGACAATTCCACGTACGGCGTAGGATTTGATGGCCGGCGCGCCAATGTCCGGCGCGGCCGATTTGGGTTTGCAACCGGCCATCAACAACAGCAGGGCGCAGAACCAATACAGATGTTTCATGATTTCAAAACCGCTACGGGTTCATAACATTTATTTGTCGCAAACGATTGATTTCGGCGACGACAGCGGATTCCACGCCATCGTTCAAACCATCAAAGTATGCCTGCACCTGACCGCGTGGGTCCACGACCGCAATGCGTTCGGTATGGGAAAAGTTTCCCGGCATGTAGCTGAATGAATCGCCCAAATCCAGCGCGAGAAAACTCGTTCTCATCAAGTCATACAGCACGGTTTTCTCGCCAGTGAGCAACAACCAGCGGTTCGTATCCGCCCCGAAACGTTCGCCATATTTTGCAAGCACTTCAGTCGTGTCATCGCGCGGGTCAACCGTCAGCGAGACAAGTTTTACATCCGGCTGGTTCGTGGTGAGTTGCTGGATTTGGGCCATGTGTTGAGTCACCACCGGACACGTCAGCGAGCAACTCGTGAACAGGAAGTTCACCACCAGAAATTTGCCGTTGAGTTCCGACCGTGTCACGGTGCGGCCAGTGCGGTCAGTGAGTGAAAAGTTGACCAGTTGCCGCGGATGATCCGGCAGGATGACGGCGGCTACTGGATTTTCTTCTGCCACAGTTTGCGTTTTTTCCCGGTTATTCAACGCGAGCATCAGCAGGAAAAAGCCGGTTCCAAAAACCAAAGACATGGTGATTGCGACATAAAAAAACAATCGCTCGTCATTGCATTGTTCGGAACCGGCTTTCTTGAACATACAATTCACTTTTTTAATTTGGCTTCGGCATTGGCGAGTTTTTTCATGTATTTGTCCGGTTCTTTGTCGAAGTCCGCTTTTTCGGACTTGTTGCAGACTTTGATTTCCTGGCCCTTATAGACAAACACATACGGCTTTCCCATTTCGCCCAATTTCATGCCGCAGACCAGACAGGTATCCAGCGGATACGGTTTTGGTTTTTGTTCGTCGGCACGGCTTATCAATGAGACGGCGATGATGGTTACTGTCAGAATAATAGCGAGGAGGTATTTTAGATTTTTCATATTTCCGGTTGGTTGTTGGTTGGGATGAGAATCAGAACATATAGCTCACACTGATTTTGAACAGCACCGGCGCAGCCAGTTGGTTGCCGGTGAAATGTTGAAAGACGGGAAATTCCGCGTCGGCGTAAAAAATCACCGGATGAATGTGGACTTCGATTCCCGGCGAAAGCAAAATTCGCTGATAGCCCGAGTTGTCGGGATTGGCGTTCGAGCCGCTGTCGCTGGCGCGCTCGGAAAAAATAATTTGTCCGACGGGCGAAATGTGCGCGCGGCCGACGGACAATCCCTTGTAATCAATTCCCGCCGCCGTGTCCAACTCCACGCCGGGCCGGTAGCCGGCTTGCGTGAGCGCCGGCACGTCCAGTTGCAATTGCGCGAAGCCGTCCCATTTCTGGTCTGCCGACAAATTATGCCGGAAAAATCCGCCGAGCAAAACGTCCGTGCTGCCGGTGCCCATTTGCGTGTCGCGGTCCACTACCTCCGGGTCTTCGCTGTAACTGCCCGTCGGCAACTTCAGGCCGAACGTCACCCCGGCCGATAGATCCGCGAAGAATCCGGTGTAAATTCCCTCGACGCGGATGTCCCCCACGCCGGTCCATGAGTGGGAAACAATGTTGGCCGGCGGCGTCGGAAAATTAAGATCGGTGGTGAACTTGCGGTTCCAAACAGGCAATTCAATTTGCGCGCCCCATTGGTCGTTGATCATGTATTGCGCGCCGAGCGTGAAGAAGTGCGTCTCGATTTCCTTGTCGCCGTTATCCGCCGACGACGCCTGGGAGGTGCCGCTCCAATTGCGGTTTTGGTCCTGGTAATCGTATTGCGCCCACGCCATGCCGCCCTGGCCGTTGGGAATCATCGAACTTGTCGCCACGTCAAACACGCCGCAGCCGCACGCGCAGGCATGAACCACACCCGGTGCGAGCATTCCGGCCAACAAACCGCCGCCCATTTTTACTGCTGTTGAGTCAATTTTTTTCTTTTTCATTTTTCAAATCACAAAGGTTGCGAGAACGCGCCACGGCGCTCTCAAAGTTAACGGAAATTTCTGGGAGGGTCGGCGTGTCACCGACCCATTTTTTAGTTTGGGACGGCGACACGCCATCCCTCCCGGATGAATTAAGCGAAGAGGCGGCGGGGTGGAGGCGTTGGCGGCTTTTGATTAAGCGATTCGGCGAAGAAATTCAACTGCGGCAAAAGTTGAAACTGTGACGGCGCAACGAGAATAAAATTTTCTGGCGCGGGCGGAAATTCGAGTTTTGTCACTTGCAGTGTGAACTCTCTGCTCTGCCCGGATTTCTTCGCGGCGGCGATGGCCTCGCAAATCGGGCAGGGATATTTGCCATCGAATGTGCGGGCCACGGATTCGGAGAGCGAGTGTGTGCGCAAATTGCCCGCCAGCATCGTCGTCCACGCCACCGATTGCAGCAGGGCCCAATGCGCGCCGGTGGCCGCAATGAGCGCGACGATCACAAAAATTTTGCCGAACCTGACGAACACAGGAGCAACCTAAACCGTCTCCGTAGAATCGCAAGCGTCAATAATGATGTGTAGCAGCCAAGGTAACGAGGCTCAAATTTCCTTGTTCATTCATTCTGAGCCTCCTTACGTGGGCTGCTGCTTTCAGCGGGCACTCAACGTTCCGTAATCCAAACCAGCGTGCCGCTGGGCAATAAATCGAAGAGCGGAATCAAATCGGCGTCGGCCAGATGGATGCAGCCGCAGGACATCGGTTTGCCGATGCTCATCTGGTCGGCCGTGCCGTGGATGTAGATGTAGCGCGCGTGCGAATCCACGTTGGCGCCGCGATTGAAACCGGGTTCGAGCCCTTCCAGCCATAAAATGCGCGTGGTGATTTTGGCGTCCGGCATTCCGCGCCAGGTGTAGCCGGTGGGCCGGCGGCCTTTAAAAACCGTTCCCGCCGGCCAGCCGCCGCCGATTTTTTCCACGATGCGATGCAACCCCAACGGTGTGCCATTCGAGCCTTCCGTCTGGCCGATGCCGAAACGCGAGGTGGAAACGCGAAATCGTTTTTTCAGTGGGACATAGTCCGGATAACGACGATTCCGGTGAGCCCCGTTCTTAAACCGTAATGGTTGGCAATGCAGCAACAATTGCTGTTCAACCTTGACCCATAAAACGTCGCCGGTGAACGGAATGCCCAGTCGTTCCACCGTGTTGAAAAATTTCAGGGGAAGCCAAAGTCGTGGCGAAGCAATCTGGCACTCGCCTTCCAACGGAGGAAGTTTAACGGGCATTATTTCAATTTCTTCACGAGGATTTTGGAATTTCTTCCGCTTTGCTCGTATTTTTCGCGGCGGGCGGGCGGCAGATCGTCCGGCGTACCTTCGGCAAAACCGCCTTTGGATTGGAAATAAGTGAACGCCTGCGTCGAGAGCGTGAGGAGTTCGGTCAGGTTCATCTCCCGCGCCTTGTTTTCGACATATTGAATCAGCTTCCTGCCGATGCCTCGGTTTTCGTGCAGCGGATTGACATAAAGGCACGCCAGCTCACCCTTTTTTTGTTCGGGATAAACGTGCAACGCCACGCACGCGACCGGATTCTTATCAATCTCAAAAATGAAATAGTCGCCGAGATTTTTCTCAATGGCCGCCCGGCTGCGCTTGACCAGTTCCTCCGATTCGACCGCCTTTTTTGTCAGCATTTGGATCGCCCGGATGTCCTTCTTCATCGCGCGGCGGATTTGCTGGTAATCGTTGGCGTAAATCAGCGTGCCGATGCCTTCGTTGGAAAACACTTCGGCCAGCAGCCCTTCATCCACGCGGCCGTTGATAATGTGGACGCGCGGCACGCCGGCCTGGCACGCCGCGACGGCCTGGAGCGCCTTGGAAACCTGTTCCGGCGCAATGTCGCTTTTTTGCAACGCGAGGACGGATTCAAGGTCGGCCACCGGCATTTGCCGGATGACCCGGCCCTGGACGAGGATGCCGTCCTGGGTCGTGATGAAAATCAATTTGATCGCCTTCAGCGCATCCGCAACTGCGAACGCGACGGCGTCGGAATTGACGCGATACGTCCGGCCGTCACCGTCGAAACCCAGCGGCGGGATGACCGGAACGATGTCCTGGGCCAGCAATGTTTGTAACAGGGCGGTGTCCACCCGCTCGACCTTGCCGGTGAACAAATGGTCTACGCCTTGAATGATGCCGACCGGATGGGCGATGATGACGTTCGTGCTGGCGGCGCGCAGGTCGTTGGCCGAAAGGCCTTCCAGAATTTCGTGCGTCAGGCGGTTGGCGGCGGTGAGCGCGAGCTGGAGCGTGGCGGCGTCGGTGATGCCGGAGCCGTCCAGATTGGACGGGACAATTTTTTGTTCCTCGGCCAGCGCCTTGATTTGCGCCGAGGCGCCATGCACAAGCACGACGCGGATGTTCAACGATCGCAACACCGCCACGTCCAGCAGCAGCGTGGCGAAGTTTTCGTCGGTCACAATCGCGCCGTCCACGGCCAGAATGAACGTCCGGTCGCGGAATTGCGGAATGTATTGCAGGATGCCCCGCAGGTCGGTCGGTTTCACGTTTGGCTAATCATTAATCACAACGCCCAACAAGTATTCGTTTTTCGGCGGGATTCAAATAATTATTTCTTGTCCGAAATGGGTTTCAACGCGCCAGGTCAGGTTACGGTGTGTAGAAAGGGATTGAAATTGTAATGGCCCGGCTGGTGGCTTTGGTTTAGAACAACCGCATGCATACCCAAATGCACTTCCTGATGCCGTTTGTGGTTGTCGCGGTGCTGGTGGTGATCGTGGTCAGCACCATTTACGGCCTGGTCCAGGCGCGTAAACGGCTGGAGGGGCTGAACGAGCTGGCGCTGCGACTCGGTCTGAATTTCAGCGCGGCGGAAGACCGCGAACTCGCTGAACGTTACGGCTTTCTCAAACAACTGGCCCAGGGTGAAAACCGTTACGCCCAAAACGTCCTTTCGGGAACCTTTCAACAAAATCAGGTGCTGGCATTCGATTTTCACTACGAAACCTATTCCGAAGGCAAAGGCGGACGGCAGACGCACCATCACTGGTTTTCCTTTTTCATTTTGACATTGCCGGCGGTTTTCCCCGACCTGACCATCCGGCGCGAAAATTTATTCACGAAGGTTGCCGAGGCTTTCGGTTACCAGGACATCAAGTTCGAGTCGGCTGAATTTTCCAAAACTTTTTTGGTGCGCTCGCCGGACAAAAAATTCGCCTACGACGTCTGCAACGCCAAAATGATGGAATATCTGCTGGCCAATCGCGATTTGAGCGTCGAAATCGAAAATCAGGTGCTGGCGCTGGCGTTCAACACCCGCCTGTCCGTCGAGCAGATTGAAGCCAATTTGCAGCGGTTGGTGGAAATCCGGTCGCGCCTGCCCGAATACCTGTTCACGCAAAATGCGTAAATGAACACTGATGCCCTATCGAAAGTGGTGATAGCGATAATCGTAGTTTTCGTCGCAGTCGTTGTGTCACGATTTTTGCCCAGCAAACCCGACCCTGAAACAAAAAGGCGTGCAGATTTAGCTGCGCTGGCAAAAAAACTTCAACTCCAATTCAATTTCAAAAGTGATTTCGACCTTCCGCAGAAGTATTCATTCCTGACTTGGCTAAAACGTGGCCTTGTCAGCTATGCCTACAATGTGTTTCACGGTTACTATCGTTCGGAACACTTAGTAACCATTTTCGATTATAGTTTTTCCGACGGGAAATATAGCTATTACTGGTCAGCCTACGTCTTGGAAACGAAAGCTAATTTCCCTGATATAGTTATTTCACACGAAAGCCGAGAGTCGCGATTTGCAGAAGCCTTGGGTCAATCACATATCACTTTTGAGTCAGCGGAATTTTCTCGCGCATTTCGCGTTCGCACCGGCGACAAAAAATTCGCCTTTGATGTTTGTCATCCTGAAATGATGGAATTTCTTCTGGCAAACCAGGACTTGACGATTGAAATCAGGAGCGGAGCCTTGGCTTTACTTTTTGAGGATTGGCTTCGTCCGGAGAAGGTTGAAGTCAACCTTTCGCGCTTGGTTGAAATTCGCAAACTGTTGCCGCAATATTTGTTCACGAAATCATGATTCCCGCTCTCATCGCCGTATTCGTTATCATTGTGCTGCCGGCCATCTATGTGCTGGCGCAATACAATGCACTGGTTGCCCTGAAAAACTACATCCGCGAGTCGTGGAGCGACGTGGACGTGGAATTGAAACGCCGCTACGACCTCATCCCGAACCTCGTGGCCGTGGTCAAGGGTTATGCCGCGCACGAACGCGAGACGCTGGAGCGCGTGACCGAACTGCGCAACCGCTGTGCCGCCAACAACGGTCCGGTGGCCGACCAGTCTCGCGACGAAGTCCAGCTCGTGGACGCGTTGAAACAACTGCTGGTGGTGGTGGAAAATTATCCGCAGCTCAAGGCCGACCAGAATTTTCTCAAACTGCAGACGGAACTTGTCAACACGGAAGACCGGATTCAGGCCGCGCGCCGGTTTTACAACGGCAACGTGCGCGATTACCGCAATAAATGCGAAACCTTCCCCGGCAATCTCGTGGCGAAAATGTTCGGCTTCAAATCGGAAGGGGATTTCTTCAGCGTGCCGCCCTCGGTCCGGGACGTACCGAATGTGGATTTTGCGACGTCGTAGCCGGGAATTTATTGGTCAGGACATGTCGCCGACGTGTCCGCTGGCGGACGGACGGCTGCAGATTTTCACTCCGCGTTCGGATACGAACCAAGGACTTTGATGAAATTGCAGTGCTGGCCGAGCAGTTGAATCGCCTTGGCCACCTTCCGGTCCTGCGCGTGTCCGTCGCAATCGATGAAGAAGAAATATTCCCACGCCTTCCGCTTGCTCGGGCGTGATTCAATCTTCGTCATGTTGATCTTGTACCGGCGGAACGCGGCAATCGCCTCATGCAACGCGCCGGCCTTGTCGGCCACGCTGACCAGCAGGCTCGTGCGGTCCTGGCCGGTGGGCGGACTGCATTGGCGGCCCAGCACCAGGAACCGCGTCGCGTTGGCGGCGTTGTCCTGGATGTCCTGTTCCAGCACGTCCAGTCCGTATTTTTCAGCGGCCAGAATTCCGCCAATTGCCGCCGCGTTCTTGTCCTTTGCCGCCAGTTCCGCTGAACGGGCGTTGGACGACGTCTCGATAAGTTCCACGCGCGGCAGATGATTCTGAATCCAGCCACGGCATTGGGCGAGCGATTGCGGATGCACGAACAGCTTTTTGATGCGCGTCCGCGTCCCGCCGGGCCGCACCATCAGGCACTGCTGAATCGGCAGGACAATCTGTGAAACGATTTTCAAATCGCTGTCCACGAACATGTCGAGCGTGTGGGTGACGACGCCTTCGGTGGAATTCTCGACCGGCACCACGCCGTAATCCGCGCGCCGTTTGCTGACCTCGGTGAACACGTCGGCGATGGTTTTCTGCGGCGAATAACGCAGGCTGGCGCCGAATTTCTGGATGGCCGCCTGGTGTGTGAACGTCGCCTCCGGCCCGAAATACGCGATGATCATCGTCTTTTCGAGCGCCAGTGCGCTGGACATGATTTCGCGGTATATTGCGCGGAGCTGCTCGTCGGTGACCGGTCCCTGGTTCAACTGGCAGATGCGTTGCAGCACGGCGCGTTCGCGGTGCGGCGCATAAATCTCCTCTCCCGCCTTGAGCTTCATGGCGCCGATGGCCAGCACGTGTTTCGTGCGCTCGTTGAGCA
>DATNHM010000055.1:0-22931 GCA_035604955.1 Candidatus Limnocylindrales bacterium | reverse complement strand
TCCCTTCCATCGCTCGGGCGCGTGGTCATGCTCGCGCCGCCAAATCAAGGCAGCGAGGTCGCGGACAAACTCGGCTGGCTGTTTCTTTACCGATGGATCAACGGCCCGGCGGGAGTTGAATTGGGCACGGATACAAAATCCGCGCCCAACAAACTCGGCCCGGCCAATTTCCCGGTCGGTGTCATCGCCGGCGACCGCTCCATCAACTGGATCAACAGCCTGCTCATTCCCGGCCGCGATGACGGAAAGGTATCCATTGAACGGACCAAACTGGCGGGCATGAGCGATCACCTTGTCATTCACGCAACGCATCCGTTCATCATGAAGAATCGCGAAGCTATCCGGCAGACGATTCACTTTTTACAGTTTGGAGTCTTCAAACACCAATAAATGCAAGGCACAAGCGCGATTTTGCCCAACCCCTGCCAACAGTGTTGAATTGTGTCCAATGATGTTGAATTGTGTTTTTTGGCAATCGTTGGCAACCGAAACTGGCGTGAGCTGATGAAAGTAAATTCTGGCGTTTCCTGCTTGTGTGGTAAGGCCAGGATGAGCCGCAACCGCGTGAACGTGCAAACACCCTAAACCACGCCCCGGCGTCTTGGCGTGTTTGGATATGCGACGGCTGGTTCGTACATCAGAGATGTCGAAACGCCGATTACCAATGGGATACAAAATGCCAATTGCCCTATAAAATCAGTCTTAATATACGAACCAATGCTCGTATAACCATAGTTAGGCATCATCACGATTATGCCACTTAAAGCTCGTATCATCATTGAAATGTTCTCACTGGCGATGGCCAGTTTTTGGGGATTCCTGGGTATATTCCTGCTGCGCCGGTCTTGCAAACGGAAGACTCGGGATTGCAGCCATTGGCGTTGTGATTGGGAATAGGGAGCGGCAACACAGCGGGGCTGCGCACACGACATACTCGCCAGAAGTGGAATTTGAAGCTCGAAATGGCCAGAAGATCACTTTTGCTGCATCCTTCAGTTCCAAAAGGTTGGCTCCTCTTGGAGGCAAAGTTAAGGTTCTCTATTATCCCGACAACCCACAAGATGCAGATATCGCAGCGCCTCTTACATCTTGGATTGGGCCTCTGTTGCTACTGGCATTCGGTTTAGGATTTTTGTTTATGGCCATTGCAGTCTTACTCGCGAAGGGTGTATAAAAATGCCGTTTAGTTTCACAATTGAAGTGCGACAAAAGAGTTAGCCATCCGGCAGACGATTCGATTCCTGCGCACCGGCGTCTTTGACCACGCCACCGGGTGAATCCCTGCATTTTCAGTCAATCACCCGTGGCGCAAAACAACGGATGGCTTCTTCGGCAGCCTGGTTCGAATCTTTGCCGTTTCCGCCGTGGTCGGTGAGATCATCGTAATAGTCGTTCGCCTGCTGACAGAGGTCCCGGATGTATTTCATATATTCCGTCCGCAATTCAACGGTTGCCCGGGTGAAGGTTTCCGTTCTGGCGATTTTATAATCTGCTGCTGATGAGGTCTGCTCCGTGCCCGTCAAGAGCCCGCCGGCACTCTGCGCGGCGAGCGGGCCGAGGGAGTAAAAATATTCGACAATTTTCCTGTGACCTTCTTCATGTTCCTTCAGCTTACCGTGTTCACCCCTCGGCAGGATGATGCGGACCATCAGGTCGAGATTGATGGTTATGGTCTTGATACGGAAACCGAAAGGTTCGCCGGCGCCCGGATGCGTGTTTTGAAAACTAAAAGTGGGGCTGCAGCCAAAGGCATACTGAGTCACGCCATCCATCTCATCAGCGATTTGCGATGGTTTTGGGCCGGCGGGATCGTAGTACGAGTACTTAACAACGGGTTTGCCCGCCTTGACCACAACCGAAGAGCGGGTTGTCTGGTCCAGCACGCCGATTCTTATGTTTTCATCCTCCCGCATCGTTCGCGTCAGTGCCGTCATCACATTTTTTTCGCCTTCCTGAAAAACGTCGGCTTGCTTCGGGTCGTAGCCAAACTGCTGTTGGAGTGATTTCGAAAGGTTCACGAACTTAAGACGCGCCAAACCCATCCCCCCGGAATCCGGCTGATATCGAACCAGCAATCCATCCGGCAAAACCCGTTGGAGTTTTACCGCGTTGTAGGTTTTTCCGTCGGTGGTGACGATTTTGGACGGCAACGCATTGGCGGAGCCAACCGGCAAGCCAGCAAACTCAAGCACCGTTGCGGACAAAAATAGAACGGCGATCGGGATTGTCTTCCAGGCAGAAAGCGATTGGCTATGACGGCGGTTCATCATGCTATGCCGCTAAAAGCAGGATTAAAGCCAAACTGCTGTTGCGCAAATTTCCTTCCCTCCCCTGCCCGGTTGTGGCTTTCTACGGACTGTCCAAACCAAAACCATCAAAACCATTATGAAAATCTGCATCCAAACACTCACCTTCGCGGCCTGTGCCCTGGCGTTTGCCGGAACCGCCCGCGCCGACGACAGCGTCGCCGGGACCTGGAAAGGCCAGTTCGACAGCCAGATCGGCCAGCAAAAGTACACCTACGTGTTCAAGGTG
Source organism: Candidatus Limnocylindrales bacterium (assembly GCA_035604955.1). Classification (GTDB taxonomy): domain Bacteria; phylum Verrucomicrobiota; class Verrucomicrobiia; order Limisphaerales; family UBA11358; genus UBA11358. The sequence continues at coordinate 20,396 of DATNHM010000055.1, read as the reverse complement.
GACGGGACCAATGTTACCGGCACGGCCACCGGCGAACGGGAAATGGGCACCAACACCGTGGCGATTACCGAGGGCACGGTCAGCACGAATGGAATCTTCTTTGTCGAACCGCTCAAGTTTCAAGACAACGAACTCCGCATCGAATACACGGGCAAGGTGAACGGCGACCAGATCAAGTTCCACCGCAAGGTGGGCGACGTGGCCGAGGAGGATTTTGTGGCCCACCGCGTCAGGGAATCCAGCGTTACCTCCGGCATGAAGCGCGAACCCACGGCGGACACCAACGCGCCGCCGGCCAAGCCGTAACCTTTTGCACAGACAGCGAAACTTCGGCGCAACGGCGGATACGGGTTTGCTTTTCTGAACGCCCGACCATGAACCGTGTCTGATTCAGCATGAAGGGCCTGTTAACACCGGCCATACTGGCCGTAGCGGTGTTGGTGTTTGGAGTAACGGTGGTGTTGACATGTAGTCAACCGCCTGCAACTGCGGATGTTCTGACCGGTCAAAGTTTCTTGTTACCCAAATCCTTTCTGCCCATGGGCTTGGAAAATCTGCCAACGTCACTGTCGCCACTTCAATTTGACCCTGACCACCTCGCTTTCCCGCCTGCGCGCCAATTGAACCCAAGCGATACGGATACACCTTCCGAACCCAAACTGCCCTTGCTGGCCAAGCGATCAGAACACCAATCGCTGGCACCCGGGGTTTATCAGACTTATCCCTGGACCATCATCTTGGTTGTACCGGAAAGAGGCATTGATGATTGGAGTATCTTACCGAGAACCGGTACCAACTCCCTGATGCCAGTCATCAAGCCGCGCGTGGAAGTCATTCCGAAGGCGTAGCTCGAACCGCAACTACGCCGTCACGCTGCCGCTGATGTATTGCTCCATCTGCGCAATGGTCGCGTCCTGGGCCGAAATCGTCCAGTTCACCAGGTCACCGATGGATACAACGCCGATGGCCTTGCCGTTTTCCAGGACGGGCAGATGGCGCACGCGGTTTTCCGTCATCAGCCGCATGCATTCCTCGACGGTCTGGTGCGGGGTAACGGAAACAATTTTGCCCGAAAGAATTTCCCGGACTTGCGTTTCCTTGGACCGCTTTCCCTGCAACGCGATTTTGCGCGTGTAATCGCGTTCGGTGAACACGCCCACCAGCCGGTCGCCCGAAATGACCAGCAGCGAACCGATGTTTTTGTCCGCCATGAGCTTGATGGCCTCGAAGACCGTCGCCTCCGGCGCTATGGACCACAGCGCCGTGCCCTTGTGATGCAACAACGCACTGATTGGAACGCTCGATTTCATAAGGTTATTGGATTACCTCTATATCTACCTCTTCTCCAAATATTTCAAGCGGTTTTTTTTGACCGGATGGAAACCAGGACCGCCACCGCCACGCAAGTCCAGCCGAACCAGTCGCCGTGGCGGTGGTAAAACGTCGGCGCGCGCCCGGCGCCCGATTCTGTCACTGGAATGTCAACGGTCAGCGCGCCCGCGCCGTAAACACTGCCACCGGGGTCTTTGAAAATTTCCCGCACGCGACCGCTGGCATCAATCCAGCACGTCACGCCGTTGTTCGCGCAGCGAATGAGCGGCAGGTTGTTTTCTACGGCGCGAAAGACGGCGGTGGCCATGTGCTGCCACTGCGCCGCGCTGTTGCCAAACCAGCCGTCGTTCGTCAGGTTCACCAGAAAATCCACGTCATTCCCGGCCGAGGCGCGCGCCGTTCCCGGAAACGTATCCTCAAAACAGATCAGCGGCGCAACGTTGACATGCAGATCACCCAGCGCAAACGTCACCGGCTGGCCGCCCGGCGTGAAACTGCCGGTGATGGGCGTGAGCCATTTCACATACGGAAGCCATTGCACCAGCGGGATGTATTCGCCAAACATCACGAGCTTGCGTTTGTGATAAATGTCCGCCAACCGGCCATCCGGTGCAACCAGAAAGCCGCTGTTGAAATAATTGGTCTTGTCCGGCTGGAACACCACATCCTCGCTGTTGAAAATGATCCAGACGCGGTTTGATTGCGCGAGCCGGCTGATGGCGTCGAAGGTATTCTCATCCAATTCCGGCACAGCAGATTCAGGCCAGATCAACAGGTCCGTCCGGGACGCACCCCTCGTCCCATCCCTCTCCCCGCCGCGCGGGGAGAGGGTGTCCGAAGGACGGGAAAGGGGTTGGTTACTTTGCATTTCGTCCGGTTTGGAAGAATCGATTATTTGTATCACTTGCCCCTCCGAATCCCGCTTTCTGCTCTCCGACAGCGCTTTTTCCGTCAATTGCATCAGTTGTTGAAACCGCTTCTCGTCTTCAGCCGGGTTCCAAATCAATGTCTGTGGAATGCTCGGCTGGACCAGCGTCACGCGCAACATCGCTACCGGTGAATTCCCCTGCCCCGGCCGCACGTAGCCGAAGAGGAACAGGCCAATGACGGTTGCCAGCGGCAAGGCCATTTCGGCCTGCCAGACAAAGCGCCGGGCCGGATCGCCGAAAATCGCGCGCATGGCGGAGAACAGCGATAAGGAAAACCAGACGACCAGAAACGAAACTCCGTACACGCCTGTCACTGACGCGATTTGAATCAACGGAACCATCCGGTATTGCGAAACGCCGAGAAAATCCCACGGAAAGCCGCCGAGCAGCCGGGCGCGGACCATTTCCAACGCCACCCAGACCGCTGCGCCGGCAAGCGACCAACGCGTCCGGCGCGCCCAATCACCCTCGCCGATTTTTCCGGCCACCAACCAGACCCAGGCTGCGACAAACAGCGCCAGGACCGCGGCCAGGGAAACCCAGCCCAAAATCGGGAACCCATTCACCGGAATCAGCAGCAGCCAGTAAAGCGACGACAGAAAATGCGCCAGCCCGGCGACACAGCCGATGCGAAAGGCATCGCCGCGGCTCTTGCCCTGCGCAATGGCGAGCAACAATCCCGGCACAACCCAGGCAAAGCCGGCAACGCCGAATTTGGGAAACGCCGCCGTCAACAAAAGTCCCGCGCCGATCGCCGCCAGATAGCCGCTGCGCAGGAAAAGCTCGTTGAGAAACCGTTTTAAAGTGCCGAAGGGTGAATAATCCGCGGTAAACACCGGGCCGGACCGGGCACACCCGGCGGCGCGTTTCACCAGCGAAGGACCTGCGTTGACAACAATCGCCAGACGGGCGCCGCGCCAGACGGCGAGGTCGGCGGATGAATTGCCGGCGTAATCAAAACCGTGTTCGCCGAACTTTTCAACGAGGGTTCCGAGCTTGTTTTTGCCCCGGAGATTGATCCGGCCATCACTGGCGAGCACTTCGTCAAAAAGCCCGACGTGACTGGCAACGGGCAAGGCCATATTGCGGTCGGACGCCGTAACCAGCACCAATTTCCGGCCCGCACTTTTTTGTTCACGGAGAAACGCGAGGAACGATTCGTTATAAGGCAGAATCGCCGGGTCAAGCGCAACCCGCCGGGCCAGTTGCTGTTTCAGGAAAGCCCGGCCACGCGTCCACCAGAAAAGGGCCGGAAAAACCTGAAGCGGATTGCGCCGGAGCAGCCGCGCCAGCGATTCCCAGAGCAAATCGGTCTTGATGAGCGTGCCATCCAAATCCACGCAGAGCGGGACCTGGCTTTCGCGCGGCGCATCAGGCGATGGCGGCATGAGTTTGATTACCCTTTGAGCGCACGTTCCAGCAAGGCTTTTTCGCGTTCGCCGTAATTTAATTTCAGCGCTTCGGCCCGGGCGGCGGCAGTCATTTTCTGCCACGACTTTTGCAAGGCGTTGATGGTCTTATCCTCGGCGGTTTTGGCAGCCAGGGCGGCGAACTGGTATTGGAGAAACACGAGGCAGAGTGCGTCCTCCAGAACGCGGGCTTCCGGGTCGCCGGGAAAATGTTTCTTGAGGTTCAAGTCCTGGACACGGCGGACTGCGTCTTCCGGGTAGCCGAGCTCGCGCAAAATGTCCCCGGCTTTCTGCGCGTGATATTTTTTCAGCGCCGTCCGCCATTGCAAATAACCCGCGCGGGTCATCGGATACGAACGGCGCGGGATTTCCCAGCGGCACAGGTGCTGGCAGCGCGCCGCCAGACGCAGCGGCTCGGACGCGTCCGGGCAAAGGCGCAACACCCAGTCGCTTAATCGCCGCGCGTACAGCAACTCGCCAGGTTGCGCCACACCGTCGGCGAATTCGGCATTTGGGTCGCGCGCGTTTTCCTCGTCGAAACGGCGGAGTGCGGCTTCAAAGCGCTGGGGATCGGCCGGTTGGAACGGTTCAGGCATCACCGCGTCTTAAGCCGGAGGCGCCGGAGGCGCAAGTATGTTTCGTCGCTCTTTTATTTGGTCAGCGGATTTCGTTGTTATCGTCTTCCAGCCGGGCGAAGTAAAAACAACCTGCAGCAATCAAGACAGACAGGCCGGCAATGATAAGCGCCTGGGTGCCGGGTTGTTTCAGGTCGTCGGACCATTCCTGCGTCAAAAGGCCCATCTTGCCATAAAGCAGGCCCATTTGCCGCGACTCTGCCCTGGCATTTCCCGCCAGCAATTCGTCCTCGGTCGGTTCACCGGAGTGCGTCCGAATCAAATAAACCGCGCCGGCGCTGAGGAGTCCCAGCACCAACACGACGCTGCCAATCACCCGGAGGCGCTTCGATTGTTGGCGAGGCGAATCAGGACCGGCGATTTGACTGTTTAAGGACACGGTGGACAACGTTCTCCATCTGCTTCAAGGAATTCAAGCCGATAAAAATACCGTGCCGGCGGTGCAACCGGTGTTCCCTCCTTAGGCAGCGCGCCTATATCAAGACCAGGGAATTGCCGACTTGACATCATGCCGAATCGGCCCATGGTTCAAATATGAACCCGGCCACACAGCTATTGAACGGCACAAACGGCCCGGGTGGACAGGTGCTTCTGGAAATTGCGGAGACCGACATTGAATTGGTGGTGGATGAATCTGAAAAGATGCGGGAGCAGATTCGGATACAGGCGACAGAGATAGGTCCGATTCTTGAAGCGTTGCTCCGTGACACACGCGGCCAGATCCGGTGGGGCTTGAACGAATAAGAAGCAACCGGATTGATTTTGTGCCTGAGGAAAGTCCTACACGCTCAAACAGGCGCAGGAACACGATGAGGACAAGGGAGAATTGCGGCTTGGGTGACACGAGTTATTCACAAGCATTCTGCAGCATACCCGAATGCCTCAACTCTCAGCCCGACACTGGTAGCATTCCTGGGAGACGTCGACCACAATGCGGCTAATTTTTTACAGCTGAAGAACTCCAGACCCAGTCGCCCTGGTTGATATCAACCCGGGACGAAGAACCCTTATTCAAGACAACCACGCCGCCATCATCCGTTTCATTCCAGCCGACGGAATAAAGCACAAATTGACCATCGGAGGTCCGGCGATAATGCAGCGGCTGGCCGTTGATGATGTCGTGCGGCAATTGGGCCAGGAACTGTGGCGCCAGCGGGTCCAGTGCTTCAGGATATTCCCCGTGGGCCAGGCGATAACGTTCCAGCGCGATGGCGACGCGCGCCATATCCACCGACTCCTGACCGGAGGCAAATTTGGTCACCACCGCACCCAGCGCCGGCAGGAACAATCGAGCCGCAAGATTGTAAGGATTGGGATGCTTGAGTCCGCCGCTAACGGTTGCCTCCGCACGCTGAACGTCCCCCGGCCGGACCGTGCGTTGGTTGACATCAGCCATCGGCAAATAACATCCCAGCATCGGACGCGCACAGCGCAATTCATTCTGGTAGAACCAGCCATTCGGAATTGCGCACCAGATCGTCCACCCGGGAATTCGCGATGGAGAATCGACGACGCCGTCCCCGCTCAGATTCGGTGTTTGCTCCGGATAATGACGCAGATATTCAATGTCGCCGATTTCACACAACATCAGTTCGCCGCGCATGCCTGTATGGTAATCGGAAAGAAAATCCAATTTTGCCAGTTCCGCGTCAAGTTCCTGAAGCTGCGTATCCGACCACTGGTGCGCCGCCAAGCCCTCCCAAACGGGCTGCAGCGCGATATTCACGATGGCTATGTTCACCAGCTGGGAAATCAGAAATGGTTCGGTGTGAATCGAGTCACCCAGACGAAGTATGAGTTTCACGTCGGCGAGCGCCTGGTCGCTTCGGCCGTTTTGCAACTCGGCAATGGCTCGCAATTGCAACACTTGCGAGGCGCGTTTAAGGCCGGCCAAATGCGGAAGCAAGATGGCCGCGGGCGGCTCCATGTCGTAAGAGAGCGGAAAGCGCGAATCAGGCAGTCGGGCCGCCAGGCGCAATTCTCCAATGGACGAATTGTACGGACTCAGTGCCAGCAGGACGTCCTGCGCCGGCGTTTGCGGCTGTGGAGGAATGGGGAATTCGTTCGTCCTGGCCTGTAGTCCGCGATAATATTGCTGCCAAGCTTCCAAATCGCTCGCGGTTGATTTCTGCCAGTTGCCAATGCCATTGGTGGGATTTTCGCCGTTTTCGGATATGGCCATGTCCAGCCGGTTTATGATGTTCGTATCCCATTCCATTTGATCGCCATCTTTGCCCATGTGCGGATTTCGATGCTGCGTGCGCCATTTCTGGTCCATCAATTTGTCAACCGCGTCAAAAACCGGCGTCATGGCGAAATTCTGGTCATCAGGAACCGCCGGCGGGATGACACTGGCTGGACCAAACTGTACGCCCCTGGCTTCCCATTCGTGTTTGAATTTCTTCCAATCGTGCTTCCCGCGCCAGTCTTCCTCGACATAGAACAACGCCGCCAGCGTGATGAAACAGACAAGTCCAAAGAGAAACCGCCTGAAGTTGCGCCAGTGGCAAAGCCAACACAGAAAGGCCCACAGACAAAGAGACACGGTCGCGATAATGGCGCTGAAGATTACGATGAACAGAACGACCGGCGGCCAGTCCGATGAATTCCTGGGCAGATTATTGATCAAGGCTTCAATGGCGAAGGTAACGAGAAAAGTGGCAATCAGCAAAATCAGCCAGGCCCGTAATCCTCGGAACATCGGCCGCGGTTTTTTCCAGATGCTTTTGGGTTCTTCATTCATAAATTTCACATGGGGACGGCGACACGCCGTCCCTCCCGACTTACACCGACAGAATCCCCGTAAATTCGCTTCGTGGTCGCGGCGCCGCGGATTTTGACCGGTCCGCCTCGCGCGGTTCACGCGGGCCCAATAATTCGGCGAGCAGCCGCTGCTGTTGGCGCACTTCCACGATGATTTCTGCCGGCGGCGATGAATTGCTTATTACAACCACCGACGGCCGGTCACGCAGCGAAGTATCCACCGCGAAAATAAAAATCCAGATGGCCGTCAGACCGGCCCAGGCAACGGGATGAGGCCACAGAACAGACGAGAGACGAGGGACGAGGGACGAGAGCCAAAGCCGTTTCTGCGCTCGACCCTCGACCTTCGACCCTCGGCCAGCCTCGGCAAGGATTTCCTCGCGCCATTCGGCGGGAACCTGCCGAAAAGGCTGGCGGCTCAAGCGCCGTTCAAATTGTTCCATCTCTTCATTCATTGTTCCGTCCTCTTCATTTCTTCATAGAGTGGACGCAGGCGCTCGCGTAATTTGTCTAGGCCATAGCGATAGCGGCTGGCGGCGGTGTTCTGGGGAATGGCCAGCGCGTCGGCGATTTGCTCAAAGGTCAGCCCCTCCCAGAGTTTCAGGTGCACGACGGCCCGCTGGTCGGGCGGCAATCCGGCCAGCGCCTTCGCCAGTTCAGCGCGAAAGATCTGTTCATCGGGATCATTGGCCGGCGCAAACGGCGAAACGGATTCGGCGGCAAAATTTTCTCTGGTTCGTTCGCGCGTGCCGCGGCGCCGGATCAAATCAATCGCCGCGTTGTGTGCGAACCGGATGAGAAACGCGCGTTCGTCGCGAACATCGTCCAGCAATTCGGGGTTGCGGGCCAGTTTGACAAAAACTTCCTGTAGCAAATCGCGGGTGTCGGATTCGTCGCGCGTAAAATTGAGCAGAAAGGCATAAAGCGACTGGGCGTGCTCGTCGTAGAGCCGCCTGAATTCCGGTTCCCGCCGCATTCCATCTGATATGACGCGCCGGACGGTACAATTTGTCTAGCGAAATCAAGTCGGATGATTCAACGCGTCAGCCGCTCCGGGTTGGCGGCGCGATAGCCCGCCGGCCACGCCTTTGCGTCGGGTTTCCCTGCGCGCTATTTGTTTCACTCCCCCGGCTGCAGCAAGGCTTTCAGCGACGCCTGATAGCTTTAGCCAAAGCTGGTGCCCCGGTAGGGACTCGAACCCTAAACCAATTGATTAAGAGTCCCGCAGTTCAGGGTCTTGACCAGTAGCACCGGGTAGCGTTTGGTCTTAAATTGGCTGCTTTTTCGTGGTTTTCAAGCAAATTGTAAAACTCCACGCAACTCAATACGACTGCTCAAAACCGAAAAATTGGCCAAGAATTGGCCAAGCAAATCTCGGTTTGCGAGCCTGCGTGGAGTTCAAATTTTTGTGTGTAGCTGATACACCTGTGCGCTCTGTTTTTTTGCTGGCATCATGGCATGAGCGCCGGAAACATCTCTGCCGATTCAAACGGTGCGGATGCCGCCGCATCGGAGATTGCAGCCAAGCGGTCCTACCCGAAGACCCACGCCAATTATTGGAAGTCCCGGCTTGAGCATCGGTCTTACACGCGCGACAGCAAAACATTCGAGGTCGCCGAATGGTCGGTCCGTATCCACTTCAAAGGAATCCGCAAGAGTTTCGATTTGGAAACCGCGAACAAGGAGGAGGCGGCGACCAAAGCGCGCGATCTGTATTTGTCCTTACTGGCAAAAGGCTGGTCTGCCACCATCAATGAACTTGCCCCACAGGCAATGCCGCCCATCGAAATGAGCAGCGATTCCGCCACTGTCGGCGAATTCCTCGCCGAGGTGGAAAGGACTGCAAGTCTGAAACCGGTGACATTTCGACAATATGCTCAAGCCTTGCGACAGTTGGCCGCTCACATTGCAGGAGTGAAGTCAGATGTTTCCAAATACGATTACCGCAAGGGCGGTTTAACGGCTTGGCGCAAACTTGTGGATGCAACTCTCCTTTCAGCCATTACGCCCGCTGCCGTCGCCGATTGGAAGATTGCCCGGCTACAACGTGCGGGGAGCGATCCGCGACGGAAGCTCGAAGTCAACCGGTCTTTCAATAGTTGGCTGCGAAACACAAAAAGTCTGTTCAGCGAAGCAATCATCTGCAAACCGAACTTCCGCGTCAAAGTTCCCAAATTCAAAGTGCCGGACGGCCAACGCGGGGAACGAGAGGCATATTGGTTTGAAACCGTGGACTTCGAGCGACCAGGCTCGATGAAATTCCAAGCGCCGGCCGGCGTCACATACGAGGGGCTTGTAACGAAAGCGCGTCATGAACTGCGCGCACCGAATCCCGAAGTCTACAAGTTGTTCCTTCTCTGCCTTTGCATCGGCCTCCGTCGAGGCGAAGCGGACGTGTGCCTCTGGACTCAATTGAACGCGGAGGACAATTCAATCCGAATCGAAGCCAACCAATACATCGAACCGAAGCACGGTTCAGGCGGCACAGTTTACGTTGAACCATCGCTGATGAAAGAACTGCTCAGTTTCAAAGAGCAAGGACAAGATGGCTTCGTGGTCAATTCCTCGTTGGAGTGGAAGGCCACGACGTACCGGCGCTATCGCTGCGAACCGCATTGGGAGACTCTCACCGAATGGCTGGAGGCCAACGGGATTAACGCGAGAAAAAAAGTTCACGAACTGCGAAAGCTCTTTGGTGATGCAATCGTCAAACGAAACGGAATCTTCGCTGGCAGCGCTCAACTTAGGCACTCCACGATTCAAATGACGGCAAGCCATTACACTGAACCGGCCAGCCTCTCCCGGGAGATGTCCAGTTGGAGGTTTTCACGTTCGGCATTGAATCGTAAAGCGGTGGGCGGCACATCGCTCAGCTCATTCCCCATATCGAGAAATCCGCCGGTCGAAATGATGACCGCAACGATGCGGCCCGCCGACAGATCCACCATGAAATTATTCACCTGGCCGAGGTCCTGGTCCTGCAGGTTTTTCACCGGCGTGCCGACGAGTTTGCCGGCCCGCTCGACATAACTCGGCGGCGACCAGTAAAGGTTGGGTTGCCCATTAGTTGAGTAATATTCCCGCGTCCAGGTTCCGTCCGGATTACGGGTAGAAAACCAGTTGTTGGTTGCCTCCAGGTTGCCGGCTATTGCCACATTGTGGGCCCGGTCCATCACGCGCGCTCCCTGCGTATTGATTGTACCATCCATATGGCGGGGCAATGTTCTTGTGAATGTCCCATCCAGGTCGGAGTTCCCGTTTCCGTCACGATTGGCTACGAACCAAGGTTGTACGCCGTAATAACCATAGACTTGAGTCACCTGATTGGACTGCGTGTCTTCGTCCCATTTCGAGTTGTCAAACTTGGGAGCCGCCGCGAATTTATCCTTGCTGGCGTCCAGTTGAAGGACTTTATCAGCGACATCGTCACGCAAGGCACACGGTGGCACCGCGGTGAGCGTACTATCCATGCCGAAAAATCCGCCGCTGGACAGAATCACCACGACGATCCGTCCGGACTCCACATCCACGGCGAGGTCGTTCACTTTGCCGAGTTTTTCGTTTTGATCGTTATTGACCGTCATGCCGATGATGTCGGTGGCTTTGGCCACGCTATTCAGCCGTTCTGCACGTGCCTCGGCCATACGTTGCCGGGCGGGGGCGGTTTCATCCGTGTTGGAATTGATGGTATCCTGGGCCACCGCCGAGAACGCCAGGAGAGACACGGCGGACGCGCTGGTAATCATTTGTAATTTTCGTTTCATATAATTTTCTCGTATCGTAAAGAGAGTTTCTTTGTTGTAGTTTCCACAATAGGCAGGGAACTGGACCGGGGCTATCAGGTATTACCCTATTGAAAATTCCGTGAAATCAAGAGCCCTCCGGGCGCGGTCCGTCCGGGAACCTGTGCAACATCGGCACTTTGACTCATTCAACTACCTATGTTGAACGCACAAACTTGTCTGTGCGTCATTTTACCAAGCGATTTTCCAGACTTGGCTTGGGCTGGTCACGAAAACTGGAAAACCACCGGCACGCGATTGCGCTATTCGCGGCAGCGTATAACCTTTGCAAGGTTCACGGCACGCTCGGATGCACGCCAGCCGTGGGCTTGAAATTGGCTGCCGAAACGTGGACAATAGAAAAACTGGTTGAAGAAGCGACACGCTCCGTGTAGGATTTAACTATTGGTAGGAAAGGAGTGGAATGAGCAGAAAAGAAAATCGGCGCGACATACAGCGAATTATGAAAGCGATCGAAGACCGTGATGTTCAACTTCGAAACGGTGGGATTCAGTTTAAAGTCTTCCGAACACAAGTCCAGAACATCAAGAGTAAATCCAAATCAAGGCCCCGAGCAACAAACTAGGACACCACTACCCAAATTTGTTTCTGCAAGAGATTATGCTCCGATGGGGACATAAGACTCATTTCTTTGCTTCTCCTCGTTGAATATCGCTGTCTCCTTTTCCAGCATAAACGAGATTAAGAATAGCCCGAGAGAAACCGCGCCCAATGGCAGCACTACTGTCCACGACGGATTGAGGTTGAATCTGCCGAAATCAATGGCGGTTCCCGCCACAAATCCAGTCACAGAAACCGCCAAAAGAGTTTTGGTTAATGTTGTCATAATTCGGTCATTCTCGTTCAATGTGTCATTCATCAACCTGGACGATCAAACGGTCGTTACGATTCAATTTGCAGACGGATCATTTGCTTCATCAGCATGATTTTCGCGCCATTGATTCTTCGGGTCCTCCAAAATTGTGAGTTGTGCCGGTGTCAACAGAGGCTTGATTTGATTGATGGCTGCCACCCGATATGGCTGCAGACCGGCCCAAACATCTTGCAACTGCTTACGCGCTGCCTGAATTTGTGCCGCGTTCTTCGATTCGCGCGCCTGACGATTGGCTTCCAGTGCGGCATCAATGCGAGGTTGATTGGCTACCTGGTATTGCTCGCTCGTGTTGGCAAAGTCGTCCTCGATTGGCTTCAGTTCGGCTTTTTGCTGATCGGTGAGATCCAACTTCTCCTTGAGACCAGGTGGAAGGAGCAATTGTTCGCCCTTAAACGGTCTTGGGGATTGCCGGGTTTGAGTGTTAGAGTTGAAGTTGTTTTGCGCCGGCAATACCGGCGCGGCCAGCAACAGTGAACTGACAATCGCGAACAGGATGGATTTGGTTTTCATGTGTTTCTCTCTTTCTTCTCGGTTTAAGTGGTGGAAATGCTCTCTTTAGCTTTTTGGCTCGAGAATGCACTTCAACAAACCACAACCATTTGTCTACCCGATCATAGGCCGGGATGCGGAAGGGTACCATACGGTGTTACCCCCCCTCTCCCGCATAAATGAGATCTATAAGGTTTGCCATGCCCTGAAATGCAGAGCGGAACTGTGATTTTAAAACGTCTTTGTATGGGAAGGAAAGATTACACACCTGCGACCGATGCGAGGCGAAGCGTTTGCGCGATGCCCGCAATGACGCCGCAGGCCGCCTCATCTTGGGCGTAACGCTCGCAAAAACACAGGCAAGCAAATATCGCGCCTGGAGAGCGGTTTTGATGGTTTGCGTGTCGTAATATTCTCCATTGTACTAGGCCTCGCGTAGGAATAAAAAGCCACGACTTTTGCTTCGCGCCTCGGTTTGACGATCTCGATCAACCGCTTGAAGGGAAGGCCGCCCCATTGTGCGATTTCATGTTCGGTTCTTTTGGTTAGTCCGCCACCAGCTTGACGGCAGTGTCGCCGCGCAAGGCTTTGGAATAGGGGCAGGTTTTGTGCGCTTCGTCCATGATGCGTTGAACCTGGGGCGCGATCGATTCCCGGGAATTGCGCATGCAACTCCACCGCCAGGCGATAACCGCCCTGGTCATCCTCAATCAGGCTCACCAGCGTCCGCACGGCGGAATCCTCGACCGGTGTGCCGAGCTTCTTGGCCGCGTTGCCCAATGCGCCGTTGTAACAGGCGGAATATGCGCCAGCAAACAACAACTCGGTATTGGAACCGCGTTTCTCGATGCCTTTCACCAGCGGATTTCCCAATGTGACATCCAACAGCCCGTCCGGGGTCCGAATGGTTCCCGAACGCGCACCCTTGGAAACTGCTTCCGCTGTAAACAAGGTTTTCCTAACGGCATCGACTGCCAGTCGTGCTGGACTGGTAAAATCTTTGCAGTACGGCCCAGTGGTTAACGGAGCAACAGAACCACGACGACGATGACGAGAATGAGGCCGCCAATGCCTCCGCCAATCCAAATGCCACTGGCAAGAATCGGCGATAATAGTAATAGATGCATAGTTTGTCTTTCGTTTTTGATGGCAATCCATTTGCCATCATTTTCTGGAGTGACGCTACGCGATGGTCCGTTCTATGGCTATCAGGTGTAACACTAACGTGGATTCCGAGAGCCACTGCCTCCTACCGAGAACGAACCAGCGAAAGGTGTGTTTCATCGCGTCGCCGGAGTTCATCTCAAGTAGCCAGGGCGAGTCCCAGCACGCGGCACGGATCGCAGCGTTGCTGCGGGGAGAAGGCTGGCCCGTGGGCAAGCGGCATATTCAACGATTGTGACGAGCGGAAGGATTGCGCGTCTCGCCCACCAAGCGAAAGGTAATCCGGCGTGGGGTGTCCACGGATTTGCCGAACACAGCCACGCATCGGAACCACTTGTGGACGTCGGACGTCGGACTTTATCGCCGACGCCACGGTCCTTGGCGGTAGTCTACCGATTCTGACGATCCTGGACGAATACGCCCGCGAGTGCCATGTGCTGCAGATGGACCGTGCCTTGGCGACCTAAAAAGCCTTAAGCAAGAGAAGTTTTGATCAGGGCAGCACGACGCGGTAGAAACGTTTTTTGAAGTTGTTGATTTGCGTATCTTTAAAAGTAAACACCCCATTTGTTCCGGCTGTCGCTGTCCCAATTTGTGTCCAGTTTATCAAATTTGTAGATGCTTGGATCGTATAAGCCAGGCTCGCGCTGCCGGTTCCTGTTAAAAGTGCGTTCATCAAACTTGTCAACCGAATGGATGTGATGGTTAGTGGTGAAACGGTCGTAATCGCCAGACTCCAACCTCCCGTGATTTGGCCACCACCATCAGCCGCACCATCCGATATATATAAGGACCAGGTGCCGTTAGGCGAGAGACCATCAAACGTCCCCAGGGTTGTCGAGAATGGGGGGGCCGGTGCTGGTTCCGGGAAAGCCCAGGCCGAGTTTGTGTGATCCGGCGCATTGTCGGTGGGTTGAAAAGTGCCGAAAGCCATCGGTGAATTTATCGGGAGTGGATAGCTCGCCTGATCCGAAAGCGTAAACGTGATGTTCGTCATCGGAAAAGGCCCCACCGCGTGGGACATTAGTACCACCGCCTGGCCGCCTGGACCGACCAGAAGCATGTTTACGTCACCCGGAAATGTATGATTCATCCCGTGCAACGTCACCACCACGTTCGTAATCGTTCCCACCTCGCCGGAGACGCTTATCGTCAACGGGTACGGTGTGGTCTTACCAAGAGAAGGGATTACAATGTTCGTGGGATTGGCAAAGACATTATTTCCGGTACCCGGGGCCTTAACCGTCAGCAGGAAAGTGGTATTTGTGCTGTTGAAACCATTGCTTGCGTTCAAGGTGATGAGACTGGTCCCGGATTGGCCATCCGCAGGTGTGATCGTCAGTGATTGCGGGCCATTGTAGTAATAAACAAAAAGATTTTCATTCGGCACCAGGTTGGTATTCGATGAAGTCGCGGTGGCTGTAAGTAATGCCGGATTAACTCCGGGATCGGATATATAAAAAGGGAATGGCCCTACCGATATCCCAGCCAGAGTCGTCTGATTCGGAATTACGGTAATTGTCGGGAGCGGGGGAATGGGGGTTGTGGCCGTCACCACCCGACCGGGTCGGCTCACATTTCCCGCCGCGTCGATCGCCATCACCAGGTAATTATAGGTCGTGCCGGGCAACAAAACCGCGGAGTTTGTAGTGTATATTGTGTAGAGTGTCGTTGACTCCGCGTCGCTGTAATTCGTTCCGGTCGGAGAATCCAGCAGGAAGAAATTGGTCGATCCCTCACCCTGGCTGCGTTCCACCAGGTATCCCACAACTCCAACGTTGTCCGTCGCTGATGTCCAACTCAAATTTATTTGCGGCCCGGTTACCGCAGTGGCTGCCAAATTGGCAGGCACGGTCGGTGCATTCGTGTCCGGATTCAAATTTCCCCCTTTCCAACTGCCAATTGTCAAGTTATCTCCAGATGGCGAATATATCCCAATCCCCGGGCTGCCCCCGGTAAACACCTGAGCAGAAAGCGTGCTCCTCCACATGAGGACTGGCGCGCCATTCTGGTACATAGATAGCGTCACTTGATTGACCGGACCCGAAACTTCCAATTTCAAAGTATCACCAACATGCCAGGTCACCGCACTCCCCGTCGCCAGTTCGTAGTACACCCCATTATACCGAGCGTAGATGCGATAATCGTTCGGCCCGAAGACGAGACTTAAGTAAAACATGTCCTGATTAGTATCGGCCCGCACAATCACTCCCGTCCACGGTCCGATCGACGTTATAATGGCCTGCGAGTATTGATTGTCGCTGAAAGTATTTGTCGCCCCGTAGGCGTAACAATGATAGTCATTCGAATTGACGCCCACGACATCGTTGGTAATAACCAAATTCCCAAACGAATAGGGCGCCAGACCGGCTAAAGGCGTTGCCCAGTTAGTGCCGAGAGGGCCGTTGGGTCTTTGAAAGTTGTCACTCGCGACAACGGTGGTTTGAGCTTCCAGCATACCAACATTGGCGAAAAAAACAATAGCGATCATCCCTGCGATAGTTCGAAGCGAAGTAAACGTGGCAATACGGCGTTCCAAAGGGATCAAAGACCGCTCCTTTTCTCTCATACTTTCAATTGGCGTGCGCATTTGAGTTGGACGGGCGAGGTCAGAAATGTGGATAATATGACAGCATTCTCTGACGGGGGGTTCAGTTATCATTCTCATCCCTCGATGATGGTTTCATGCCTGTCCTGTTGGTTAGCAAAACTCCGGTTGCTGTCAGTAGATGGCTCGGCTCGTACCTCGGCGGGAACCCATTCACTGCCAATGTCCCGGTCAGAAAGATTGACCGAGGCCCCGCCTCGTTTCAGCGATTGAGAAGACGCCTCCAATATGCGAACCAGTTCAAGACCTTGTTTGCCATCTGTCAGGGGAGTTGTCCCTTGATTGATGCAATCCAGAAAATGCTGGCATTCGATCTTTAACGGCTCCTCGTGCTTGAGATGTGGAACGTGGACGTCTCCATAATGATATGCATAATTGAATTCAGCAAAAGTGTCATAGTGCGGTGGCCTTTCCACCCGCATATCGAAGACCCGGATTTTCTCAAGCTGAGAAACGTCGTCATAGAAAATCATTTGTTTGCTGCCGACAATGGTCATTTCCCTGATTTTTCTCGGGTCGAGCCAGCTGCTGTGAATGATCGCCGAGCGATTTCCTGGAAAATTGAGCCACATGGCCGTCACATCCTCCACCCCCGGCGTGATATGCGCGCTGCCCGCACAGTTGATGGTGACCACTTCCGTTTCCATGATGTGCAAAATAATGGCAATATCATGGGGGGCCAGGTCCCAGGCAACGTTGATGTCTTTCTGGAAAATTCCCAGATTCAAACGCCGGGCGCAAATGTATCGAATATCGCCAATGTCGCCGCGCTGCACGATTTCCTTGATTTTCCTGACCGCAGGCGAATACAGGAACGTATGCCCCACCATCAGCACCAATCCCTTTTCCCTGGCAATATCAATCAACTCCTCGCACTCCCCGGATGAGGCTGCCATCGGCTTTTCGATAAAGGTGTGCTTGCCGGACAAAAGACTTTCCCTGGCCATGGGGAAATGCGATTTGACGGACGTGGCGATGATGACCGCGTCGAGGCCGACGCCGTTCAACATGTGATTGTAATTCATCTCGCCTTCAACCTCGGGGTACAGTGATTTAAGATGAGTCAGGCGGTTTTCGCTGACATCACACATCATTTTCATGCTGCAATCGGGAAGCGACCTGAAATTGCGAACCAGATTGGGGCCCCAATAGCCACATCCGACAACACCCACTTTGATTTGTTTTGCCATGTTATAAATTCAATTTTGTTTCTTTCCTGATCCAAACATCTTCGCCATTTCTCGCCTGAACCGTCCCGACCAGAGCTGCTTTCGTGAAGGAATACGACTGTGTGGCACAGAGGGAATAACCGGTTTTCGGGCGAATTGGAGAAGCTGACAATTTTCCGGCCTGACGTGACTCCAGCATTTGAATGATCAAGGCCGGAATGGTCATCAGGATGAGTTTCAAATCCCACCAGAGGGTTTTGTTTTTCGTATACTGGATATCCAATTGAATCATTTCCACGAAGGTGGTCTTGTTTTTTCCGCTCACTTGCCAGAGTCCAGTCAAACCGGGCACGGTTCCAAACCGTTCCTTCTGCCATGGCAGATATTTGTCGTATTCGTAAGGCAAACAGGGACGCGGCCCAACCAGGCTCATTTCACCCCGCAGCACGTTGATTAATTGGGGCAACTCATCCAAGCCCGACACGCGGAGGACCAAGCCAAAAGGAATGATTCGCTGGTCCCCTCGTGAGTCCATTTTCATCATGGGCGTATTCGAATTCATCAGTTGATGCAGGTGTTCCTGATGCGTGGTCGTGTCGGCATCCACAAACATGGTCCGAAACTTGAAACACGTGAAGCGCCGGCCTTGGTAGCCAACGCGCTCCTGCCTGAACAAAACCGGCCCACGGGAACCGCTGCGAATCAGAAGGGTTACAAGGAGCGCCAGCGGAATCAGGACTGGCAGCGCCAGCAGGATGAGCAAAGCATCCAGAGTGCGCTTCCAGTGCAGGTTCTGAACTTCCCTGGGTGAAGGAGAACTTTGTAATTGATCCAATTCTATTAAAAAATCCATATTCCTGGTTTCCATGGTCAATAAACTCCTGATCACAACCGACGATGGCATCGTCGGGCCACACCGAACTTCGAGTCCGATCGGCCCGTCCATGCTTTCAGAAATATTTTTTTAAACGTGTTCAGAAGTGCTTCGATTTATTTATTGTTTGGCTGAGACGACTTCCCTTAACTTGGGCCGAGTCTTCTTTTTCCTATGGCAGGAGAATAAGTTGGGCACTCTCGCGATGCTATAAGGTGTTTTCCTTACCTGCATTGTCTGCAAATCCGATGCTCTTTGCGCGCGGTAGAAACTGAGTTTCAAACTAAACCGAATTTCGCCGGGTAATTCGCAAAAAACACCTTCTGGTTACACCTGATAGCGTCCTCAAGCTTCTCAGGTAATGCTTTCGGCCTTGAAAAAGATCTATGACCAAACCTGCGAAAAAACCCCAAAATCCTGTTTCCCAAAAAATGCTTCACCGATTGCGGCTAAATTCCGAAGCAACCACCCCAAGCCTAAAGTCTCAACAGCGGGACAACACTTTTTTCAAATCCCGCGACACCCACGAGGATCGTGGCTCGCGTCGAATGAAAACAACGCATAACTCACAAACGCTTTTCCGCATTTGCGGTGATTTTAAGCCATGAAAACAAATCCAATGAAGGAAGGTGCCTTGACCGAAAATTCCGCCGGCATCGGCGCGGTGACCCGCAAGATGGTGCGGGAGCGCGCGGTTGAACTGGCGGTCATCAACGGTCGATCGATCCAAGAAGTGTCGAAATCTGACCGGGAACAGGCCAAACGGGAATTGACGGGTGAACCGGACATGGACCCGAAAGAGGCAGTCCTTGAATCAGCACTCGAATCCGAACGCTGGGACCCGGTGCCGGGCTCACCCGGACACAAAGTGCCCGTGGCTTCCGGCGACGATGAGGACGACGAAGGTCGAAGTGATAATGAACGACTGGTGGATGAAGGCATCGCCGAAGCAGAGCATGATCAAATGCGTCAAGCCAGCAACGAAGCCGCAAATGAGTCGTTATGAA
This sequence comes from Candidatus Limnocylindrales bacterium, assembly GCA_035604955.1. Classification (GTDB taxonomy): domain Bacteria; phylum Verrucomicrobiota; class Verrucomicrobiia; order Limisphaerales; family UBA11358; genus UBA11358. Next base: position 1,340 of record DATNHM010000055.1, on the reverse strand, counting down.
GACTCCAGTAACCGCAGTAGCGCTTAATGGGATACACCGGCACGAGCGATCTGCGGAGAACAGGTGGGCCGCACGCTTTATGCCGCGATGGTCATCAGCCGCAACAGGCGAAGAAGGTACTCGACCAAAACATGAGCGTCTCCACTGCATTGCCCTGCCGGATCTCCATTTACGAGGAGGGCGGCAGAACTGTTCTGGCGACTTTGAAGCCAACTACCCTGCTGGCGCTGTTCAACACGCCCGAACTGAAAGGGGTGGCGCAGGAAGTGGAGGATACGATTGTTAAAATCATGACCCAGGCGGCGTCAACTTGATCGGCCACCGGTAAACTCCGCGCTGGTCCGGTTTCGCGGCTGGTTGATTGGATGCGGCCGTCGACCTTATCGGCAGTCCCCCGCGACTGCTGATGGCGGGTTGCGACTGTGATTTATGCGAAACTTAAAAACAGAAACAAAGACGTTCACGCCGGAACTGCTCCAACCCGGGCGGGTCGTGACCAATTGCTGCCAACGAACAAGGATTAATGAATGAGAATTTCTCTAAAGCTTAAACATCTGAAACGATACAAGGACATTGCCCTGCTTTTGATCAAGTATGGACGGTCGGACGTTGTAAAACATGCCGGGTTGCACGACGCGCTGGAACTGGAGTCATCGGTGGAGTCAACGGCGGGCGTGGCAAAAGCAGATGAACTGGCGCAAGACCTGGAGAAGATGGGGCCAACCTTTATCAAGCTCGGTCAACTCCTGTCCACGCGCGCGGATTTTCTACCTCCGGCCTATATTCACGCGCTGACACGATTGCAGGACAAGATCGATCCCTTTCCTTTCGAACAGGTGGAAGCCATTTTTTCGGGCGAGTTGGGAGTGCGGATCTCAAAAGCATTTTCGAAATTTGCAGCAAAACCTCTGGCGACGGCATCGCTGGGACAAGTCCATCGTGCGACCATGCATGACGGCCGGGTGGTGGTGGTGAAGGTGCAGCGGCCGGGAATTCGAGAAATCATCGCGGAGGACATGGAGGTGCTGGAAGAGATCGCAGGGTTATTGGACAACCACACGCGGTGGGGCAGACGTTACGAGTTCGGCAAGATGCTCGAGGAATTGCGCAAGAGCCTGTGGCGTGAGCTGGATTATCGCCAGGAAGCGAGAAATCTCAGCACTTTAGGCGCAAACCTGCTGGAATTTCCAGGGATCGTTGTGCCGACTCCGATCGAGGATTTTACGACCTCGCGCGTATTGACCATGGAATACATCCGCGGAAAAAAAATCACGGAACTTGGCCCTTTGGCTCGTTTGGATTTAAAAGGAGCAGAGCTGGCGGAAGAACTTTTTCACGCC
>DATNHM010000054.1:0-79377 GCA_035604955.1 Candidatus Limnocylindrales bacterium | reverse complement strand
TCCACGACCGGTTTGTAGAGCCAGATGAGGAAATGGTTGATGGGATTTTTTTCCTCCTTCGGGATTTTGCCACGGATGAACCAACCCATCAACACCGGCGCGAGCGTGATGGACAGCAGCGCCGCCGCCGCCATGGAATACGTCTTGGTGAACGCCAGCGGCTTGAACAGCCGGCCTTCCTGCTCCTGCAAGGTGAACACCGGCAGGAACGAAACCGTGATGACCAGAAGCGAATAAAACAGCGCCGGGCCGACCTCGACGGCAGCGTCGCGGATGATTTCCCAATGCGGCTTTTTGCCCTGGTCGCGCTCCAGATGTTTGTGCGCATTCTCGATCATGATGATGACCGCATCCACCATCGCGCCGATGGCGATGGCGATGCCGCCGAGCGACATGATGTTCGAACTGAGACCCTGACCGAACATCACCAGAAACGAAATCAGCACCGCGACCGGCAAAATAATGATCGCCACCAGCGCGCTGCGCAGGTGCAACAGAAAGGCGAGGCACACCAGCGCAACAACGATGCTTTCCTCCAGAAGCTTTTCTTCGAGCGTCGCGACCGCCCGGTCAATCAACGCCGTGCGGTCGTAGGTAATTGTGACCTTCACGTCCGGCGGCAGCGCCTTCATCGCCTGGTCCAGCCGCTGCTTCACATCCTGGATGACCTTGTAGGCATTCGCGCCGTAGCGCACGACGACGATGCCGCCGACGGTCTGGCCGTCACCGTTCAAATCGGCGATGCCGCGGCGTTCGTCGGGGCCGAATTGGACATTCGCCACATCACGCAACAAAATCGGCACACCATTCGCGCCGACACCCACGGCGACTTGTTTCAAGTCATCCAAATCGGTGATGTAACCCTTGACCCGCAGGATGAATTCGCGTTCGGAAAGTTCAATCGAACGTCCGCCGACTTCGCCGTTGCTGCGTTCGATGGCCTGGCTCACGTCACTCAAAGACAAGTTGTAGGCACGCAACTTTGTCGGATCCACCGTCACTTGATATTGCTTCACGAAGCCGCCGATGGACGCGACTTCCGAAACGCCCGGCACGGCGGTGAGTTGGTATTTCAAATACCAGTCCTGAATCGAGCGCAGATCGGCCAGGTTGCGGTTTGTCGAGTTGATGGCATACATGAACGCCCAGCCGACACCCGTGGCATCCGGGCCGAGTGTGGGCGTGACACCGCGCGGCAATTGCCCGCCGATGCTGCTCAAGTATTCCAGCACCCGGCTGCGCGCCCAGTAAGGATCCGTGCCGTCGTCAAAAATGACATAGACGAACGAGTAGCCGTAGAACGAGTAGCCGCGCACCACTTTCGCGCGCGGCACGGAAAGCATTTTTGTTGTGATGGGATAAGTGACCTGGTCCTCAACGATGTTCGGCGCCTGGCCCTCCCAGGGCGTGTAAATGATGACCTGCGTGTCGGAAAGGTCGGGGATGGCGTCGAGTGGAATGTTTTTGATGCCGTATATACCGCCAACGACCAGCGCCACCGTCGCCAACAGGACGATGAATTTGTTCTTGAGCGAAAAGTCTATGATGCGTTGGAGCATGAGGTTTCCCTGTTAATTCGCGGTGTCCACCACTGGCACCAGGTTCATTCCACATTTCGGGCATTTGCCAGGCTTGTCGGAAATCACGTCCGGATGCATCGGGCAGGTGTAGAGTTGCTTCACGGCTGGTTGGCTGACCGGAGGAGAATTGGTAATCGACGGCGCTGGATGCGGGACGGGGTTTGGGGTTGATGGATTAGTGGATGGTTGGATTGCGTCCGGCAGCGAATTCGTCGCCGAGTCCGGTGACGCCATCACGGGAATGAGTGTCATGCCGCAAACGGGACATTTGCCCGGTTTGTCTTCATGGATGTAGTTGTGCTCTGGCATCGGGCAGGTGTAATAAAGCACCTTGCCACCGGGCTGAAGTTGTTTGAGTTCGTTCGGTGTCACCGGCACGAGTGTCATGCCGCAAATCGGGCATTTGCCCGGATGATCATAAACAATTGAAATATGTTCCGGCATCGGACAGACATAGACCACGCCCTCCCTGGCAGCGTTGGTGGCTGAAACTTGTTCCTGTTGATTTGTATTGGTGATGGGAGCCGATGCGGCCGCCTCACCCGCGGAACCGCTCATTTTCTGGATGGCCTCGCGCAACTGGCTTTCCGAATCGAGCATGAACTGCCCGGAGGCGACGACACGCTCGCCTTCCTGTAAACCGCTGATGACTTCCACCATGTCACGCTCCGCTTCCGGGCCGAGCGCGACTGTGCGCGGATCAAATTTGCCGCCCCGCAGGGCGACAAAGACGGTGTTCTGCTCGCCGCTGCGCAGTACCGCTGAATCCGGCACCAGCAGGACAGAGGGTTCCAGCTCGGACGTAATTTGCACAGAAACAAACATGCCGGGTTTGAGAAAGTAACCGGGGTTTTCGAATTCCAGCCGCACCCGCGCTGTGCGCGTCTTTTCATCCACGTTCGGATAAACGTAGGTGACGCGCCCGCGAAATTCGCGGTCGGGCAACGAGGAAAGTTTGACCGTCGCCTCCTGGCCGAGCTGGACGTAAGGCAAATCCTGTTCGTAAACCTGCGCAAAAACCCAGACGATCCCGAGGTCAGCCAGCCGATAGAGTTTCATGCCCGCGTCCACCATCTGGCCCGGCACAACGTCTTTCTCAATCACGAACCCGTCCGCGGGCGCGAGAATTTCCAGCGTCTTCTTTGCCGTGCGGTTTTTATCCAACTCGGCGATTTGCGCGTCCGAGATGTCGAAGAATTTCAATTTGTCCAACGCCGCCTCGCGCAACGGCGACGCGCCGGCATCATTTGCTGAATTCAGCGTTGCCAGATATTCCGCCTCCGCGCTGTAAAGTTCCGGCGAATAAATTTCGAACAATGGCGCGCCACGATGCACCAACTGGCCGGTGGCGTCCACGTCCAGTTTCTCAATCCAGCCCTTGAACTTGGTGGTCACATCCGCCAGCGCGGTTTCGTTGTAATCAATGGTGCCGACCGTGCGAATGGTCCGGCGCAGTGGGCCGCGCTCCACTGTCGTCGTTTGAATATTCATCATCTGAATCGTCGCCGGATCAACAGCAATGGCGGATGATGCGTTCCCCTCACTTTCATAAACCGGCACCATGTCCATGCCCATGCTATCCTTGGCCGGCACCGGGCTGGTCTCGCCCGGTTTCATCGTGGACTTGTAGTAGAGGATTTTGTGTCCACCCGCCGTCGCAGTGCTGGCCGTCTTGTGGATGGGTTCAAGTTTCATGCCGCAAATCGGGCAATTGCCGGGATGATCCTGAATAATCCACGGGTGCATCCCGCAGGTATAGAGCGTTTTTTCCGATGACGCGGCTGTGGTATCGGCCGAAGTTGGTTGACGCGAGCAACCGACGATGAACATGCCCAAACCAATTGCCGCGAGGAGCACCGTTCCGGCTAGAATCAGTTTCCATTTCGAGTTCATAAAATTTCAAGGTTGGACGGCATTTGACAAAAGCGGCGCGTTGGCCGGTGGCAGGCCGGCGACCATCAGGGACAGGTCCGCCAGGGCGATTTCGCGGTCCGTCCGGGCTTCGGCGGCTTCGAGTTGCAAACCCAACAGCGTTTGTTCCGCGTCCGTCATGGTGGAAAAATCGGTTGTGCCGGTGCGATAACCGGCCCGGACGATTTCCACCGATTGGCGCGCCCGGGGAATAAGTTTGTCCTCAATCAGCACCAGATTGCGGCTGGTCTCGCGGTAGGCAAACGATTTTTCGGCAAAATTCACGGCCAGGTCAATTTGCGCCGCCTTCAGCCGTGACTCGGTTGCCAGTTCATTCGCCCTGGCCTGCGCGATTTCCGCCGCGATTTTGTCGCGCCAAATCGGCAGCGTCATGCCGACTTGTGGCCAGTAGAACGGCGGGGCGTAAACGTCGGCGGACAGGCCCGCGTTGAAATCCGGCACGCGTTCCTTGTAAGCCACCCTGATTCCGGCTTCGGCGGCGCGCACATCGGCTTCCAACGCCTTGAGTTGCGGATTGCGCGCGAACGCCGCCCGGAGCAGTTCGTCGGCATCGAGGTTTTCCCGGCTCATTTCAAAATGCGCCGGCGCGGGTGGATCCGCCTGCTCGGGTGTCAAACCCAGCGCCGCCTTGAAATTTTCCAGCAGCGAACGGCGCGAATCTTCCAGATTGGCGAGGTCGGTGCGGACGCGGTCGCGCTCGCTTTGAACGCGCAACAAATCCGTCAACGATGACGTGCCCGACACGCTTTGAGCGCGAACGGCGCGTTCCTGGTTTTCCAGCAACGAAAGCGATCCGTGCTTGAGGCGAAGTTGTTCGTCCAACAGGCCGAGTTTGTAATACGCATTTTTCAGATTGAATGCGGCCTGGAGCACGGCGCTTTCAAACGCGAAGTATTTGCCCCGGCTTTCGGCGGTGGCAACGCCCGCGCGCGCCTTGAGTTTGCCGGGGCCGGGTATGCCCTGGAAAAGCCCCGGCATGAGAGAAGTGATGGTATCCAGGATGTAAGCCTGGAAGGTCAATTGCGGGTCCGGCAACGAGCGCGACACCGTGATGTTCTCAACCGACGCCGACCAATCGTAAAATGTCGCTTCAACCGTCGGCGAATTCAGCAGCGCATAGGCGAGAAAATTGCTGAGGCTCGAATCCGGCGTCAATTCGGGCAGCGCCGGACGTTGGTTGCCGGGCCGGTATTGACCGGCAACCGCGCTGAAATTCTGGCGCGCCTGCTTTTCGCCCCGTGCGGGGATTCCCCGGCAACCGGCGAGGATCAACCCGCTGGCGGCGAGCACGAATAAAATTGAAACTGATTTCATAAATTAACGACCACAAACACATTTCACGGACACAAAAATTTACAGGCACAAAAAGCAACGGGGCACAGCATGCCGGCAATGGGCACACTACGGGCGGAGAGGGAAAAAAGTCAGATCAGAAAGGCGCAATCTCGCGCGTAAAGCGGAGTGCGATTTATCTTCAGGCGTGAAGAAACGGCATTGGAAAATCCAGGCACCGGCGTGTCAGGCAAAGTCCAGGACAACGCGGCGGGTGCCAGAGTCAAAAGCTGATGGGGGGCTGAAATAGAAACCGGAGTCGCAGGGACAGGCCGCGACTCCGGGGAGGGAGACGCGACGCAGCACGCCTTGCCACAATGGCAACAGACGTGTGCGACGCGGACGACACCAGCCGCCGATGCCGGGACCAGGACGGGCGTCCAGGCCAGCAACAGGCTGCAAACAATGGCCAGTGTCGTTTTCACGTTTTGAATATCAGTCAATGGCTCGAAAGAAGCTCAACCGCTTTTGGCTTCTTCTCGTCAATTTTTGGCGTTCTTGTCAGCCGCCCGGATTTTTAAAATGTATTTGGCCGGGTTCTTGTCGAAATCCTTCCTGCAATCGGGGCAGCAAAGCTTGACCTCCTGACCTTGATAAACGAAGACGACAGGTTTGCCCATCTCCCCAAGTTTGTCACCTGAAACCGGGCACGTCGTCAGCAAATCCGGTTTCGATTTGGCGGAAGCGACCGAATTCGTGTCGCCCGCCAAGCCGGCGACCGGTGAAATAAGGAAGGGAGCAGTCAGCGCAATGGCCGCAAGCATTTTCAATTTCTTCATAATTAATAAATTAATGTCGAGCATAACGACGCTTATTATACACCAACCCGCGAATATCCCCTCAAAAAATTTTACGGCCGATTTTCGGCTCCGCCGCAATAGTCAGCATGATTTACATGCCGCTAAAAACCTGCTCGCCGCCCAGATGGCCTTGATACGCCAAAGCAACGACAAAATGGCGGCCACAAACAGATAAGACGTCGTGGCCCATCGGGCCTGTCGACGCAGTTTCCACCGCCAAATAAACAGAACGAACAAAAGCACGGCCAGACCGCTTCCCAGCCATTTGTGAATGGTCATGCCGGTGACGCCGTTGTCGTCGGACATCCAGAACAGCCAGCCGGTGGCGGCGGTGAATGGTGTAATCGCCGTCGCGTAGAACAACGTCCACCACGCCGTGTGGCGAAACGACTCGGTCTTGATGAGACGTCCGATGCAGTCACTGGCCACCGACACCGGCACGGGCGCTGCAGTGAAATTGACCAGGATGGGGTGCAGCCTGGTCGTCATGACAAATTGCTTGAGTGCCGGAAGCATTCCTGCACCGAAGATGGGGTCAATCATTGTCACGCCGATATTGGGGTTGCCGGGTTTAATTCTGGATTTCCCCGCACTCCGACATGGCTCGTCCCATATAGGGATTGCTCACGTTTTTGCCTGCCTGCAGCCAACTGGCATTGGCCATGGAACAATAGACTTGCACGTAAGCGTCCCTAGCTTTGTGATCAGCGAGATATTGGATGAGCGAATCACTCAACGGCTTGAAGGCGGCGCGCGCCGATTTCAAATCCGACGTCCTGGCCAGGGCTTCCGCCTCAGTGGCAACCGCCGCCGGCAGCGATTTCGCGTCGGTTTGAACGGCTTTGGCAATGGCATTCGCATTGTCCGCTACGCCGGACAGCGAGTCTTTCGCCAGGCTGGCTTGAATTGTCAGATAATGGTCATAGACGGATTTTACGGGCGCCGTCAAAGCAGAATTGTCCGCGCGCGCTCCGGCGCTCCATAAAAGCCCAATGGCGGCGGTAAGCAGAATGGTTTTCATCATTTTTTTCATAAACGCATTACTTCTTTAATTATTTTCAATGTTGTCGATTTAAGTTGAGCACCCACCTTCGGGCAACGCCTACATTACACCGCCGGAACTGAAACCCCGCAAATTATTTTCAACCATTTCCGGCACCGACACTTCAAAGCTATCAAGCTGGTCAAAATACACAAGCGGCCCGGAGAATTTCCCGGACCGCTTGTGAATGGAATTTTGGTCTTGGTTACTTGGTCTCCATTCCGGCAGTCGGTGGAGCATTCGTTGTGGTCGCACAGCAAAACATCGAATCGCTGCCACACATACTGCAGACGTGCTTGATTTGCGCACTCGCACCTTTTCCCACGCCCACGACTGTGACGGTGCTGCCGCAACCGGGACAAAGATGTTTTTCACCCGGCGTCATTATTGTAACATTGCCCTTGGACTCCTTGGTGATGAACTCGGTGCTGACGGTTTTGCATTTGGAGCAAACCATCGCGATGGAATCACCCGGCTTGAGTTCATCCACCTGCGCTTGGGTCGTAATGTGGTTGAGCATCATCAAATGCTCGCCGCTTTTCATCGGTTTCATCGGCGCGTTGGTTTCCTGCGCACGGGCGGAACCAGGCATCCAAGCCACAGTGGCGACCGCCAGGATGATTGTGGAGAGAGTTATGCACTTGCAGATTTGTTTTGTGGTTTTCATGTGTCGGTCTTTCGTTGTTTTGTTTGTTTGATTTTTTCAACAGTTGTTTCGTCCGCTGTTTCTGTTACTACCCCGTCGGGCACAAAATCCCGCAAAATTTCCGCCGGAATTTTAAATGAATGCTTTTGACCGGACCGCGCGAAAGACATCACTGAAAAACGAGAGCCGGAATTGAAAACAGCTCAAATCCGGGGAAAGCAGGTGGAGAATCGGGCTTGGCATGTCAGTTGCATCCGCCACTTTCATGCGGTTTTTTTGCGGTGCATTCTGGTTTTGCTTCGTGGTATTCGGCGGAGTGCAAGCGGCGTCACCGTCTCCGACAACTGGCATTCCCTTTGAATACTGCGAAGGCTTGTTGTGGGTGCAAGTCCAGGTTCCCCAAACCACCCGGCCATTGAATTTCATTCTCGACACCGGCGCGGACGTCAGCGTCATCAACGCCGGCACCGCAAAGGCACTGCGGCTCAAGACCGGCAACTGGATCAGCGTGCAGGGCGTTCACGCGACCATGACCGGCCACTGGCCTGCGCGGTTGACAGCGCAGGTGGCCGGGGTGGTTCTGCCCTCGGAGTATTTGGCGCTGGACTTGAGTAAACTGGCGCATTCATGCGGGCGTCCGCTCGACGGATTACTGGGGGCTGACTTCATTCGTGGCCGCGTGGTGCAGATCGATTTCGCCTCGCGCCAAATCAGGTTTCCCGGCGAGATTTCCCCGGCAGCATCGGACACGGTGGTTCCATTGGAACTGCGTCGTAATAGCCTTTGCGTTCCCATCGGCGTCAATGACGCGAAGAATCAATGGGTACGGCTGGACACGGGTTGCGCCACCGCATTGCAATGGGTGACTTCAGGCACGGTAGCGTGTGTGAAGCCGGAGAAGCGCGCGATTGGCTTGGTCGCGCTGGCCATTCCCCAAGCGGAAACGAGGGTTTCCCTTGGAGGCAGTCATTTTGACCATGTGCCAACCGGCATTCATTGTAATCCGATCTTTCCCGGCGAAAGTGGCTTGCTGGGCAACGACTTGCTTAGCCGGTTCAAGACCGTGACGATTGACACAAAATCTGCACGCCTCGTCCTGGGTCCAATTTAGTCCCCTATCAACCCCCACGCAGCTTCATTGCTTCCAGCCCCAGCCGGCGGATCAACCTACCCGGCTGGGGCTTGTGATTTTTGAGGGATTTCCAGCGCGTCGGTGTAAGACAAATACAACTAATCACCGGCGCAATGAAGCACCGGCCAAAAATGAAAAAAAATCAATATGAAAACACGAGTCCTGCTCACTATTATCGGCGCGGCTGCCCTGACCGCAATAACCTTCAACACCAGTGGCGCATTGCTTTCACCGCGTGCCACGGGCAACCAGATCAAAGCCATTTCCGGCACAGCGAATGATCCCGACCTCGTGGCGGTGGACCAAGGCCTTGCCCTTCCACCCCGCGCCTTGGGCAATCAGATTGCCACCACGGCCGGCACGAACGGCGACGTAAATCCCGCCCTGGCCTGCGCCAAAACCATGAACGGCACCCCGAAGGCGATCCAAGCGTGCGTTCAACAGGCGAACATGCCCGGCTGCAATACCGTGGCGGTCGCGCCGCTGAAGTAGCCGGTACAACTGGTCAACCATAAACCAAGTTGTCCCAGTATGAAAAAACAGTAAACTACGGGCGGCGGATGAAAATCTCCGCCGCCCTTAAACCGATAAAAGAAAACATGAATCCCGACGACACAAAACTTTCCACGCTGTTGCACCAGGGGCGCGTGTCGCCGCCACTGCCGCCGCGCTTTCAGGAAAACGTCTGGCGACGGATTGATGCCAACGCAGTTCCGGCGAAATGCGACTCGTGGCTGGACGCGTTGGCCGCGCTGGTGCTGCGTCCGCGATTCGCTTACGCCACGGTCACCGCGCTGGTGCTGGCCGGTGCTCTGCTGGGTGCGCATCAAGGCGCGCAACTGGCCAAACAGGACGCGCAGGCGCGTTACGTCGCGATGGTGGCGCCGAATGCGCTGCGCTGAAATCGCATGAACCGCTCGCTGATTGTCGTTCTCGGCGCGCTGGCCTTGAGCGCGGCCGTTTTTGCCGGCTCCTATTTCGTCGGGCAGCGCGCCGGCGTCATTTATTGCGCCAATCCGGCGGACGATTTGAGCTGGCTGCGCACGGAATTTCATTTGAATGACGCCGAGCTGGCGCGGGTCCGGCAGTTGCACGAGAGTTACCTGCCGCAATGCGCCAAAATGTGCGTGCTCATTGCAGCCAAGAAAGCCGAAATCCAGGCCGCGCTGGCCAACGGAACCAACGTCACCGCCGCTGCCCAGGAAAAATTGACCGAACTGGGCGAAGTTCGCGCGCAATGCCAGGGGCAGATGCTCCGGCATTTCATCGCCGTCAGCCAGGCCATGCCGCCGGAGGAGGGCCGCCGGTATCTCGCCGAAATGGAAAAAATCACGCTCGGTTCCCACGAAGAAATCGAGCAATCCATGTCTGACCACCCCGGCCACGAACATGGAACAAACTGACACCCCGCCTTCGCCGGAGGCTTCGGCGCGGCAAGCAGACGTCCGCGACTGCGCGGATATGGAACGGCTGGCCACCGGGGATGACGCGGCGCTCAACGATTTGATGGAACGGCACGCGACGCCGGTGTTTCATTTTCTCTGTCGGATGCTGGGTAATGAAGACGACGCGAATGATCTGGCGCAGGAAACTTTTGTCCGTGTCTTTCGCGCCTGCACCAGCTTTCGGACAAACGAAAAATTTTCCACTTGGCTCTACACGATCGCTGCGAATCTGGCTCGAAATCATTTTCGCTGGCGGTCGCGGCATCCGAACATCTCGCTTGAAGCCGAGGCGGGAGAATCTGAACAATCTCTCGGCAGCACGATTCCGGCAGGTGATCCTGCCCCCAACGAACAGGCCCTGGCTGCCGAACGTGCCGCGGCGGTACGCGCCGCCGTCGGCCGGCTGCCTGAAGATTTGCGCGAAGCGATTATACTGTGCGAATGGGAAGAACGTTCCGTGGCCGAGGCGGCCGTGATTCTGGAAACCACACCGAAAGCCGTTGAATCCCGGTTGTATCGCGCCCGGCAGATTTTGCGCGAACGGCTGAAGTCGTGGTTGTAACTGATGCAACCGCCTTACGGACCGCATCATCGTGCTGCACGTGCCCATCCTTTTTGGCGGGTTTCTGATGATGGCATTGCATTCGCCGGTGTGGGGGTTGCTTCTGCTCGTTGGGCTCAAAATCGCGCTCGACCTCCGCGGGCATTTTGCCGAACGAAGAACATTTGCCGGGATGGTGAAAGCAAACCAAGTCTGGTCCCGGCCCCAACGGGAGAAAACCCCTCGCTACCGGCCGTCTTTAACCGCCAGGAGCCGAACTGCGATGCGGCGACGACAACCGCGATGGCGGAACCGAAGGCATAACGGGCGCCGGCCCCGCCGGCGTGTCGGCCAGCGTGTAAGCCATGGTTTCACCGGTGGAGCCAAACAGGGTGAGATCCTGCACACCCCTGACGGTTTTGTTGTTAACCAACTTCTGGATTGCGTGGAGGGTGTCTTCTCTCCTTTCACGAATACGGGCAGCAATCTGGCTCGCGTGATGAGGGGCTTTGGCATCGTGAAGGAAATTGATGATTTTGGCTTCAATGTGCTCAAGTAATGACTGGTTCATTTGTCACCTCATCATTGTTGTCGGTCGTTCTGATCTGAAAAAAAGGCTGTATCGGCTGACTATCGCCAAGTAAGCCATAACAGCACGATGATGTCAACGTCGAAACAGCATTCAAGGAGCAACCGACGGCCAAAGAAGGATCCTGCCACGGGCAAAATTCGCGGTCGGGTACGTCATCCTCCATCAAGCGCCACGTCGCCCCCTGATTGGCGCCGGGCTTTTGAAACTCTTCAAGGGACAGCAAGAAAAAATTCAAACTGAGCCACTACTGTATTGGGCATGTCTGTGTCCACGGTTCCTGTCAGAATAAATTCGCGTCGCTTCCGGCATTTCATCAGACTGTTTCCGTCCGACTGTTTATGGCGAAAACGCAATACCTGACCGCGCCGTTGAAGACCTACAGGCTGCCGCCGGGCATTCCCTACATCATCGGCAACGAGGCGGCCGAGCGGTTCAGCTATTACGGCATGAATTCCATCCTGGTGCTCTTCATGACGCAGTATCTGATGAATGCCCGGGGCCAACCGGAACACATGACCGACGCGCAAGCGGATGCCTGGTATCACACTTTCGTCTCGGTTACTTATTTTCTGCCAATCCTCGGAGCGTTTCTTGCTGACGCGCTATTGGGCAAGTATCTCGTCATTCTGCTCCTGTCCGTCGTTTATTGCTTCGGCCACTTTACACTCGCCATGAATGACACGCGGCTCGGCCTGGTGATCGGGTTGGGTCTGATCGCCCTCGGTGCCGGCGGCATCAAACCGTGTGTCAGTGCCAACGTGGGCGATCAGTTTGGTGCGACCAATCAACACCTGCTGCCACGAATCTTCAATTGGTTTTACTTCGCGATCAATTTCGGCTCGATGTTTTCCACGATTCTGATTCCCGAGTTGCTGGATCGGGCGGGTCCCAGGATTGCCTTTGGCGTGCCGGGAGTTGCCATGTTGGTGGCCACGGTGGTCTTCTGGATGGGACGCCGGAAATTTATTCACATTCCCCCGGCCGGATTGGGCAATTACGTCCGGGAACTTTTCCAACGCGAGAACCTCAAGGCGCTGTTGAACCTGTTGGTGTTGGTCCCGTTTGCCGCCATGTTTTGGGCGTTGTGGCAACAGAGTTTTTCTTCCTGGGTGATCCAGGCCGAAAAGATGGACCGGCAGCTGTTTGGTTACAACTTGTTGCCGGCACAAATCCAAACGGTCAATCCGGTTTTCATACTCATCCTCCTGCCGCTTTTTTCATACGTGATTTATCCAGCGTTCGGACGGTTCGTGAAGATAACCCCGCTCCGGCGATTTGGCGCGGGTCTGTGGGCCGCCTGCGCCGCCTTCCTGATCGTCGGCTGGATCCAGACCCGGATTGACACGGGTTTTCACCCGCACGTCCTTTGGCAAATTCTGGCCTTTGTTGTACTGACCGCCGGTGAAGTAATGCTTTCGGTGACCCATCTGGAATTTGCTTACACGCAGGCGCCTAAGAAAATGAAATCTCTGGTTATGTGCACTTATCTCGGCTCGATTTCACTTGGCAACGCATTTGCGGCGGCAGTGAATTTCTTCATTCAGAATCCGGACGGGAGTGTGAAACTGAAAGGAGCGGCCTATTTCCATTTTTTTGTCATTGTTATGCTGGCAACAGCGGTCTTGTTCCTGTTCGTCAGTCAATTTTATCGGGGCAAAACCTACATCCAGGACGAGGCCGAAGCCACGCCGGCGTCGCCGTTGCCAGCTGAATGAATTGGCATGCCGCGTGGGTCGGCGCTCGCGTGATTGCCCTAATTGGATGCAGAACGGATGATGGTCTGGCCCGAATTAATCCTGCTTGCTGAAAAGCCGGGCCAGCAGTTAGCTTCCCGTGCTGGGCAGCAAAGCTGGAATCTCTAAACACTAACTGGCCATGCTACGAAGCTGGATTGTTATTCTTCTGTTGGCGGCGTGTACGGATTTCTCGGCCGCCAAATCGTTCGAGCCGTTGCTCCTGCAATCCCCCACCTTAAGCCGGACCCGGATCGCTTTTGCCTACGGCGGCGAGATCTGGATCGTCAGCCGGGAAGGCGGCGATGCGCGTCGTTTGGTCACCGGCAGCGACCGGCTGAGCGGCCCGGTCTTTTCGCCCGATGGAACGATGATCGCCTACACCGGTAATTATCACGGCAACGACGATGTTTATGTGGTGCGTGCCGCAGGCGGCGAACCCCGCCGGCTCACCTATCATCCCGGTGAGGACATCGTGGTTGGCTGGACTCCCGACAGCAAAAATGTGCTCTTCACGTCACAGCGAGCCAGTTATTCGGATCCCAGACAATTTTTTACGATGCCGGTCGGCGGCGGATTTCCGACCGAACTCCCGCTGCCCATGGGATCCGTCGGTTCGTATTCGCCGGATGGCACGCACCTCGCGTATGTACCGATTTTTCAGTGGGAACCTGACTGGAAGCAATATCACGGCGGCCAGACCACGCCGATCTGGATTGCGAACCTGGCGGATTCGAGCATTACGAAAATCCCGCGTGACAACTCGAACGACAAAAACCCCATGTGGGTCGGCCACGCCATCTATTTTCTATCCGACCGCAACGGACCGGTGACGCTTTTCGCCTACGACCTGAACACGAAACGGGTAACGGAAGTCGTGCACCACACCGGGTTCGATATCAAATCCGCCGGCGCCGGCCCTGGAGGCATCGTTTACGAACAGTTTGGGTCGCTCCATCTCTACGATTTCGCCACCCGCACCGAGCACGAAATCCACGTGCGGATTGCCGCCGACATGCCGCAACCAAGCCCGCACTTCGAGAAGATCAAGGCCGATGACATCCAGAGCCCTGGCATCTCGCCGACCGGCAAGCGCGCCGTGTTCGAGGCGCATGGCGAAATTTTCACCGTCCCGGCCGAAAAAGGCGACATCCGCAACCTGACCCGGAGCCCGGCGGTCGCTGACCGCGACCCGGCCTGGTCGCCTGACGGCAATTCCATTGCGTGGTTTTCGGATGAATCGGGCGAATATGCGTTGCATATCCGGGACCAGAACGGACTGGGCAGCGTTCGCAAGATCCCCCTCGACCAGCCTCCGTCGTTTTACTATAGCCCCACCTGGTCGCCTGACAGCCGGAAAATTGCCTACTGCGACAAGCGGCTCAACCTCTGGTACGTTGACCTGACCAATGGCATTCCCGCAAAGGTGGACACGGATTATTACGACGAAGGACCGTCACCGTTTAATACCGTCTGGTCGCCTGACAGCCGCTGGCTGGCCTACAACCGAATCCTGCCGAGTTTTCTGCATGTGATTTCCATCTACTCGCTGGACACGAAGAAAAAAACTCGAATTACCGATGGCATGAGCGACACGCTCTATCCAGCGTTCGACCGGAGCGGCAAGTATCTTTACTTTGCCGCCAGCACGGATTTTGGCCTCACTGCCGGTGATAGCGATATGTCGGGCATCGCGCGGCCGGTGACGTACAGCGTCTATGCCGTTGTACTGCGTAAAGACCTCTCTTCGCCCGTCGCCCCGCAAAGCGACGACGAAAATACGGACGAAGATTCGAAATCCGGGGACGGTTCCAGCGGTGAGGCCACGGCGCCGGCATCCGTCGATCTTGCCCTGCCGGTCACCGGCGACACATCCTCTCCGACCAATCATGAAACGGCGGACTCCACCAAACCGGACGGGAAGGGAAAAAGACAGCCGGAAAAACCGGCCCCGGTCACAATTGATTTCGAGAACATCGGGCAGCGCATCGTGGCGTTGCCCGTTCCGGCCAGGAATTACGTTAAATTGAAGGTGGGAACGAACGGCATTCTTTATCTGCTGGAAGGACCCCAAGTCATCAATACAGGGGAGCCCACGACCTTTAACCTTCACCGCTTTGATCTGAAGGCACGGAAGACTGAAAAAATCCTCGAGGACATCAAAGCGTTTGCCCTGTCTGCCGACGGCGAGAAGATGTTGTATCGCAAAGACAAGACCTTTTACATCGCCGACGCATCCAAGGTGCCTGAAGGCGGCAAAGGCGCGTTGAACCTGGACAACATGGAAGTGTACGTTGACCCGCCAGCCGAGTGGCGGCAGATGTATCACGAGGTCTGGCGCATCGAACGCGACTTCTTTTACGACCCCCACTTTCACGGGCTGAATCTGGAGGAGGCTGAGCAGGTTTATGCGCCGTTCCTTGAGCGGGTGGCCAGTCGGGACGACTTGAACGATTTGTTCCGGGAAATGATCGGGAACCTCGTCGTCGGCCACTTGTGGGTGCGCGGCGGCACGGAACCGGACATCCAGAAAATCAACGTTGGCTTGCTCGGCGCCGACTACGAGATCGCCAACGGCCGTTATCGGTTCAAACGCATCTTCAACGGCGAGAACTGGAATCCGAAACTCCAGGCGCCCCTCACGCAACCGGGCGTCAACGTCAAGGAAGGTGAATATCTTCTGGCCGTCAACGGGCGGGAACTCACCGCCACCAACAATCTCTACCAGTTTTTCCAGGAAACAGCGGGCCGGCAGACGGTGCTTGAAGTCGGCACCAATGCGGACGGCTCGAAGTCGCGCGAGGCGACGGTGGTACCCGTGGACAGTGAGTTTGCGTTGCGGAATCTGGCATGGATTGAAGACAACCGCCGCAAGGTGGACGCGATGACCGGCGGGCGGGTGGCCTACGTGTATCTGCCGGACACGATGTACGGCGGCTATAACAACTTCAACCGCTATTTCTTTTCACAAACCGACAAGCCAGCCGCCATCATTGACGAACGCTTCAACCACGGCGGCTGGCTGGCGGATTACATTGTGGATTATCTCCGCCGCCCCATCCTGAACCGGGTTGCGACCCGGGAAGGCCATGACCTTTCCGAACCTCTCGGCATTTATGGGCCGAAGGTGATGCTCATCAATCAATTTGCCGGGTCCGGCGGCGACGCTTTGCCGTGGTACTTCCGCAAATTGAAAATCGGTCCCCTCGTCGGCATGAAAACCTGGGGCGGCCTGGTCGGCATCGGCGGTTACCCGGCTTTGATGGATGGCGGCACGGTCATGGCCCCGCGTTGGGCCATTTATGGTCTCGAAGGAAAGTGGGAAGTCGAGAACCATGGCATTGCGCCGGACGACGAAGTTCCCATGGATCCCAAATTGGTGCGCGAGGGACACGATCCTCAACTGGAGAAAGCGGTCGAGGTTGTGCTCGAACTCTTGAAAGCACATCCGCCGACGGCATTTCCGAGGCCACCCTATCCGGATTATCATCAACAACTCCCGCTTGCGCCGTAAGATCGAAGTTTCTAAAGGCGGATCGGTAATGCTTTTTGGCAGATCCATCTTGTTCCGGCACCAGCCTGCGAAGTTACCTGCGGCTGCATGGCATTCATGAATCTTCTTTGTGTGCTGGCAATTCGGCATTCACCATCATAAAGCCGGGTTACTGACACGCCCAGTTTTGAGGCAGAATGTCGGCGCGATTTCTGCTTACCAATGGAGGCAAAGCGAACCTGCACTAAAAATGCGGATCTATACGATCACTACCGAAGAATTTCTCGCCGCGCTTGACCGCGTAAAGCGCGAAGGCCGTCGCATCGTTAGCGCGGAACGCGGGCGCGGTGGACACGGCTGGACGATTACGGTAACCGATACGCCAGGCCAGCAATTTGAACCGTTCAGTTCCGATCATAAATCGCTGGCTAAATCAACCGGGACACCTTCTCCGCGAGGGTTTGGTCGCATGTGATTGTCTGACTTAACTGAATTGAGGACACTGCCTTTGCCGTTTAGTCAATCCAGCATTGTGCTATCCACTATTTTAAGCATGTTAATCTTTTCACATTTTAATGCGCCACGTTTTATCAGGCTTTCATAGAAAGAATTGGGCACCAGAGCAATAAACAGCTCATATCGCAATTCCGTTGCTGTTTTATAGATGACCTTAATCAATTTTCTTCCTATTCCTTGATGCCTCATGAATTCAGGTAAATTGATGCCTGAGATGTATATTTTCTTAAATTCTTCACTTATAAAAATGCGGGTAAGCACAAATAAACTGGCCGCCTTGTCATCCGTAGCACCAATTAATTCTATTCTACCACCTTCACCTTCAATCGAATAGTTGTGCAGTTTTTCAAGATACGGCTCCAGGTAGAAGATGATTCTTCCAATGAGCAGTTCCTTGGTTTCATTCAAGTCCATGATTCACATGCCCATCTCAACTGTCTCTTGCCGATGCCTTCACCTTCGCCCATCGTTTCTTCGCGGCAGCAGCAATCTTGACCGCTTGGGACAACTTAAATCAATAGTGAACTTGTTGTAAGAAATATTGTAACCAGTGATTGTTGAAGTGTCCGAAAATAACTTACGCTATTTATATAGAGCAACTTGGAGCGGGTGAAGGGAATCGAACCCTCATCTCAGGCTTGGGAAGCCCGCATTCTACCACTGAACCACACCCGCCTTCGTTCCGCTCTGCGGAACTTCGGCGCGGCGCGCCCGCCACATTATGCCAGCGGGGTGCGCCATGCTGTTCCGTTTCTATCAGACCGGCTGCCGGCTGGCAACAGCTTTGCGAGGTGTCACGAGGCAGCGTGAAGGCGATGGATGGCTTCGCGCAACCGGCGCTCGATGAAAAGCTGTCGCTCGGGTGAAACAATTTTGTTGCCGTCGGCTTCACGAACATAAAAGCTGTCTATGGCCGCCCCTCGCTCGGTCACGATGCGCGCCCGGACAATGTCCACCGCCAGCCTGGAAAGAGTCTGGGAAATCATGTAAAGCAGGCCGAGATGATCCTCGGTTTCAACCTCGATGAGCGTGCGCGTTTCCGACACCTCGTTGTCAAAGTGAATCTGCGTTTGGATGTGCTCGCCCAGGTAAGGTTGATAAACCGGCTGTTGGGTGATCTGGCGCGAGATAAGCGCAGGCAGGTCAATGGCCTCGTCGTTCAGGACTTTCTCCAGCAGCTCGGCAAACTGGTCGTGTTGTGGACGCGCGGCGAGATTGCCGGTGCGCCCGTCGTTGACGAAAAACGTGTCGAGCACGATGCTGTCGGCGCGGGTGAAAATCTGCGCGCCGAGAATGTTCAGCCCGGCGGCGCTGAGTGAGCCGGCGATTTTGCTGAACAACCCGGCGCGGTCCCACGTGCAGATTTTGACGGCGCTGTAGCCGCGGTCGGCTTCGTCCCGCCAGGCAATAATCGGCGAAAGCACGCGGTCGTCTTCGAGAATGAGCCGTTGCATGAAACGATGCGCGAGTTCAAGGTCTTCAATGATTTCTTTGGCGGTGCGAACCTGAAAATAATTGTCCGGCAGGGTGCCGAAATGTGTGTTGATCTCCTCATCGCCCAGCGATCTTTCGGCCAGTTGCCTGACTTCCTGCAAGAGCGATTCGCGCTGGGCTTTCCCGGCGCGAACAAATTCCGTGCCGCCCGTGAGCAAAACCATTGCGCGCGAGTGCAACTGCCACAGCAGCGCATCTTTGAAGCCGTTCCAAAGCTTGTCGCTGGTGCCCTGCGCATCGGCGAAGGTCAGCAGCGTGAGCAGGTCGAGCGCTTCGGACGTCTCAATTTTTCGCGCGAAGTTGCGGATAACGGCCGTATCCTCCATGTCACGCCGCTGCGAGAGGCTCGCCATGAGCAGGTGGTTCTCAATGATGATCCGTAGTGTATGCGCCAGCGTGCCGTTCAGTCGCAGCCGTTTGGCGACGCGCATGGCCATTTCGGCGCTGGCTTCCGGGTGGCCGCCCCGCTTGTGGTGTCCGGCTTTGCCGACATCGTGCAACAGCAACGCCAGATAAAGCAGGCCGGGACGCTCGAGGTTCTGGAAAAGCGGCGCGTAGTTTTTATACGGCATTTCCCCGGCTTCCCACACGCGGTCGAGTTGTTCCAGGCAGACCAGCGTGTGCTCGTCGGCGGCGTATTGATGATAGAATTCATGCTGCACGAGGCAGGTGAGTTTCCCGAATTCGGGGATGTATTTGCCAAGGAAATTCACCTCGTGCATGGCACGCAAAACGGGCGCGACGTTGCCGCGCTGTTCGAGAATGGTCAGAAACGTCTCCCGCACATGGGTGTCATTCAGGAAAGCGCGGTCCACCAGGGATAGTTCGTTGCGGATCAGCTGCTCCAGGTCGGGATGTAATTTCAGCCGCCGCTGTTGGGCCTGCAGAAAAACACGCATCAGGCGCTGCGGTTGTTCCCGGAAAATGCGCGGGGAACTGGCGCGGATTTCGCCGTTCACAAACAGAAAGCCATCCACCGGTTCCGGCGGCTTGCGTTTGGGCAGCCACGCGCGCAGCGAAAGTTTACCCTGGGCGGGGGCCAGCAAGGCCATGCGCTGTTCCAGGGTGCGCGTGATGAGGAAGATGTTGCGCATGTGCGTGTAAAGGTCCCGCATGAATTTTTCAATGCGTTTGCTGGGCGAGCGATCGCCATAACCCAGGCCGAGCGCCACGGCGGGTTGCAGATTTTTGCCGAGCACATCCACCGCGCGGTTGGTTTGATAATGCAATTCCGTCCGCGCCCGCAGCAGAAAGTCGTAGGCGGCGTCCAACTGCCGGTGCTCGAAGCGGCTGACGAATTCCTGTTTCTCGAGATCATCCAGCGAACGCGCGCGGTATTTAAAGAACGCCATCCAGAGCAGGTTCTGAAAATCGCGAAGGCCGCCGCAGCCGTTTTTGATGTTCGGTTCCTGCATGCAGGCGGAATTGCCGAATTTGCTGTGGCGCGCCCGCTGGTCTTTAATGCGCAGGGCAATGTATTTCTCCCCAAAATCGTCAACGCACTTGTTCATGAGCGCCCGCTGGAATTTCTTGAACAGTTTCTCGTCGCCGAGGATCAAACGCGCTTCAATGAGCGAGGTCTTGGATTGCATGTCGGTGTTGGCCACCTTCACGCAATCGTCAATGCTGCGGACGGCGTAGCCGATCTTCAAACCGATGTCCCAAAGCGGATAAAGCACGCCGTCAATCAGCTTGGACAGGCAGGGGAGCGGCTTGCCCGCGGCGACCTGGCCATCATGCAAAAACATGAAGTCAATGTCGCTGTACGGATTCAATTCCGCGCGGCCATAACCGCCGATGGCCACGAGCGCCAGCGGCGGAAATTCCTTCTGCGCCTGGAGCGACAGGCTGCTGCGCGCGGTGGTCCAGAGATGCCGCAACAGCGCATCGAGCATCGCCGCGCGCGCCCGGCAGATTTCGTGTCCGCCCTCGCCACCACGATGCCACAGCTTGAGCCGGTGGGTTTCCACTTTGAGGAAACCCTTGTAGCGCGAAAGTCTTTCCGCGGCGCCAGCATCGGCCGGAAATCGCAAGCGAGCTTCGGCTTCTCCTTCGATTTTTCTGATTAGGTCCTGCACGGGCGCACAAGTTGCGAACAAAACGGCCTGAAATCAAGCGCCGCCGCCAGCGAAAACCTTGTCGCCTGCCGGCTGTCTATTCTAAAGTCCCTCAATGCCGTCCAATGCCGACCCCGATGCTGTCCTGATGCTTCGCGTCAAACGCGGCGACCGGGCGGCATTCGCGGAACTGGTGGAAAAATACAAGCAGCCGGTGATGAACCTCGTTTACCGCACCTTGCACGACGAGACCGAGGCCGAGGACCTCGCGCAAAATGTCTTTCTCCAGGTTTACAAGTCCGCCCGGCGCTATGAATCGCGCGCCAGGTTTTCCACCTGGCTGTTTACCATCGCGCGCAACCTGTGCCTGAACGAGATCCGCCGCCGTTCGCGTCATCCTGCCGATTCCATCGAGGAAAGCCACATCGAGCACGAAGACCAGCCGCGCCAGCAGTTCGAAGACAAAAGCAGCGTCGCACCGCCGGAGAAACTGCTGCATGGCGAACTGGCACAGAAAATTGAGGAAGCGCTGGCTGAATTGCCGGAAAACCAGCGCACCGCCATTTTGCTTTGCCGGCAGGAGGAATTAAGCTACGAGGAAATCGCCAGGGTTTTGGGCTGTTCGCTTTCGGCCACCAAATCGCTCATTCATCGCGGGCGCGAAACGCTCAAGGAAAAACTTAAGCCGTATCTGCGCACCGGCGAGTGGAAGGTGTGAAATTTTTGTTTTTATCCGTGTTCATCCAGGTCTATCTGTGGTTAAAGTTTTCCCGTGAAAGCCGTCATCCTCGCCGCCGGGAGAGGCACCCGCATGAGGGAACTCACCGAAGAGTTGCCCAAGCCGATGCTCCACGTGCAGGGCAAACCCATTCTTGAACACATCGTCGCGGGAATTCTGGCGGCGGGCGTTCGCGACATTTTCATCGTCACCGGCTGGCGCGCTGAGGTCATCGAAAAGCATTTTGCCGACGGCAAAAAATTGGGCGCCAGGATTGTTTTTGGCCGGCAGGTCGAGCAGGACGGCACGGGCAAGGCGCCGGAAGCAGCGAAGGAATTCGTCGGCAACCTGCCGTTTCTGCTGACTTACGGCGACATTCTGGTTCCGCCCGAAACGTACCCGCAAATGATTCAGCGATTCGGTGAAGGCAATTTCGCGGGCGTCGTCACCGTCACGCGCGGCGAGGACGTGACCAAGGGCGGGCTGAATTTTTTTGATGAACAATTTTGCCTGAAACGGCTCGTGGAAAAGCCGTCGGCCGGACAATTGGAACAATTGCGCCGGGACGGCTGGCTCCAGCCCGGCGCATCGGCGTGGTATAACGCCGGCATCTACATTTTTCGGCCGTCATTGTTCGACTTCATAGCGCGCCTGCAAAAATCGCCGCGCGGCGAATACGAACTGACTGACGTCATCAGTGCGATGGTTGCCGCCGGGCAAAAGCTGGCCGGACTGGAAATCCCCGGCCGCTGGGTGGATGTGCGCGATCCGGAAACACTGGCAAGGTTGGAGACAGAATCGTCGCCGCCGATGTGAATCGGGGTTTTCCCCGAGAAAGGCCCCGGATTCCCATCCGCGGCTACGCAACAAACTTTGGCTCGTACACCGGGCCCAGGCCGTGCTTGCGGAGCAATTCGATGAATTTCGCAATGCCGCGTTTTTCGTCCGCCGCCAGATGGTAATGCACGTGCCAGCCAAGATAATCCCGGCGGAAATCCTCGTCGTACTCCTCGCGGGTTTCGATGAGATAATCCAGCGTTTCGAGGCCGAACTGTTTCGCCTCGATCAATTCGCGGCGCAATGCCTTGTTTTCGATGCCGCGCCGCAACGCCCACACGGCAAAAACAAACGGCAGGTTGGTCAATTCGTACCACGCCGTACCGAGATCAAAAATGTCGTGCACGTGCGTGGCGCGTTGAAAGTCAATCGCCGGATCACCGATCAACAGCACTGCGTCGCGCTCGGCCGCCGATGCATAATCGGGCAGCGGCTTGAACTCCGGCTTCAATCCGCGTTCCGCCAGCAGGACTTTCAGCAGGTTCACGCTGGTCAGCGAGGCGGGATCACAGAAGATCTCCGTGATGTTTTCCAACGGCACGCAATGCGCCAGCAACACGCTGTAAACTTCGCCCAACGATGCGACGGCCACGCCGTCGAGGATGTCGTAACGGTCATGAAACAGGACCTCGGTGAGACTGACGAGCGCGGCGTCGAGTTTATCGCGCCGGAGCAGTTCGGCCAGTTGGGCGGGCGTGGCGAAGTAAACCGTGTCCTCGATGCCGCGTGTGAGCGGCACGGCGTTCAGATATTTCACCGAGCCGATGCGGAATTTGGCGCTCTCAGCCGCAGGTATGTCAGTCATGGAGTGGTCCGGGGAATTTACCGCCGCTTGGTGTAGGTGACGACGTCGGCATCCTCGTCGGAGACTGGCATGTTCAACGTGAACGCCGCGTTTTGCCCCAGAATGACGGTGATTTCCTTTTCGTTGAAATCCTCGAGGTAATAATCCATGACGTAACTGCCGGGCTGTACCCCGCGTTTGATATCAATCTTCGTGTAACCTTCATGCCAGGTGGGGTCGGCTGTATCAAGAATGAATCCGACAAAATCCCGGCCTGGTTTGGAGTTGTCCCGCATGATGCCGATGCGATGTGGAACCGTTCCGGCTCCGTCCCAGACGCCTTCAATCGGGTCGAGACTTTGCCCGTGCGTCTCGAGGTAATTGGCGAAGCTCCGTCTCGAGATGGCAACGGTTTCCCACGCATCTGTGTAGCGGAGCAGGTCGGCCACCATGCTGTAAGTTCCGCTGGTATAACCCGGCTCTTCGACCGACCTCACCTGCACGGCATCGGCGCCTTTTTCCCAGGCGGTTTTTATGATCTTCTGCGTTTCCTGCTCAGCCGACCCGCCGCGCATCGTGAAATGGCCGCCGCCGACGGAGACGGTTCCAATCATCACACAAGCCCGCGGAACCATCATGTTTTCGGTGTAAACCGGAATGGGATAGCCCTCGGGTTTCGCCGGTCCGGCCGGCAGATGGGCTTGATACGTCACCGTGGTCGAACAACCGGTCAACAGCAACGCCGACAAAAGAAACAAGGCCAGAAGACAAATGGATGCGGCGGTCGGGTGTTTCACCGGACCGATGCGAAATTGTGTGTCATTGAATGACATAATGCCGACAGTTTGCGTTGTCGGCGTTTGTTGCGCGAGTCAATTCATGGAGGGACGCAAAGATGCGAAGTTGCCAGTTCGCAAAGCGACATTGACAATAGCTCAGCCTTTCAAGGTTGGGTTACCGGCGGACAGGCATCAAAAGTCCCACAGGGACGGCAAAATCTTTCGCTTCTGACGAGGCTTGGGTTTTGCCGGGCGAATTCCCACGACCAACCCATGTTGAAACTGCTTGTTACGCCGTCGCCAGATTGTCTTCAAGCACTTTTGAGTGCGCGGAATTTTCAGCGGCTTCAGGCGCAGACGCATTTTCCAAAATCCGAATCGGCTCGTAAAAGGTGTTGCGCTGGACAGGGGTGCGACCGGCTTCACGGATGGCTTTGAGCATGTCCGCCTCGGTTTGCAACTGCGGCGCGGTCGCACCGGCCATGTGGAAGATGTGTTCCTCGATGATGGTGCCGTGCAAATCGTCCGCTCCGTAGCTCAACGCCACCTGCGCCAGCTTCAGGCCAAGGCCGACCCAATACGCGGTGATGTGGTCGAAGTTGTCGAGGTAAATGCGGCTGACGGCAATGGTGCGCAACGAGTCAAATCCCGTCGGCGGATTTTCGACCGGAACGTCGTTGTCTTGCGGCTGATACGCCAGCGGCACGAAGCCGACGAAACCGTGCGTCTCGTCCTGCAACGCGCGCAATTGCCGCAGATGGTCCACGCGGTCGGCCAGCGATTCGACGTGACCGTAAAGCATGGTACAGGTGCTGCGTCCGCCCATGCGATGCCAGGTGCGATGCACGTCCAGATATTCCTCGGCGGATTCCTTGCCCTTGGCAATCGCCGACCGGACTTCCTTGCGGAAAATTTCCGCACCGCCGCCCGTAAGCGAGTCCAATCCGGCGGCCTTCAGTTCGCGCAATGTTTCTTCGACGGATTTTTTGGCGAGCCAGGCAAGGTGGAGAATTTCAATCGCCGTGAAACATTTGAGATGCAGTTTTGGCGTAGCGCAGGCGTCCTCGCCTGCGAGTTCCGGCACCGTCCCGGTGCCAGAGCGTGTGTTCCCGTGGTCTGGCGGCGAGACGCCGCCAGAACCCGCAGCCGGGACGGCTGTGCTACATGACAGTGCCCGCAGTGCCTTGAGCATGTCGGTGTAATAGCTGAACGGCAGCGACGGATGCAGTCCGCCGACAATGTGCAATTCCGTGATGCCGAGCTTGAGCGCCTCGCGCGCTTTCTGGACGATTTCCTCGACGGAAAACTGGAAGCCATCGGCGTCGCGCTTCTTGCGCGCAAACGAGCAAAACTGGCACGACAGGATGCAATAATTTGAGTAATTGACGTAGCGGTTGATGATGTAACTGGCGTGGTTGCCGACTTTTTTCTGGCGCGCCAGGTCCGCAATGGCGCCGACGGCGTTCAGGTCTCTCGACTCAAACAACCGGAGCGCGTCGGCCTCGGAAATGCGTTTGCCAGCGGCCACCTTGTCGTAGATGTCGCGCAGTTCGCTGCGTTGAACGAAGAAATTCATTCGTCCACAAATTAAAGCAGCTTTCAAGCGGCAAGGCAAACTCACCGTACGGAAGGCCTCCTGTCTGTCTTTTGCTGAAAACGCCCGAACCGCGCGCCTTCCTGGCTTAATGATTCATGATGAAACAATCCGGCAACCCAATTCGAGTCGGCGCTGGTAATGCACTCAAAATCATTCATAATCAGGCAAAAGCTTTCACGGGCAGCTGAATGAATTTATGGAAGAGGAGATTTTAAGATTATTGGGCCGGCGGGATTATGCGCCGGCCAATGTGCCGGAATTGCTCCGGCAGCTGCGGCTGGCGCCCCATCGCCAGCAGGAATTGCAAGGGGTGTTGCGCCGGCTGGAACAATCCGGACGGATCGCCCGCACGAAGGGAAATCGTTACATCCAGTCGCGCGAGGCGGACCTCGTCCCGGGCCGGATTCGCATCAATCGCCAGGGCAAAGGCTTTTTGCAGCCGGACGACCCGGAGTTGAAGGAGATCATGGTTCCGCAGGAGGCCACCGGCACTGCGCTCCATGAGGATCGCGTGCTCGTGCGGCGCGATGTTCGGGCGAAAGGCTTGCGTGCCGGCCGACTTGAACAGGAAACCGGAGTGGTGATTCGCATCCTGGAACGGAAGCGGACACAAATCGTCGGCACGCTGCAACGGGGCCGCGAGTTTCTTTACGTGATTCCCGATGACCCGCGCATGCCGCACGATATTTATGTGCCGCAACCGCGCGATGTTGGCCGGCCCGCGCGCGTCGGCGACAAGGTCGTGGTGGAGTTGCGCGAATGGGAATCGCGACACACCAACCCGGAAGGCGAAATCATCGAGGTGCTGGGTTCGCCGGATGAGGAAGGGGTGGACATGTTATCGGTGTTGCGTCAGTACAACCTGCCGCTGCATTTTCCGAAGGAGGTATTGCACGAGGCGCGGGCCATCGGGAACGCCATTTCATCGCACGAAGTGGCCGGCCGCGAAGATTGCCGGCGGCATCAGGTCGTCACCATTGATCCGGACGACGCGAAGGATTTCGACGACGCGATTTGTCTGCAACAGGTTTCAACGGGCCAATGGAAACTGTGGGTGCACATTGCGGACGTGTCGCATTATGTGAAACCGGGCGCGGCCCTGGACAACGAAGCACGCCGACGTGGCAATTCGACCTATCTGGTGGACCGGGTCATCCCGATGCTGCCGGAAGCTTTGAGCAACGAGTTGTGCTCGTTGAAACCGGATGTGGATCGCCTGACCAAATGCGTGGAATTTCTGGTGTCGGACGATGGCCGGGTGCTGAAGACGGAGTTTTATCCGGCGGTGATTCATTCGCAGCGCCGGTTCACCTATAAGGAAGTGCTGGCGATTCTACAGCGGAAACCAAACGACCGGATTGAGCGAATGTTGCATGACGCGAACACGCTGGCCCAGCGGATCCGACGCCTGCGGTTCAAGGCGGGTTCGTTGGACCTGGATTTTCCCGAAATGAAAATCCGGCTGGATGAAAGCGGCCGCGTGTCGCGCGTTGAGAAGGTGGAGAATGATGTTTCCCACCAGTTGATCGAAGAGTTCATGTTGCTGGCCAACGAGGCGGTGGCGGGCCGGTTGATGGCCCGAAATGTGCCGGCCATTTACCGGGTGCACGAGGAACCGGACGAACGGCGGTTGCAGGAATATCGTGAGGAAGTGCTCAGTCACCACGTGCCCTGTGCGAATCTGACGAGGCGGCAGGAAGTCCAGAAACTGTTGCAAAAGCTGAACACGATTCCCATCGGCGCGGCGCTCAAGATCGGGTTTCTCCGGTCACTCATGCGCGCCCGTTACGCGGTCGAGCCGCTCGGTCACTACGGGCTGGCCAAGGCCAGATACACGCATTTCACGTCGCCGATCCGACGGTATGCCGACCTGGTGGTGCATCGCGCGCTGTTCCGGAACGGCCATGGTCCGGTCCATTCGTTAAAGGAAACCGCCGAACATATTTCCGATACCGAACGCAATTCCGCCGACGCCGAGCGGGACAGCAAGGATGTGAAGCTGTATGCCTTTCTAAAGGCACAACTCAAGTCACCGCGGCCGACGCCGTATCTGGCGCTGGTGACTGACGTGCGCAACTTTGGTTTCTTCGTGGACGTGCCGGGTCTGGCGATGAGCGGGCTAGTGCATCTTTCCTTTCTGGAGGACGATTTTTATGTGTTCGATTCAGTCCGGAGCCAACTGGTCGGCCGGTGCACCCGCCGGACTATCCGGCTGGGCGACAAGGTGCAGGTGCAAGTGTACAAGGTGGACAGTTTCAAGAAACAGGTGGATTTCCGACTGGCCGGGGAGGGTGGCACCGGGGCGGGACGTTCCATCAAAAATGGACGCGGACCGGACTCGAAGCACCGGCAGAAACCGGCTGCGCGCCCGCAGCGGAATTGGCGATAAGCCGACGTAGAGGCCGATGTGAACCGGTGGACCCATCCGTGCTTTCATCCCGCCATGCGGGACGGCTCCAGGGTCCTACGTTGAAAACGCACCGAATAAGGCGCGCATTTCCTCGTCCACATCGGCGGCGTCGGCCAGCGTTTGGGCGATTTCGTCGCGGAGCAGTTGCCGATAACGCTTTCGCAGCCGGTGCACCGCTACCCGGACGGTGGTTTCGTCCATGTCGAGCGACTTCGCGGCTTCAGCGTGGGACAATTCGCCCTTGCCGGCGGTGAGAAAGATTTTCAATTCCGAGAAGAGTTTTCCCCGTCCGTCCGCTTCGCACTCGGCCTGCAACCGTTGGATGACCCTGGCCAGCAGGGTCACGGCCCATTCGCGGTCAAACGCCTTGTCGGGACTGGTCTCATTCACGGCAGTCACCTGGAATTGCGTGTCGGCGGTCTGCCAGTCGAGCGAGAGGTGCGTCGCGCCGCCGCCGCGTTTCCGGCGTTGTGATTTGTCCCATTCGTTGGCGAGGAAATGTTTTAGCGAGGCGAGCAGGAAGGCGCGGAAACGTCCGCGCTCGGCGTTCAAGCCTTCGAGATAATTCTTGGCGAGGAAGCGCGCGAAAAAAGCCTGCGTCAAATCCTCGGCGTCCTCCTTGGTGCGACCGCGCCGCCGGACGTAGGCGTAGAGCGGGAACCAGTAGGTGCGGCACAGCTCTTCCAGCGCCCGGTCGGCTTGGGGGGTGGAGCGTTTCCCCGCCGCGAGCACGACCGTCCAATGCGTCGTGGCGAAAATGTCGCCCGGCGTGTTATCGGCCGCAGTTGAGTTTTCCGGGGTCAATTATTTTGTTTCCAAAGCGTTGATTCGAGCCAGGGCTTCCTGGACCGGCGGACTTTGTTCTGAATAGTCCACCCGCAATTCGGCCAGACGCGCTTTGGCTTCGCGCAAATCAGCCCGTGCGTTGGGCTCTTCTTTGGTCATTCGCTCCAGTTCGTTGATGCGCGCCAGAACTCTTTGAATGACCGGGTTTTGGTCGGAATAATCCACGCGCAATTCCGCCAGTTTCGCCCGCGCTTCGCGCACATCGGCCGGTTCGACATCGCGCGTCCCCAAAACGGGTTGCGGCTCGACGCCGGCGTACGGTTGCCGGGTTAGTGTGGAACTCCCATTCACGCCTTGGCTGATTTGCTCAAGTGATTTAAGGCGGACTGCTGCCTCGTCGCGGGTCAGCTTTGCCGCTTCGTATTCCTGCGGCGTAGCTTTGCCGATGGCAACCAGTTTTCCGACAACATCCAGATCCAGATCGCAGATTTGCAGGTTCAGGCGGTCAACGGCCACGCTGTCACCTTTGGCTTCCGCCGCCGCGATGTCGCGGATCAGGCGGGTCTTTTTGAGGTCGGTGGCGGTGATGATTCCCACAGCGAACTGCGCCTCGGCGGTTTTGACATTCTGTTCCGCAGCCTGAAGTTTTAGAAGGGCAATTTCGTTATTGGTGGTTTGTTCCTGCTCATCGGCAACCGGAATTTGCTGGCTAGCTTGTTGCGCCAGCTTGTAGCGAAGCTTCACGCCGCGCGCGTTGTCGGTGAAACCGGTGATTTGTAAAAGGCCGCGCTTGCCCAATGGAGTTTGGAAACAAAATAACCGGGGCAAATCGCCTGCACCGGACGCAACAATTGTCTCTCCAAGTTTTACGTCACAAGTTCCTGCGATGGCATCTGCCAAAGCCATTCTTCCGTCCCAATAATCTGTCCCGGCGGGCAGCGGCCAGATACGCGTGCTGGTGCCGGCCATCATCGTCAGGTTTGTCGCGTTTTGAGTAATGGCCATCACACCAGCTGGCAATAAAGCAGTCCCATCAAGGGGGTTTTCCATCTCCGGCACCGCCACAATCTTTCCGGAATCCAGGTCGAGACAATCTGAATAGCCCTGTTTGTGAATAGACAGTATCTGGAAGAATGCCGGGCCAAATTCGGGGGTTGCCGGACATATGAACTGAATCACCCGGCCAAATTTTCTGGCGGCTGCTTCCCGCTGCTGTTGAACCGCAACTCTTTTTCGCTCTTGGATGATATTTGGAATAACGAGGCCCACCAGCATAAGGCCAACTAGAATTGCAACCACCGTCAGCACCGTCACTCCAAACCACTTCCAGTAACGGTCGGGTTTGTGGACTGGCGGTGCGGGAGCGGTAACCGGCCGGTTCATCGCGCGCCAGACGCGGCGCACGATCATGAAATCAGCCGCCAAGGAAAGAATAATCCCCACGAGGATGCCGATGGCTTGGGCCGGTTCTTCCGGATACGGGTTGCCGGTCAGAAGTTTAAAGGCGGCGCAGATCGCGATCAACCCGCCATCCAATGCGAGCAACGGAAACAGCAAGCCATTGAACACCGCCAGCCCCAGCCCATAAAGTTTTCCCGCCGAGTGGCGGATTTGCGGGACGGCGACCCAGCCGCAGAGCGTCATGCTGCAAGCGCCGAGCAGAATCATGAAAACGCCCGGGAACATCGGCCCTTCAACCAACTTGAACACAAACGGAATGCCGCTTAGAACGAAGGCTATTCCCAAAGCCGCGCCCAAAAGGGCCGTGGGCGAGAAACGCGGATTCATTTCCGATTTCTGATTTCCGACTTCCGATTTTTCAGTTTGAGCCTCCTCACGTCGGCTGCTATCCGGCGGAGTCGCCGCAATCGTCTCCACCTGCGTCTTGAGCACGCTGACTTGCTGGTAGCGGAGTTCGGGGGTTTTTTCCAGCGCGCGCAGCACGACTTCATCGAGGCGCACGTCAATTTGAACTTTGTGCGATGGCGGCTCGATTTTTTTGCCGGGCAGTTCACCGGTGAGCATCTGGTAAAACACCACGCCCAACGCGTAAATGTCCGCGCGATGATCCACCTCGCCCGGCGCGGTGATCTGCTCCGGCGACATGTAATTTGGCGTGCCCATGACTTTGCCGGCGTCGGTGAGGGAAGTTTGGAGTTCCGCCTTCAGGCGGTCAGGATTCGCTGCGCCCGAACCGCCTGAAGGCGGAACTCCGAACGGCGAATCCGTCCCCACAATTTTCGCCAGTCCAAAATCCGCCACCTTCACGCGCCCGCGGCGATCCAACAAAATGTTTTCCGGCTTGATGTCGCGGTGGACGATGCCCTGATCGTGCGCAAATTGGAGCGCGTCGCAAATCTGCGGCACGATGGCGAGCGCCTCGCGCGGTGAAACACGACCGGCATTGAGCAGTTGCCGCAGATTCACGCCGTCCACGAACTCCATGAGGAAGAAATACAGGCCATCCGCTTTGCCGAATTCGTAAAGGGTCACGATGCCGGGATGATTCAGCTTCGCCAGCGCCTTGGCCTCGCGGGCGAAACGTTCGGCAAACGCCGGATCATCACCGATGCCGGGCGGAAGAATTTTCAATGCGACGACGCGGTCAAGTTGTTTCTGCCGCGCCTTATAGACCGCGCCCATGCCGCCCTTGCCGATGAGTTCAAGGATTTCAAGCTGTGGAAATTTGGCCGCGAGTTCGGCGACCGGCGGCGGATTGAACGGCGGCTGTTTGGCGTCCATGACGGTGTCCGCCCCCGCGCCCATTTTGAGCAGGCAGGCGGGACAAAGCCCGGCCAGCGCACCGGACGGAAGCGGCGTGCCGCATTGCGGACATTTGTTTCCTTCGGGCATGGGTGGATTCAATTTTACCGTGTCCATACCTCCTTCAGAAGCAAAACCTGAAAGTTGTTACCGGGAAAATGGGAAACACCGAACATTCAACATTCAACGCCCAACATCGAACGGTTCCCTGCGCGGCGTCCCTGGGCGTTGGGAGTTGAATGTTGAGCGTTGAATGTTCCCAATCCCTCAGCGCAACTTGAACCCGCCCTGGAAAATCACTTCGGCAGCGGTGACGACGAGAAAAACTGCGCTAACGAGTGCGTTCAGGCGAAAAAAGGCGAGATGGATCCAGTTCAAGCTGCGGCGGCGGGCAACCCAATGCTCCATCACCAGACAGCCGACGATGATGAACCAGCCGACGAGATAGGCGATGCGGAACTGGCAGAGCAGCCCGAACGCCAGCAGCAGTCCGCACATGACCATGTGCGCGAGAAACGCGGCGGCCAGGGCGTTCTTCGGCCCCCACGCCACGACCAGCGAGTGCAGGCCGTGCGACTTGTCGAATTCGTAATCCTGCAATGCGTAAATAATGTCGAAACCCACCAGCCACAACACGACCGCCAGTGCGAGAACAATTGGTTGCATACCAATTCGCGCCGCTTGCTCCCAAGCCCAAAAAGCTTCGGATGACGAGAACATACCTGCGGGGGACGCGAAACCAAATTCTCCTTTCACTGCCAGCCACGCGCCGACCGGCGCCAGCGCCAGCGAAAGGCCAAGAAAAGCGTGCGTGTAATCCGTGAACCGTTTGGTAAGCGAGTAAAAACAAATCACCACCAGCGCGACCGGCGACAGGTAAAAACACAGCGGATTCAGAAAATAACTGGCGACGATCAGCCCCGCGCCACTCAGGATGCAAAGTGCGATGGCGCTGGCCAGGGAAATTTGTCCCGTCGGCAGGTGGCGATCTTTCGTTCGCGGGTTGAGCGCGTCAAATTTGCGGTCAACGATGCGGTTGAAAGCCAGGGCGCAAGTCCGGGCGCAGACCATCGCGATCAGAATCAGTCCGAAAACTTTCCAGCCGGGCCAGCCGTGGTGGTCACGCGCGGCCACCACCGTTGCCGCCAGCGCGAAGGGCAGCGCAAAAACGGTATGCGGGAAGCGGACGAACGAACCCCATTTGTTAATGAGAGCAAACATTCAACATTCAACATTCAACGCCCACCATCGAAAGGTCAGCCGGCTTTGGCGGGGGTATATTGAGCAAGGCGGGCGGGCTCATGGATCTCTGCCTGTGCGTTTCGCCTCGCGGTCTGGATGCTGGAATGAAAAATGCGAATCAATTCTTCACACTCACCCAGCACGAACAACAGCGTAGTTTCATTTTTTACCCAGGCTTTTCGCTTAATGAGTCGTGCCCAGCGGCGGGTTTCGCGCAGTTCTTTGATACAGATTTTTAATTTGTGGATAAAGTCGTCGCGAGATTCTGCTGCTTCGGCTTCGCCATGGTTCGGGTAGGGTGATGTGCCTGAACGCAAAACCTGCCCGGCGATGTGATTGCCCGCCCGCGTGGCGGGCAGACTCTCCGACAAATCAATCACTGCTGAGGCAAATCCCAGCAACCGGTCTTCCAGATCAAACTTCCGATTTCCCCCAGTGCTTTCATTGAATTTCCAAACCACCGCCTCCAAATCCTTGAGCGTTGAATGTTGAATGTTGAATGTTGAATGTTTTTTTCGTTTCATCTTCATTCCGGCTCTTCGTTCCAGCGCGGGACGAGTTTTTGCGGCAGGCCGAGATGATCCAGGACCCGGGCGACCACGGTGTCCACGACTTCCTGGACGGTTTTCGGGTTGGAGTAAAATCCCGGATTGGCCGGCAGTATGATCGCGCCGGCTTGCAACAGCAGTTCCATGTTTTTGACGTGGACCAGGCTCAGCGGTGTTTCGCGCGGAACCAGAATCAACTTTTTCTTTTCCTTCAATACTACGTCGGCCGCGCGCAATAAAACATCTTCGCTGTAACCGTGGGCGATGCGGCCCATCGTGCCCATGGTGCAGGGGATGACGACCATGGCGTCGGGCGGATTGGAGCCGCTGGCGAACGGCGCGTTCATGCTCTTCACATTGTGCAGCTTCGTCCCGGCGTGAAGTTTCAACCCGTCCGGCAACTCCTCGGCGACGACCTGTTGCGCGTAGTTGCTGAGCACGACGTGGATTTCGTGAGCGCGCGCATCCAGATTGTCCAGCAGGCGCTGCGCGTAAAGCGCCCCGCTGGCTCCGGTGATGGCGACGAGGACCTTCAACGTCAAAAATCGTAAATCGTAAACTGTAAATCGTAAATGAGGAAAATCGCAAATGAACGAAACAGCTTGAGTCGGCATGTTCCTTCCGCACAATGACCGGGTGTTCAAGTTTGCCGGAATCATTTTGGTTGTGATGTTTTTTTGTGTCGCCAGCCCGGCGCGGCCGTCTGCCGACGGCAAATCATTGCCGTTGAACTGGGTCAACACCAACACCGTTCGCAACCCGTTTGGGCTGGCGCCCGTCAAGCTGATGGCGCCGGCCGCCCCGGTGGAGGAATGGCAGCCGCCCGTAGCTCCCAGACACGTGCCGGTCAAACCCCTGACCACTTGGGTCTCCCTTGATAATTGGGCGGCGGAACATGGCATCGGCAAGCCGCACCTGCTGTCGAATCTGCCGGTGACCACTTATGCGATTGGTTCTTCCAACGGCGTCATGGTGCTGGCCATCGGCAGCCGGGAAGCGACCTGGAATGGAATTGAAATTCATCTCGGTTTCGGACCACAAATCATTGACGGCCAGATTTTCGTGTACGGGCTTGACGCGCAAAAAAACCTGGAACCGTTGCTTTGCGACCCGCCTCTGGCATTGCCGCCGGCCAATCCGGTCATTGTCATTGATCCCGGCCACGGCGGAGCCAATGTCGGCACGCACAGCATTCTGGACGGGCGATTCGAAAAAGAATTTACGCTGGACTGGGCGTTGCGGCTGGCGCCGTTGCTCGCGCAGGAAGACTGGCAGGTTTTTCTCACGCGGACCAATGACGTGGACGATTCCCTGTCCAACCGCGTCGCGTTCGCCGAGGCACATCATGCCGATTTGTTCATCAGCCTCCACTTCAATTCACTGGCGCCGGACAAAATCCCGGCGGGGATTGAAACTTATTGTCTTACCCCCACCGGAATGCCTTCGACGTTGACGCGGGGCTTCGGCGACTACTGGTCTGAAAATTTCCCCAACAACGCCTTCGACGCCAGGAATTTACAGTTCGCGGTCCGGCTGCAAGGCGCCTTGCTTCGCGCAACCGGGATGGAGGATCGCGGCGTCTGCCGGGCGCGCTTCATCGGCGTGCTGCACGGACAGCACCGTCCGGCAGTGCTTATTGAGGCAGGGTTCCTGTCCAATCCGGGCGACGCCAGGCAGATTGAAACGCCGGAATTTCGGCAGAAACTGGCGCAAGCAGTCGCAGACGCCCTGCGGTTGAAGCCGGAAACCGAAAATCAGAAATCAGAGGCCGGAAGTCAGAAGGCGGAATCTGGAGGTCAGCGGTCAGAAATTCCAGAGTCAGGCACGAATAAGCTTTCCTGGCCCTAGTTTTGTAGCAGCGGACGTGAGTCCGCTCCAACAAAATTAAAGCCGACTGACGTCGGCTGCTACAGACTGACACCTTCCCGCGCGAGCAACTTGCGTTTCCAATTCAATCCGCCGGAGAAGCCGCCGAGTTTTTTGTTCGCGGCCAGCACACGATGGCAGGGAACCAAAACCGGGATCGGATTCGCACCACACGCGCCGCCGACGGCGCGGACGGCTTTGGGCTTGCCAATCGCCTGTGCGATTTCGCCGTAGCTTTTTGTTTTGCCGAAGGAGATTTTCCGAAGTTCGCGCCAAACTGCCTGCTGAAATTCCGTTCCGGCCGTGTCCAGCGGCGGCAGGGTTTTCGCCGCGCGTCCGGCGAGAATATTTTTCAGCGCCGCTTCCGTCGTCCGATGCCAGCGGGAAACCAGATCCGCCGAGGCAGCAGAAACCTCGCGCAGCGAAGTCCGGTCCACCCGGCGGGTCGGTCGAGTCGCCGGAAAATCCATTTCCGCCAGGCCTTTTTTGGAATAACGCGCGATGAATTCGCCCTCGCGCGTCGGGATGGGCAGTTCAAAAAAATTATTTTTCATACGGTTGGAATTTCAACGGCCCAAGCCGACTTGTCAACCGACTAAAAGCCAAAAATTGTTCACACCCGCTCAACGGTTGTGGACAAAGATGGAAATGACGCCAAGCAGAATCAAAAAAAGCACGACCACCAACAAGATGAAGCGATTGCGGGCGACGCGTTTTTCGTAACGCAACGGCCGCAATCCCTGGACACCGCCGGCGGCGAGATAGGTGACCAGCCGGGGATTGGAAGTGGTCGGGCGGCGGAAGTGCTGGCGAAGCCGGCCAAAAAATCCGGGCAAATCATACTTGCGCACGCCGAATTCGTTGAACTGGTCGGGCGTGGTGGTTTCGTCGGTGGGTCGCAAAGGTTTTACTTCTTCAAAAACCGGCTCATGCGCGAGATGAGCGGGAACCGGCGGTTCGGGCGCACGGGCAACGGTCGCGCCATGCGGCACGGCGGTGGAACGGAGCCGGGGCACGGGCGTATGCTGCAACTGGGAGTCGAGCCGCTTGATTTCGACTTCGAGCGAAGCAATCTGGTCGTTCAACGCGCGGGCGCGCTCGGAAATCGGATCTGCCTTGCTTGCCTTTTTCTTCGCGGACGCCATACGAAGGATTTCAGTGGTGCACGGGCACCGGCGTCGTCATCCAGATCGCCACCAACACACCAATGGCGCCCAGAATCACCAATATCAGCGGCCAGGTCATCGCCAGGCCGAATTTGCACAATTGGCCGAAACTGGCATCGGCCAACCCCGACGCGGCGGGTGCCGGCGAA
Source organism: Candidatus Limnocylindrales bacterium (assembly GCA_035604955.1). Taxonomy (GTDB): domain Bacteria; phylum Verrucomicrobiota; class Verrucomicrobiia; order Limisphaerales; family UBA11358; genus UBA11358. The sequence goes on along the minus strand of DATNHM010000054.1, from coordinate 43,397 downwards.
TTTTCGGTTTTTGGCTTCTCCGGCGCCGGGCCGGACAGGACCGGTACTTTCAGCCGCGCCGTGTTCCATTCCATGCGCGCGTTTTCAATGGTGGTCAGCGCGCGGGTCAGTTCGATGTTGAAGTTTTCCTTGGTCCACACTTCGTCGTGGATGGCCTGGATTTTGGTGAGGGCGTCGCGGAAATCGCCGATGGTCTTGACCATTTGCTCGGCGTCGCGGCGGGTGTTGAACTCGGCTTCCTCCAGCAAACCGAGGCCGCGCGTCAAACTGTGGATCATTTCCTGCCGGCCGGTCTGGAATTCCGTCTGGCGCCGGCGCAATTCCTCCAGCGAGGCGCGTTCGCGCTCCAGGTCTTCCTGCGCGCGCTTCAATTCGGCGAGCTTTTGCTGGGCCTCGACAACTTTGCGGTCCACCTCCTCGCGCGTGGGCGGGCGAAGCGGATCGCCGGCGGACAGCCCGGGTGTTTTGTGCGCCTGAAAATCAGTGTCCACAAACTCCGTTGCGTCATAATCAGATGCCATAGCGCGACTGTAGTCCCGCGCAGCAAAAGTGTAAAGTGATGTTTGGGCTTGTCACTGCCGCGTTCAGGTCCTAGAGTGCCGGAGTCGGTAAACGGGATGATTTTCACATGATTGAATTGATTCAGTTTCCGTGGAGTCCGTTCTGTATCGTGCAACGCCGCATTCTGGAATTTTCCGGTGCCCCCTTCAAAATCACCAATATTCCCAGCACGGACCGTTCCCTGGTCTGGATGCTCACCAAGGAACGCTACTATGGCGTGCCGATCATCAAGCACGGCAAAAACGTGGTCTTTGAACTCAACGACGATTCGCAGGTTATCGCCAAATACCTTGATGAGGAATTGGAACTTGGTCTTTTCCCGCACGAACTCGAAGGCGTCCAGTCCATTCTCTGGCGTTACATCGAAAACGAGGTTGAAGGCGCGACCTTCCGGTTGAACGACATTTACTGGAAGGAGCATACGCCGAAGGCCGCGCAGGTCCATTGGCTGCGTCATAAAGAACGCAAGTTCGGCCGTGGCTGCATTGGCCAGTGGTACGCGCAGCGGGATGACTGGCTCAAGCAGTTGAAAGAAAAGCTGCTGCCTTTCGAGGAAATGCTTGCACACCAGCCCTTTTTGCTGGGTGAACGGCCGCGATTTGTGGACTTTGACTTGTTCGGGATGCTCGAAAACTTCCTGTACTCCGGCCATTATGAATTGCCCGCGGCGCATTCCCAAATCAAGGACTGGCATCGCCGGCTGGCCAAGTTGAAAAAATAACGCGGGAAATTCACACCGTTTTTGCACAACCCGGCCTTTTTGCATCCGTAAATGCGCCAAAAGGCAGGCACATTTCCGGGCAAAAAGGAAACCTGCTTGTTGTTTGACGATTTCCGGTTTATTTTCAGCTTTCAGTGAAGAATTACATTATTGACACCAACGTTCTCCTGCACGATCCCAATTCGCTGCTCAGTTTCGAGGAGAACGCCGTTTTAATCCCCATCGAGGTCATCGAGGAAATTGACCGGTTCAAGCGTGAATCGTCCGAGTTGGGCCAGAATGCGCGCATGGTGTCGCGGATGCTCGACGGATTTCGCGGCGACGGTAGTTTAAGCGAGGGCGTGAAGTTGCCCAACGGCGGCAAACTGAAAATCGTTTTCCAAAAAAACGGTCATATCAACGGCGAAGCCCATTTTCACGGCAACACTGTGGACAACCGGATCCTTTCGCTCGCCGCATCCATCCAGAAGGCGCAGCCGAAAAATGCCACCATCCTCGTCAGCAAGGACATCAACCTGCGCATCAAGGCCGATGCGCTGGGGTTGCAGGCGGAAGACTACGAGACCGATCGCGTGTTCATCACCGACCTTTACACCGGCATGATGGAAATGTCCGTCAGTTCGGACAAAATCGCTGCGTTCCGCGCCAAGGGTGAACTCGAACTTTCTGGAGGCAAAATCTATTTCCCCAATGAGTTTTGCACGTTGACGGATGAGGCCAATTCCAAAAAAGCTGCGCTCACCAAGGTGGACCCGACCGGCACGAAGCTGGTCCCCATCATTGATTCGCGCGAAGGTGTTTGGGGCATCAAACCGCGCAACCGGGAACAACATTTTGCCTTCGACGCGCTGCTCGACGACCGCGTCAAGCTCGTCACGCTCATGGGCAAGGCCGGCACCGGCAAGACGCTGCTGGCCATGGCCGCCGGCTTGAAACGCACGGTGAACGACCGCGAATTCCGCCGGCTGGTTGTCGCGCGCCCGACCATTTCCATGGGCAAGGAGCTCGGTTTTCTGCCCGGCTCGCTGGAGGAAAAACTCGCGCCGTGGATGCAGCCGATTCACGACGCGCTCGAAATGTTGAGCGACCTGAACATGGGTCACGACCATCGCCGCAGCACCGATCTGATGCGTTCCGGCAGCATCGTCGTCGAGGCGCTGAGTTATATCCGCGGGCGCAGCATCGCCAATCAGTTCATGATCATTGACGAGGCGCAAAACCTGACGCCGCTCGAAGCCAAGACCATCATCACCCGCGTCGGTACCGGTACAAAAATCGTGTTCACCGGCGACCCGTATCAGATTGATAATCCGTATGTTGACTCGTCGTCGAACGGGTTTAACTACGTCGTCAGCCGGTTTCGCGCCGAGGCCATCGCCGCGCACATTGAGTTGCAAAAGGGTGAACGCTCCGAACTGGCTGAGCGGGCGGCCAATATTTTGTAGATTTTACCAGTTGACAAACCGCCATAACGGTCGAAATTTTCCAGTAGCTGGATGGAACGCCAGCGCGGGCGCCTTCAGCGGGAAATATGATCTCAAACGAACGGCCATCGCCCTACGGGCGGCGACCTTATGGACAACCCAGGCCGCCGGTCAACGAGGACACTCTGAAATCTGAAAAGGTTCAGATTGAGCGGAAAACTTTTCTGTTCACCCTCAAGGAAAATCCGCGTGGCCGCTTCCTCCGCATTACTGAAGACGTCGGCGGACGCCGCGACACCATCATCGTGCCTTCCACCGGCCTGGAGGATTTTAAAAAACTGCTCGACGACATGGTGAAGGCCTCGGGTGAACTGCCGGAGAAGGCGCAGTAAAGGAATGGGCAAGAAATCGTCAGATTGGTACATTCCATCGGATTGGGCGCTGCAGTTTTCTCTTCTGTTTGTCATTCCGGTAATTGCGATTTTGGCGGGCGTTTTACTTCCGGTATTGAGTTTCCTTAAAACCACAGATGCCGTCATGTTGTTTTACGTTGCTTTGGGAACTGGAGTTACAGGAAGTATCTTGCTTTTCTTTGCACGATTGCCGCTTTACCGACAACGTCGGTTCGGGACATTCGGTCCGCGTGAATTGCCAAACCTCCATCGTAAACTCTACTGGCTGGCTTATATTTTTGTCGCCGCCTGTATTTTGCTCCTGGCTATTGTTTGGTTGAGAACAAGTGAGTTCAAATCAGGTTGATTCGTTTTGCCTCCCAACCGGGACTTTTCTACGCTTCCGCCATGCCTTCATTCGACATTGTTTCGCAGGTCAACTCGATGGAAATTGAAAATGCGGTGAACCAGGCCAAAAAGGAACTGGCCAACCGCTTCGACTTCAAGGGCAGCAAGGCCGAAATCGTTTTGGAGAAAAACGAAATCAAACTATCCGCTGAAGACAATTTCAAAGTCCGCACGCTCAACGAAATAGTCATCGGCAAACTCGCCAAGCGCAATATCAGCCTCAAGAGCGTGGAGCAAGGCGAGCCGGACATTTCCCCGCTCGGCCATGCGCGGCAGGTCATCAAAATCAAACAAGGTATCGAAACCACCGTCGCCAAGCAGATCACCGGCTTCATCCGCGACGGTAAGTTCAAGGTGACGACGCAGATCCAGGGCGACGCCGTGCGGGTGACCGGCAAGAGCCGGGACGAATTGCAGGTCGTCATCGCCGCCGTGCGCGCGAAGGAATTTCCCGTGGCCGTCCAGTTTGTAAATTTCAGGGATTAATTTACAGTCGCAACTTTGTGCCTGGTGCTTTCAGCGCCGATCTCCACCGGCCGTTTGCACTCCGATGCGATTTTATTTCTTCGCAGACGTCGCTTTGCGTTTTGGCTTCACCGCCTTCGCGTCGCCCCAGAGGCCTTCCAGATCGTAACGTTCGCGGACGTCCTGCCGCATGATGTGGACAATCACGTCGAAGAAATCCAACACCACCCAGGCGCCATGCACCGTGCCATCCACCGCGCGCGGGCGCACGCCGTGCTCCTGGCGCAGTTGATCGGTGATTTCCTCGACGATAGCGCGCAAATGCGGTTCGCTCGTGCCGGAGGCAATTACGAAATAATCCGTCACCGACGATATTTTCCGCACGTCGAGGATGACGATGTTCTCCGCCTTTTTGTTGTCCGCGAACTCGCGGCAAAGCAAAGCCAGTTTTCGGGAATCCATAGTTGCCGGGGAAATTTAACCACAGATGGACATAGATGGACACGGATTTTTTACCTCATTCGTCCTCGTTCTCCTGCTCGTCCTCGTCATCGGACTTGGATTTTCGAGGACGAGGACGAGCACGAGGCGAATTTCAGACATAAAGGCTTGCCGCGCGGATGGCCTCGGCGACCGACGGCGGCACCAGCGGTTCGATGGGCAACCCGGCTTTTACCCGCGCCCGGATTTGCGACGACGATACCGCCAATGGAAAACCTTTCAGCACCCGCCCGCGAAACGGCGGCGGAAAGTTTGGAGTTCCGCCTTCAGGCGGTTCCGGCCGGCTAAAGCCGGAACTCCAAATGGGCCTGGGAATCACCACAAACTCCGCAAGCTTTGCCAGTTCGGCGGCCTCGCGCCATTCATTAAGCTTGGCGGCGTTGTCGGCGCCAATGAGATAAAACAATTCCGCCTTTGGAAACCGTTTTGCGTAGTCGCGCAAAGTTTCAATCGTGTAGGAAACGCCGCCGCGCTGAATTTCCTGGTCGTCAATTTCGCAATTCGTTTTGCCGGCCAGCGCGAGCCGGAGCAATTGCAGCCGAACCGGGGCGGGCGCGGGTTTGGATTCCGGCTTGAACGGCGATTGGGCCGCCGGAATGAAAAACAGCCGGTCCAGCCCCAGTTCCTCGATAGCCGCCTGCGCGACCAGCAGATGGCCGAGGTGGACCGGGTCAAACGAGCCGCCAAATAATCCAAGTTTCATTTTCCGTAGCTGCGTTCGTGAGAACGCGGCCATATTTTGCCGCGAACCGACGAGCACGACGATAAAATTAACAACATCTTCTTACACCGTTAAACCGTTGCTTCGTCGTTTCAACGTAGATTTTTTCCAGCGATTTGTAACCGACCAGCGCGGCGGGACGAATTTGCGGACTGTCGGCGCTTTCACAAGCGCGGCTACAGGCGCACGCCTGCTGTTGCGCGCGCTCGAAATGCGATTCGCCGGACCATTCTTTCGCCAGGCCGAGCGCGATGACCGCCGCCCCGGCAGCCGTCCGAAAATTGGGCCCGGTCTCTTTTAAGGCGTAATCCGGCAGCCAGACCGGTTCGGTCTCGTGCAACACCGCCGCTTTGCGCCGGGACAACAGCAAAATCCACTCGCGCACGCTCAGGACAATGATGGCCGTGACCAGCACCAGGAAGGTTCCAGCCACGGCGGCATCGAGCCGGTTGTTGAACTCCAGCATCTGATTGGAGTGCAAAGCCGGTTCAGCAGCAGCAACAGCTGTTGCGTCGGCGGACGCGTGGGCCGAACCCGGATTTTTTTCCAGCATTGCTACCTTCTGGTGCAACTCGTTTGCCTGCGCCAGAAAACCAATGCGTGGATCCGGATGATAAATTTTCTGCACACCGGCCGTGAATGTCACCGCCACCAGCCAGACCAAGGGAACCAAGGTGATAAGCGCGAGCGCCGGCCTTCCAACTTTGGGCTTTGGACTTTGGACTTTGGACTCCGGTTGCAGTTGCATTTTCAAAATGATCGTCGTGCCGAGGCAAAGCGCGATGGCGGCAAGCATCTGGTTGGCAATGCCGAACAGCGGCCAGAGCGAATTGATGCCGCCCAGCGGGTCGCGCACGCCTTGAATCAAAAAGTAGCCCCACGCACCAACCATCAGCGCGGCTGCCGCCGGCGTGGCAAAAGGGTTTTTCGGATCACCCAACGGTTTCCAGGCACGGCCGAGGACACTTTGAATCAGGTAACGTCCCACCCGCGTGCCGGCATCCACTGTCGTCAGAATAAACAGCGCTTCGAACATGATGGCGAAGTGATACCAGAGGTCGAGTCCGCGACCATTGACGGCCTTGGAAAAAATATGTGCCATGCCGACGGCCAGGGTCGCCGCGCCGCCGGTGCGGCCAAACAGAGTTTTTTCGCCAAGCTGATTCGCCAATGAATGCATTTGATCGGTCGTCACCGGAAACCCGAGCGCACTGACCTGGGCCACGGTCGCGGCGGGTTCGCCTTTGACGTTCATGCTGAAATAGACGCCGGGGTCGAGCGCGCAGGCGGCAATGAGTGCCATAATGGCCACAAAGGATTCACAGCACATGGCGCCATAGCCGACGTGCCGCGCGTAGTTCTCGCGCGTAATCATTTTTGGTGTCGTGCCGCTGGCGATGAGCGCGTGAAAACCGGAGACCGCGCCGCAGGCAATGGTGATGAAGCAGAACGGGAAAACCTTTCCGGCAACCACCAGGCCGGAACCGTCGGTGAACCGGGTGAGCGCCGGCAATTGTAGAACCGGTAGCACGAGCAAAATACCAAACGCCAGCGCGACAATCGTGCCGAGCTTCATGAACGTGCTCAGATAATCGCGCGGCGCGAGCAAGAGCCAGACCGGCAGGCTGCTGGAGATGACGCCATAACCGATGATAGCCCACGCCAACGTGATGCCGTGCAGGCTGAAAAGCTGCGACCCAGTCTCGCTTTGGTAAACCAGCTTACCGCCCCAGACCGCCAGCAACAACAGCGTGATACCAAAGGCCGATGCTTCCAAAACCTTGCCGACGCGCACAAAACGCATATAACAGCCCATCGTCAACGCGATGGGAATAGTCGCGCCGACGGTAAACACCCCCCACGGACTTTCGGCCAGCGCCTTCACGACGACCAGCGCCAGGACAGCGAGCAAAATCACCAGAATCGCCAGCACGGCCAGCAGCGCGATAAGGCCTGCGGGCGAATTCAATTCCTCCTTGACCATTTGCGCGAGCGATTTGCCGTCGCGTCGAATCGAGCAGAACAGGATGACGAAATCCTGCACTGCGCCGCCGAGGACGACGCCGATCAAAATCCACAACGTACCGGGCAGGTAGCCGAATTGTGCCGCGAGCACCGGTCCGACGAGCGGTCCGGGCCCGGCAATCGCCGCGAAATGATGGCCGAAAACGATGAACTTGTTGGTTTTTACGAAATCCCGGCCGTCGTCGTGAACCACGCAGGGTGTGGCGCGGTAATTGTTAGACGCAAGCACACGTGCGGCAATCCACTTCGAATAAAACCGGTATCCGATGGCGTAGGTGCAAACCGCGGCAATGACCAGATAACCGGAGTTGATCGGCTCATTCCGGCGCAAGGCGAGTGTCGCATAAGCCGCTGCGCCGAGCAGCGCAACCAGCAGCCAGAAGAAAGCGGCAATGGTTTTCTTCAATTTAAGATTTATGATTTACGATTGATGATTGGAACGGCATCATCGGCGACGACGCAATCATAAATCATCAATCATAAATCGTAAATGACGCGTCACTGCCACAATTGCGGCGAGCCGTGGACGTTGAACGGCCAGCCCGGGCGCGGCGAAACCTGCATGAAATGCCGGGCTGATCTGCGCGTCTGCCTGAACTGCGCGCACTACGATCCGCGGGCGGCCCACCAATGCCGGGAACGTCGGGCCGAACCGGTGCTGGAAGAGCACGTGGGCAACTTTTGCGAGTATTTTGAATTCGCCCTGCGCGAATGGGCGCCGAAAGCCGAAAGCAATTCGCGCGAAAGCGCCGCGAGAGAGAAGTTGAAGAAACTGTTCGGCGATTAACCTGGGAGCACTGGCATCCTGCCGGCGATTTTTCTGATCCAGCGTGGTGTGACAGGCCGGCAGGATGCCGGCGCTCCCGGTGGTCGTGAGCAGAGGGTTGAGGTTGTCGGCGAATGCATGTACTTTTTCGGTTTGCCCGTAAATCGTAAAACGTAAATCGTAAATCAAAAATGAAAGTCAGCGGGTTCACTTTTCTGCGTAACGGACAAAAGCTCGGTTATCCGTTCGTTGCCTCCATCCGCTCGATTCTCCCGATCGTAGACGAGTTTGTCATCGCGCTCGGGCCGTGCGAGGACGAGACGGAAAAGAGGCTGCGCGAAATCGGCGACCCCAAAATCCGCATCGTTCCAACGCAATGGAACGAACGTCTCCGGCCTGACTACAGCGTGAAGGGTTTTGTTTATGGCCAGCAAAAATCCATCGCCTTGTTCAATTGCACGGGCGACTGGGCGTTTTATCTCGAAGCCGACGAAGTCGCCCATGAGAACGACCTGCCGAAAATCCATGCGGCGATGGAGAAATATCTGGACGACGACCGCGTCGAGGCGCTCGCCTTTGACTTTCTGCATTTGTACGGCAACGCCAACACCATCGCCTGGTCGCCGGGCTGGTATCGCAGTGAGGTGCGCATCATTCGCAACACGATTCCCGCCTGGTCGAGCGAATCACTGTTTTTCAATGTCATCACCAGCCATAAAAGGTCGCGCCGCCCGCGTGCGGCTCATACCGAGGCAACGGTTTATCATTACGGCTGGATCCGCAGCGAGGCACAGATGAATCTGAAGGCTTCGGCCGTCCACAAATACTGGGAAAATGAACCGACCGCCGTAGTGGACTACACTAAAATTGATCCGGCCACGCTGAAACTCTTCACCGGCACGCACCCGAAGGTTGTGCAAGACTGGCTGCCCCAGGCGGAGGGAATTTTCCGTCCCGATCCGAATCACCAACTGACTTCGCGTGAGAAAAAGCACCGGCGGCTGTTGTGGCTGGAAAAGACCTTCGGCCTGCGGTTCAACAAGAAACATTACCGGTTGATTCACTGAACGCCTGTTCCGTCGCCGCCAACACGCCGGCCAGCAGAACGGTGGTGATGTCGGTTCCTTGCGCCGGCACGACGGCCCATTCGGGATGCTGGAACGGCACGCAAAATCCGAACCGATTGCCCGTCATCACCATCACCACCCGCTGGCCGACGGCCACGGCGAGATGCCCCAGCCCGGTGTCGCCGCCGAGCATGAACGTGGCCAGTTTCGCCAGGCCAAGGGAAACCAGCAGCGGTTGACCGGCGGCAATACCGAAGCCTTCGGTGCGGGCCGGTTCCAGCGCGATGCGGTCGGCCGGGCCGCCGCCGAAGATGATTTGCCAGCCGCGCGCACGCCAGTGCCGCGCGACGGCGAGATAATTTTCCAGCGGCCAGTTTTTTTGCGGCGAACTGGAGAACGGCTGGATGAAGAGGGTTGGCCGGGACAAATCCAGTTTTTGCCCGGAAAAAAATTCGCGGGCGGCGGCCAGCGCGTCCTCCGGCAGGGCAAATTCATTGTTAATCTCCCCGATTTTCAGGCTGCATTGTTGCAGGAGTGAAAGGTTCCAATACACCGGATGAATGCGTCCATTGCGGCGCTCTCCCCGGGAGTAAGTCCAGCCGCGGGCGGCTCGATAGACACTGCCCCAGCGTTCCGGCGCGCCGCTCCACCACGACAGCCATTCCGTCTCACCGTAACCTTGAAAATCAATCACGAGGGAGAATTTCCCGTCGCGCAATCGGCGCAGGAGCGAAAAGGCTTCGGACCAGATGATCCGGGGATTTCCGCTTTGAAACCGGGCCTGATCCAAAGTGATGGTTTCAGCCACTTCCCGGAAGCCCTGTAACAATGGCGCATTTTCCTTTGAGGTGAGGAAGGTGATTTTCGCGTCCGGGAAATTGTCGCGGACGGCATTGACGGCGGGCAGCGTGAACGCCACGTCGCCGATGGACTTGAGGCGGATAAGCAGGATGCTTTCCTTTGAATTCATCGGTGTTGATCCAACCCCCGTTCACAGCGGGTGTGTTTTTCCAAAATGGCCCTGGCCAGTATTTCGTCGTTGCCGGCGAGTTCGGCGCGGCTGACGGGCGGGTGCCAGAGATGGTAGCATAGAGCCCGACCGCGCACATCGAGCCGGCGCACGCCGGAATTCTTCAGGCGGACGGCCAGTTCGGAATCCTCGCGGCCCCAGCCGACAAACGCCTCGTTGTAGCCGTTCACGCGGACAAGGTCGGAACGCCAGATGGCCAGATTGCAGCCGCGAATGCCGCGCAGGCGATGGTTGATTTTGCGGAAGGCGAACGGCCAGCGAAAGGAATTTTTCAGGCCGGAAATCTGGTTTTGCAGAATGGCCCGGCGGCGGTCAGCCGAAAAATTGTTTTCGCCGAACCACGCAGCCGCTTTTTCCCCGATCAACGCGCGATGGCCTTGAACGAATTGGGATTTGCCGGCGAGCGCCCGGTGGTCCGCTACGAAGCGGGGATGTGGAATCGTGTCGCCGTCGAGAAAAACCAGATACTCGCTGTGCGCCAGGGCAATCGCCTGGTTCAAAACACGCGCCCGTCGAAAACCCTGATGTTCCTGCCAGGCATGTTCACAACTAAATTTTTGGGCCGCCCGCCATTGATCGAACACGGCTTTGGTTTCATCAGCCGAGCCGTCATCGGCGAGCAGGACTTCTTCCAGCGACACGCTTTGGCGCGATACGGCGCGAAGCACCCGGCTCAGATAATCCGGCTGGTTGAAAGTGTTGATGATGAGCGCCAGTGTGATGGTCTCCCCCATAAATCAGGGCGGTTGCTTGCGATCCGACGGCACTGGCGGCGGCTGGTTCTGCAGTTCCCAAAGATTGGCATATTTCAGGAAGGTATAGTAGGCGTGAAGACCGGCGAGAATGAGACCGGGCATTCCGTCACGAAACCCCTGCTGCGCAATGTATTTCCTGAACAGGCCCACCACGGGAGCACCCACCAGCTTCAACAAAGAAGCCCGCTGGCCGGCCTCAAATTTTCTTCTGGCCATCAGGGCGGTATAGCGGTCGGTTTTTCGGGCAGCCACCGCCAGCGTGGGCCAGGGGTGCTGCCAGATGGCGTTTTTGAAATAACCGATGTTGCCGGTGCATTCAAAACCTTCGTGTACCAAATCGTCCCGGTAGCGGAACTTGCGGCGATCAAAAACCTGCGGTTGCCGGTAGTCAGGATACATCCCGCCAAAACGGACCGGTTTGCCCAGAAACGTGTTTCGGCGCGGAACAAAGTAGGCGTCGTATTTGGGCTGGACAAGAGTTTCCCGTACCTCGGCGGCAAATTCGGGGGTGGCGCGCTCATCCGTGTCAATGCTCACAACCCAATCGTGCGAAACCAGTTCAAGTGCCTGATTGCGAATCTTTCCAAATCTGGTAAATGGCACATTGAAGTGTCGAACACCGTGTTCCGAACAAAACGCGGCCGTTCCATCGGTGCTGAAAGAGTCCACATAAAGGATCTCGTCCGCCCATTTGACCGTGGGCAACAACTCGCGCAAGTTGGCTTCCTCGTTATAGCCAATGATGTAGAGGGAAACGGGCTGGGTCATTCAAGGCTTTGGTTTTCGGGCCACGACAAACAATTGTTCGCTGAAAAGGAGCGCGGGGTGCGACAACCAACGGTTCAAGTCCTTCTCTCCGTCCAGAAATGGTCCCGGCCCGTTCAGGTTTCGGTCCAAAGTCAACCGGCAGCTCAACCAAATCAAGGGATATAACATTCCCAGAACGGCGGTCTTGATCGGCTTGACCCGCGTGGAGCGCAATTCCTGAACGCGCAATCCCGCCTGATGCAGCAGCGCATGAGCCAGCGGGAAATCCAACGGCGTGATGTGATACGCGTATCGGTCGTCATAGCCGAGGTCCCAACCGAGCCGCCGCCGGATCAACTTATGCTTGCCGGTCAAAAAGAACTGGAGGCGCGAGTGAAGTCGGAAAATATTCGGGGTAGTAAAGAGCAGATACCCGCCCTTCTCCAGAATCCGCCCCGCCTCCCGAATCACCGTTCCATGCCATTCCAGATGTTCCAAAACTTCCGAGAGGATGACGACTTGAAAACTCGCGCCTTCAAAAGGAAGCGGTTTGTGAAGATCAACGCCCGGGACAATTGCCAAATTTGAAAATCCCTTCTGGTCCCTGACAATGTAGTCGTCAGCCCGGTAATGTGTGCCCTGGACCTCGCATCCCAGCGATCTAAGCCGGTTGAGTATTTCCGCCTCACCGCAACTCAGGTCCAATACCCGCAAACGGGGGAAATTGGGCAGCTCTTTAACTGCGGCCACAACGGCATCCACAACAAATGACTGCGGCATAGAAAGGATGCTCAGCCTGACACAGAAACTTCAGCAAGTCAAAGGCTCACTGAAACGCTAAGGCGAACGAACTTTTTCGCGCGGGTGAATCGCGTGCTGTTCGCGGCGACGGCGCAAGCGCAGCCGCAACTTGCGGAAGGGCAGGCCCAGATACATTTTGCGGACCAGCTCCAAGTGCTCACGCCATGAACTCATTTTGAAAGGATGTTCCTTCGGCACATACCAGTTGTTGAGCGTTGTGCGCTTGACCAATTTGTAGCCATGGCGCTTGAGGAAGCGGTGTTTGGCCAGATCCCGCACCCCATCTTCGATCAGGATCAAAGAAGGTTTATATTTCCCGAAATTAAAGCCGTGCATGACTTCAATTTCATGTCCTTCCACGTCCAGGGAAATAAAGTCAATGCAAGTAATGCCGGCGGCCTGCAACACCGAATCCAAAGTGGTAATCCGGACGCGCTCCGCACCGACATAATTAATTCCATGCGAATCGCGTTGTGGCTTCAGGGTGGCATTACCGTCATATTCGGTGAGGATGAGGTCCGCCTCCCCCTCACTTCCCGGACAACTGCAAGCCACCTGAAATACCTGTGACCGGGGGCGGGCGGAGCGCAATTTCTTGCAAAGCGAGGCTTGCGGTTCCACCAGGACGCCTCGCCATCCGTTGTGTTCGAGCAGCCAGGTTTGCGAACCCGCCACCGGATCATTCGCGCCGACTTCCACAAAAACGCCGTCGCGCTTCTGGCCGAAAAATTTCCAGACCAGTTCTTTTTCCTGGGCCTCCGGATCGACGTTGGCATTCATGAATTGCCTGAGGCTATTTCAATTTCCCGCGGATTTCAAAACCGATTGCGCGGCGGCCATCAGCTCATCCGTGGAAATCTTTCCGAGATGTGCAGCACCGGGTTCGTTCGCGCCGACGATGACGCGGTATTTATCGCCGGTTGGCACCCATTCGCGCCAGCCGGGGTTTGGCCAGAACCACGCGACGACCGGCGTCTGCGTCATCACCGCGAGGTGGAGCGTGCCGGTGTCGCCGCAGCAGTGCAGCGCACTATGCTTAATAACCGCGGCGACTTGCGTGAGGTTCAAATTCCCGGGAAAAACCCGCCACGGTTTTTGCGGAAGCAACGCGAGCAACTCCGCCATCTTTTTTTGTTCGCGTTCCGTCGGACCACAGGACAATACCAGTTTTTTGTCGGGAAAATTTTTGGCGAGCGCCGCGATGAATTCCGCCAACTGCGCCGGCGGCAGTTCCTTGTAATCGGCGGTCGTGAACGGGCTGATATGAAAATAAGTTCCGGCTTCCGCTTCGGAAATTTCCGCCGGGCGCAGATTCCCGGTGGGAATTTCGACGTGGAATTCGGGTTGGGTGAAAGGGAATCCTGCTTTTGCCAAACAACGGCATTTTAGAAAATAAACCGGCTCGGGCGCTGGCGGACATGCAACGTGCGCGGTGAACATCCGCCGCCAGAACGGCGGACCGCCGTCGTCCGGCACGCGGCCCAGCCGTTCGCGCGCGCCGCTCAAAAACGTCAACCAGCTGGAACGGTCAGAGCCATTGAGGTTGATGAGCACATCGAATTTCTCACGACGCAGTCCGGCGATCATCTGGAGGTTTTCTCGCAACGTCGCATGACGCGGGTAGCGCATATAGCCCCAGACGCAGTCCACCCACGGCGCGCAACCCATGAACGAAGTAATGTGCGCGGCGACGGCGACGTGCAGTTCCGCCTGAGGATAGGCCTGTCGTACCATCCACAACGACGGCAGCAAGTGCACCGTGTCGCCCAAAAAACCAAGGTCGAGCACCATGATTTTTCTGGCAGTGCGGGTGCGCTGGTAAAAGTTTGCCGAGTCGGAAGCAGCCACTGGGAAAAGACTAGCGCGAACGAACAGCTTAACAAGTTTGAACCATGGGCGAACCCGCTGACAACCGGTTCAGGTTGCCGGCCTCCTATCATTTTCCATGAAAACCTAGTCAACTTCAGCGATGAGGAGGGTATCTACGCGGACGCCTCCATCGGTCGGCTTGTAGATGTCGAAGCGGTAACCCAGATTCCAGCTTTCGATGATCGGTTTGAGCTCGAAAAAGTCGTGCCAGTTGTGATAGATGCTCAGGAGCAGGGTTGGCTTTTGGGTGCAAATGGTCTCTTTGGCCCCTTTCAAGAACTCAGGTTCGGCCCCCTCGATATCAACTTTGATGAGCCCCACATTCAACCCGTGCTTTGCGACATAGGCATCGAGCGTCTGTTCCTCCATGCCGTCGTGGATTTGGCACCGCGAGCCAAGAGCAAGATTCGCGATTTTACAGTTGGGAATATGATTCATTTGAAGTGTTTTTTCGATCAGCGCGCAGTTCTCTTTAATCGGCTCAAAAGTGTAAACGGTGCGCTTGGTGTGAGAGGCTAATACCAAGACCGAGTCTCCATGATAACCTCCAACATCGACAATATCGCGCTGTGCGATGCGCTCTAAATGGCGAAGCTGATCGAGCCCATGCTTATAATACAAAACACTCACTTCAAGGCTTGTCTGCGCGGGTAAATAGGAGCCGTTGTAATAGCAAACTTCATCGGAAACCTGGAAAACGCATTGACGAAAATTAAACATAACGTTTTGGATTTCCTGCTGCTCTTGCGGGTTGTAGCAGCAAGCCTCGGGGTGTGTTATCCGGTTGAGAATACGTGCGACCGTCAAGCGGCCACGGGGTGGAAGCCCGCGGACCAAAGCATCAAACTTTTGTGGGAAATCGGGGCGTCGCCGGTAGGCAAACAACTCACGCCGCAGCCCCTTGCGCTCCGTGCTTGAGGCGATGCATTGTTCTATCCAAGATTTGCAGGAATAACAAATCCCGAACAGGGAACGCCTGATGCCATCTTGGGCAAGTTCTTTTTTATAGATGGGGACCCCTAAGAGATAACCTGTTCCCAGACCAAGAAATCTTTCACGCCGCCAGCAAAAGCGGCCCAGTTTTTTGAGAAGCGAGGGGGTTTTCATTTTTTGGTTGATTGGGAAGCGGTTTCATGCCGCAGATGGAATACGCTGTTTGTGCCGCCGGAGCGACATTCTGATCTTCCGAAAAGGAAGTCCCAGAAACATTTTACGAAACAACCTCAACCGTTCCGTTCGGGTCGTCATGTGAAACGGCAGCCGTTTGGGAACATACCAGTTGTTTTCACCTGTTCGTTTCACCACGCGATAGCCGTGCCGTACGAGATGACGATGGACTAAAAGATCTTCCAAGTGATCTTCGATCAATAGCATCGCGGGCCGATGCCGCATGAGGTCGAAGCCGCGCAAGACCTGTAATTCCATGCCTTCAACATCAATGGACACGAAGTCGAGCTTTGGATTGCCCGCCTCCACCAGGATTTCATCCAACGTTCGCACTTCCACTTCTTCCATCCGGTCAACGACGACCCCATCATTCGCCTGCAACCCCGACAAAGCATCATCGCCTGCGGCCACGCTTAACTGCGCCCGGCCGCGTTGCTCGGGTGCACCGAGGGCGCATTGAAAAACCTGGCTACGGGGACGATGTTGTCGGAGTAACTCGCAATTCTTTGCAATCGGCTCCACAAGTATGCCCTCCCAACCGTGCAGTTCAAACAACCATGTTTGGCTCAGTTTCGTAGGATGATTTGCACCCGCTTCCACGAAAAAGCCATTAGTCTTGGCTCCGAAGTATTCCCACAAAAGCAAATCTTCACCGGACTGGGAATAAGAATCCATTTCCATTGCCAAATCATGATGCCGGAACCGGTCGTGATTGGCAACAGCGACCGCGGAACACGGCACACTCGCCTTCCGATTCAACTCAATAAACTTGGAATAGCGCGTTGAGCCCGCTAGATTTTATTTCGTGACGAACGGCCGCCTTCGTTTGCTTTACCTAGCTTGCGCTGCTTTTCCACCGGGCGTAAGCGGACGGTTTCCTTCACTGAACCAAGCAGGCCATCCCCAAGAAACTCGCATGGCGCAGGCGCTTTCCCGACTGGCCGAAGTTTCGACTGTTGGCATGTTGGCCCGTGAAATCTTCGGCAAGTTGGAACCCAAGGATGATTCAATCGGCTTGGAACATGAGCTTCTGCTTTGGGATAGAAGACCCGAACTGTGGCATCGCTGGCACTCGTGGCGGCAGTTGCGCCGTTTCTACCTGGAGAAAACGGCCCGACAGGGTGCGCCCGATGTTATCCTGGTGGAAAATCCGGGGCCGGCATACAACTGTTTTGTGCGCTGGCTGCGACGGCAATATCCCCGCCCATTGATCGTGTTGATTCTCGCCGACGCTGGGACGCTCGGACAAAAAATCCCGTTTACCAAACGGTTGCGCTACGCCTTCAAGCCGATGGTAACGTTGGATGTGGGCAAGGTCATCCTATGGTATGATGTTTGCATTTCATTCAGCTTCGGCACGCGGCGCTATTTTGAACCGCGTGGTGTGCCGTGGATGTGGATGCCTGGGGCCTTCAATTCCCACTACGACCCGCCGCCGGCAAACGCCGCACAATCCGGGCCGATTCGGTTTGGTTACTTTGGACAATTGGATAGGCGCACCAGCGTTCTTCCGATGGTTCAGGGATTCCTCGACGCCAAGGTGCCCGGGACGCTGCATGTTTGCGGCTATGGTAAATTAACAAGTGTTCTGAAGGAACTTGCCGGGTGCCATTCGAGTTTTCATTTTGACGGTATTTTGGCAAAGCAGTCTGATTGTCTGGCCTGGGCGCAGAAGGTTGATGTGCTCATCAACCCGCGGCTTCCCATTCAGGGTCTTGAAAACAGTTTCCCGTCAAAAATTTTCGAATTTGGGATGACGGGCAAGGCCATCCTTTCCACCCGCCTTAGCGGTGCGGATAAAGTGCTTGGCGAGGAAGGCATCTACCTTGAAACAGATGACTTTGCCAGCTCACTCCGTCAGAAACTTTGCGAGGTCGCGGCGATGAACCACGCCGAACTCCAACGCCGGGGAACAGCAATTCGCAACCGGATTCTCCGGGAATTTAATTGGGACGAACAGGCGCGTCGTATGATTGAATTCCTGACTGGAATCTTGAAGACGCGCTAGGACTTCTGGAAGAGTTGGCGGTGGCCGGTGAGGGGTAACGTTGGATTTGGCTAAAGGTTATTCGGAACTGATTTCGATCTCGATATCCACAGTCGGGGGCGGTCATAGGTCGATGACAACGGCGAATCCATGCTCTCTCACTGGCTGTTCAAGGTGAACGGCTTGGCTCTCGGCGCTGCTGCGGGCGGAGGCGTCTCGCGCAGGATCCGGGTTGCGAAGGGCAGAACTTCCGTGTTCATAAAGCGAACGCCGACGTCGGGTTTGAAATGAATCGGATCGGCCCGATAGAAGTTGGTTGCGGCATCGTAGGAGCTGAAGGAAAGATCGATCACGTGGGGAAAAATCGTGCCCAATTGTCGTTTCCACGCTGCCACTTCCTCGGCCGTGGGTCCGCTCTGCGCCGATCGCGCC
The DNA here is from genome assembly GCA_035604955.1 of Candidatus Limnocylindrales bacterium. GTDB lineage: Bacteria > Verrucomicrobiota > Verrucomicrobiia > Limisphaerales > UBA11358 > UBA11358. Next base: position 25,558 of record DATNHM010000054.1, on the reverse strand, counting down.
ACGGCCTCCTGGGTCGGTGGGATCACCACCACGCAGGGAATGGCCCGTTGTCGCAGGCATTCGCTGATCTTGACGTAGAATGACATCTGCGCCATCGGAGGACAGTGATATCCATCCCATATATGCTGCATAAACTTGATCCGGTAAGCCTCTTGATCGGGATCGTCCCGGTCCGCGTCCAGCATTGAGCTGCCCACGGGCACCAGGCCGTCCGGTCCGATCGGCTGGGGATGCTTTAACAATGATTCAGAGATGGTCCGGATCGAATACTCAGTCGTCTGCAAGTTGAGCAGGTTATCGAGGGCCGAGGTTAGTCCCTTGGGGGCGAAGATATCCCCGTGGCGTTCCACCGGATCCTGCTCGCCGATATCCACGGCGAGGACGACCAGTCGCTGGTGCCAGGCGAAACGTTGCAAGAAAAAATAAATTTCCTCGGGAGTAGCGCCAGAAAAGGCTCCATTGAAGAACCGGAAGCCTTCCAATTGTTCGGGCGGAATTCTGATTTCGCGACTGTTGCCGACCAGCAGTGCGTCATGGGGAAACCGCTTGACATAGGTGGACTTGCACTCTCGTTCCGCCGAGATATAGACCCCGAGGCGATTGATGCCATACCGATTGAAGGGATCGACGATGAGATTCAGAAGGGCCATTCCACCCGTCAGGCAAATGGCCAGACCCAGGGCGAGCAGCACATAACGGCGGGCGTCTCGGTTCATCTCAAAAATTGTAATAGAGAAATTCTCCGGCACGGGAGAGGCCTAATATGGACAATGTCAACAACAGTCCCGCGAGACACGCCCACCGGGTGCTCATCTCCCATCGCAGCCAACCCCGCGGGACGGATGTTCCGTCACCCGCCGGCGCGGGCAGCCTTGTATACCGACCCATGATCTCCACGGTGTTAGGCAACCACCACACGAATGCCAGCAAGGCTCCGAGCCACCACCAGGTTTTCGCTTTCACCAGGAATGGGCTGCCCTCGATCGGCACCTGGCCGAGACCGAACATGGCCGCCAGCACATGCCGCGCCGTCGGCAAATCCGCCGAGCGAAATAAGACCCAGCCAACCATGACAAAAAGCAGCGTTAAGACCCGACCGCCCCAAGTGGATAGCCCGGCCGGCCACCAGGTTGGGCGGTTCGGGCAGTTCTTTGACCAGAACGCCTGCCAGCCATGCTGGATGGCCAGGCCGGTGCCGTGGAACAGCCCCCAGAGGACAAAGGTCCAGGCTGCCCCGTGCCATAAGCCACCGAGAGTCATTGTCACAAGCAGATTCACATAGCGCCGAAATTCCCCCCGCCGGTTTCCGCCGAGCGGGATGTAAAGATAATCCCGCAGGAAACGGGAGAGTGTCATGTGCCAACGCCGCCAAAATTCGCTGAGGTTCAGCGCTTTGTAGGGTGAGTTGAAATTCTGCGGCAGGACGATGCCGAACATCCGGGCCAGCGCGATGGCCATGTCGGAGTAACCGGAGAAATCGAAGTAGATCTGGAACGTGTAGGCAAACACTCCAGCCCACGCGTCCTGCGGGTAGAGCACGCCGCCGGAAGCCGCCGCACCAAACACCTTTCCCACATAACCGCTCATCCCGTCCGCGATGACGACCTTCTTGAAAAGCCCCAGAGAGAACAGTCCCAGACCGATGGCCAGATTGCTCCATCTAAAATGATAGGTCCGCGGTTCGGCAAATTGCGGCATCATTTCTGAATGGTGGATAATCGGACCCGCAATCAGGTGCGGAAAGAAGGTGACGAATAGCAGAAAATCACCCAAGTCATACTCGCAGACGACGCCCCTGCTGACATCCACGAGATAGGCGATCTGCGTGAAGGTAAAAAAGGATATTCCCAAAGGAAGCAGTATTTTGCCAAAGGCCCAGTGAGAACCCAATACTCCGTTGATATTGTTGATGAAGAAATTGGCATACTTGAAATATCCCAGCAGCGCCAAATTCCCTGCGACGCCCAAAAAAAGCACGCCCCCCACCCGCCGGCCCAACCGCACGCGCTGACCGATATAGCGTCCCACTTGGTAATTAAACATCATTGATGCCAGGATCAGGCCAACATAGACCGGGTTCCACCAGCCATAGAAGAAGAGCGAAGCCAGAACCAGCCAGATCTTGGCCGCCTTCGCACCCCGATACCGCGACAGGAGACCGAACCCGACCAGGGTCATCGGCAGGAAGAAAAAGAGGAAGATATACGAACTGAATAACATGAAGTTGATAGGATTTTGCTGTTTGACGCCTCACTCTTAATCGACGCTACGCTGGAACCATGCGCTTGTGAAATCTGATTTTCGGGTTTCGATCAAGGGCGTAGTGGCGCCGACGTCCACAATCACCTTTGACGCGTCATCCGGTAAAAGTTGCCGCATCGCCATGAATTCGCCGTGATGGGTGGTATCGCGCCACAGCCAATATTTCACAAATTGCCGCAAGTTCATGTGGCAAAACTTGGATACCGGTATGGCAGTGTCAATGCTGAAACTCTTTCCTGGAAGATAAACTTGTTTGCGCCGCAGTGCGCATAAATTAAGACAATACACCCCGGTTTTTTCCCAAGCTCCAGTAACTCACGTGGTCTGATTACCACCGTACCTTCATAAATTGCGGGTTGGTTTCATGGAACGCCTCAAAAATTTAACCTTGTCGGCGCAACTTTTTCCGTTTCTAATTCTCACAACCCTATAGTTTGCAAAATGCTGAACGCTGGCGAGACTGCCGACAAGTCCAAGACCATTGCCCGGGCATCCGGTCCACTCATTACGGTGGCCATTTGTACGCACAATCGCACGGCCTTTTTGGAAAAAGCCGTTCACAGCGTCCTGCGGCAAATGACCGGTGACACGGAGCTTTTGATTGTGGACAATGCCTCAACGGATAGTACGCCGGAAACCGCAGCACGTCTGATTGCAGCCAAACCCCAGGTAGAAGTGATACGCGAAGCCGAATTAGGATTGAGTGCCGCCCGTAACGCCGCCTTGAGGAAGGCGCGTGGAAAGTTTGTGCTATTTTTGGATGACGATGCGACTGCGGAACCGGACTGGCTGGCAGCCTATCAGCGTTTTCTGTCCGCGCCGCCCTCGAAAAAAATCGCGGTGATTGGCGGACCCGTGTTTAGTGAGTTTGAAATCTCCCCGCCGAAATGGGCCGACGGCGGCGGAACTTTTAATCCCGGTGATTTACCGAAGTGCCTCCCCCGTCGCGGCAGTCTATACGGTGGCAACATCGCTTACCGCCGGGAAGCCGCGCTGGCAGCCGGAATGTTTGACACGCGGCTGGGACGAAAAGGAAAAAAAAGGATGAGCCGTGAAGAGAGTGATTTGAATCTCCGTTTGCAGGATGCCGGTTATGAAGTGTGGTGGCTGCCCAACGCGGCCATCCTCCATTTCGTGCCAGTCAGCCGCATGAAATTCCGCGAGAATATGCGCGGGCGGTTTGCCGAGGGACGTTCCATTGCCATTCAACGGTTAAAATCACGGCGCGACGGATTGGATTGCGGGTTTTATAGAACGGTACGCGTCATTGGCGGACCGTTTCATGTGCTGGCCCATTTGCTGGCCGCACTGATTACCTTGCCGTTTAATTATCCCAAAGCGGCCGAACATTTGTTGCAAGCCTGTCGTAATTCTGGCCTGGCCTGGCAATTACTCGTGGAGGCAAAGGGGCATGGTCAGAGTGTTTAGACACAAGCTTGATTTGGTTGATTGAAAGAAACCCTTCTTACGCAGCCTGAAGGACATGGCCGATTCCAACTCCAATCCCAACCCCTTCCATCGTTGGCGCGCTCGTTTTCTGGATTATCTTCGCCGGAAACGAAAGCGGCGCGCCGGCCGGCGATGGGGACGTGATAAAGGTATCCATGCCGAGCGCCTACGTTATTCGTATGACCTGGAACCCGAAAGTGTGGTTTTCGATTGTGGCGCGCACCTTGGATTTTTTGCCGCGGAGATTTTTCGACGTTATCAGTGCAAAGTGTTCTGCTTCGAGCCGATGCAGCGGCATTTCAAGGAATTATCAAAACGGTTTGCCGATACACCCCGAATCGTATGTCTCAATTACGGGATTGCCCCAACTCCGGGGGAGGCAAAAATCAGCGTTGAAGGCGAGGCCAGTTCGCTATTTCGAACGACCGGGTTAACGGAATCCGAAACCGTCCGGTTCATGGGACTGGAAGAAGCTTTGCAATTGGCCGGCGGAAGAAAAATCGATTTGCTGAAGCTCAACATCGAAGGCGGCGAGTTTGAACTTCTGGAAGCGATACTTGCGCGCAACCTGGCGGATCGGTTTAGAAACATTCAAGTGCAGTTCCACCAGGTGATTCCCGATTATCATCAGCGCTGGCTGGGGATCCGGGCCGGCCTGGTCAGGAGCCATCAGTTGACATACGATTATTATTTCGTGTTCGAAAATTGGAGCCTTCGCGCAGAGCAGACAGGAGGGTAACGCCATTTTGGCGAAGTAGCCTGGGCATTCCGCTGCTCCACACCGCGCGCCGGATTTTGATAACAAAATTCTCGCTTTCCGCCGTTGGCCGCCAACAATATGTCAACCGCCGATGTTAAAGTTTCTGCTCAAAGTCTGGAGTCTGGCCAAACCCTATCGGACACGATTGTTCCTCGGGGTGTTGACCGGCATCCTGACCGGTCTGGTGTCGCCGCTGGTGATCGGGACGGTCATGTTCGTCTATAGCGCCGTTTTCCCGACAACGGATCCATCAGGGATGGCGCAATTGCCGATGCAAAAACTGCCCGTGTTCGCGCAACACTGGTTTTACACCACGCGCCAGGCGCTGGAAAGCGGCGTGCAGACACATCCATGGGCGGTGACGGCGTTGATTGTGGCCATTCCGTTCATCATGTTTTTGAGCGGCTTCTTCGGCTACCTCAATGTTTATCTCCTGCAATGGGTGGCCGCCCGGACCATCGCCGACTTGCGCGTCCGGCTCTTCAGACATTTGCTGGATTTGTCCGCCGGATTTTACAGCGAAAATGCTTCGGGCCAGCTCATCTCGCGTGTCATGAACGACACCGGGGCGCTGCAAAACATCCTGAACAACGCCGTCTCCGTCGTCGTCCGCGATCCCGTCAAGCTGGTCGGCGTGCTGGCGTTTCTGTTTTGGCAACAGCCCAAATTGACGCTCATCACCGTCGTCTTCCTGCCGGCCTGCATTATTCCTATCGCCATTTTCAACCGCAAAATCCGCCGGTCCAGCCGCGAACTCCAGACGCAGACCGCCGAGTTGACGCAAACCATGGCCGAAGCCTTCACCGGCCACCGGATCGTCAAGGCCTACAACCTCGAACCCATCGTGGCTGGACAGTTTCAAGACGTCACTCGCCGGTATATCAGTCATTACATGCGCATCACGCGCGCCGGAATTATGCCCGGCCCGCTCATTGAATTTTTTGGCTCCTGTGGCGTGGCGCTCCTGCTGGCGTATTTAATTTACCGCTCGGAGGGCCATCCCAACCCGGCGGCCTTCCTGCAATTGATCGGCAGCATTTTCTTCATGTATCAGCCCTTGAAAAACCTGACGCAGTTGCAGAATCAAATCGTCCAGGCGCGCGCGGCCAGCGAGCGCGCGTTCGCCTTGCTGGAGACGCAAACGACAGTGCTTGAACCCGCCCAACCGCGAAAGTTACAGGCCGCCGGCGCGGACATTCAATTTGAGCACGTGGATTTTTCCTACGGCGAGAAAGTCGCGTTGTCCGACATCAATTTGGAAATCAAATCCGGCCGGCTGGTCGCGCTCGTCGGCGCCAGCGGCTCCGGCAAAACCACGCTGGCCAACCTGCTCCTCCGTTTTTATGACCCGCAGCGCGGTGTCATCAAAATCCGCGGCGTGAACATTCGCGATGTTTCCACCCGCGATTTGCGCAGCCAGATCGCCGTCGTCACGCAGGAAGTTATTTTGTTCGACGACACCATCCGGCGGAACATCGAGCTGGGCCGGCCCGGGGCGACCCATGACGAAATCATCGCCGCCGCCAAACACGCCCACGCCTATGATTTCATCATGCAGAGACCGGAAGGCTTTGAGGCCATTATTGGTGAAAAGGGGGTGATGCTTTCCGGCGGGCAGCGCCAGCGGATTGCCATTGCCCGGGCCGTCCTCCGCAACGCGCCGATTCTCGTGCTGGACGAAGCCACCAGCGCCCTGGACACCGAGTCCGAACGGGCCGTACAGGCCGCGTTGGACGAGTTGATGAAGGGGCGCACCACCATTTGCATCGCGCACCGGCTCTCGACGGTTCTGCACGCGGATTTGATTGTCGTACTCGATCAGGGCCGCATCGTGGAAACCGGCCGCCATGAAGACCTCGTCCAGCGCGGCGGCGTTTATCAGAAATTGTACGAACTGCAATTTGCGTCGTGAGCGCGCGGCCTGAAAAAATCCTCGCCCTGCAATTCAAATACTTTGGTGACGCCGTGCTGCTCACACCGGCACTCCGCGCCTTGCGCGGCCATTTTCCAGACGGCGAACTGCATCTCCTCGTGCCGGAGGAAATCGCGCCGCTGTTCCAACATCTGCCGCATCTTAACCGGGTATGGCCCATGCCGCGCAAACGCGGGCGGGCGCGTTTCGGTCAAAGTTGGCCGGTCATTTGTGCGCTGCGCCGTGAACATTTTGATCGTTCGGTGGATTTTGCGAGCAACGACCGCGGCGCCATCTTGAGCCGGTTCATTGGCGCGCGCCGGCGATTGGGTTGGGACGAACCAGGCGGATTTTTCGGCCGCAAGTTTTGCTACACCGACCGGGTTGCACCGGAAGTAAAACCACAGCACGAATCCGTGCGTCTGGCGCAGCTTTTGTCCGGCTGGCAGATTCCACCGCCGCATTCACTGGAAGCTGAAATCCATGCCGACCCTGCGCTGGTCGATGCCGCAAAAAAAATTCTTCCCACCGAACGTGCGGTCGTTTGCCATGTCGCCTCCAGCCAGCCGAAAAAAGAATGGCCATTGGCGTATTGGGCAAAGTTGCATCGCTTGGCGGCGGCCGCCGGATTCCACACGGTATTCACCACGGCACGCGGCGAGCGCGAGCAGACGCTGATGCTGGAGCTTAGAAGACTTGCGCCGGACGTGGTGATTTTGCCGCCGGCGCCGGAACTGCCCCGGTTTCTGGCCGTGCTGGCGCGCGCCGGCGTTTTCATTTCCGGTGACACCGGCCCGCTGCATTTCGCCGCCGGTCTGGGTGTGCCGACGATTTCACTGTTTGGCCCGAGCCCCCCCGCCCAGTGGGCGCCCATCGGCAAACGCCATCGGGTTCTGACGGGCAATTCGTGCACTTGCGACGGCAACCTGAGCGTCTGCCAAAGTACCAATCACTGTCTCGCGGCCATTTCACCTGAACAGGTTTTGGCCTGTTTGCGGTCCGTTTTGGAGGAATCCAAACTTCGTAAAAGCCCGTGAGTTATCTGCGCCCGAGCCGCTCTAACAGCTTTCCATGAATTCCTCCAAAGCCACCGTTGCTGAAGACACAAACGATGTCGCCGCCCAGCGCGCTGCGGGTGACGTAAGAAACGATGGAATCCACGTCCGGCAAATAGGCGGCGTTTTTGCCGGCGGTTTTTAAATCCTGCATGAGTTTCTCGGGATTGAGCCGTTCGTCGGCGGCGATCTGTTCCAGCCGGGCAACCTCCGAAACCACGACCGCGTCGGCGTCGGCGAACGCGCCGGCCAGCTCGTTTTGAAAGACGTTTCGCCGCGTCGTGTTGCTGCGTGGCTCAAAGACGGCCCAGATTTTCTCGCGTGGATATTTGATGCGCAACGCCCGGAGCGTTTCGCGGATGGCCGTTGGATGGTGGCCAAAATCGTCCACCACCGTCACCCCGCCGGCGATGCCGCGCACTTCCATCCGGCGCTTGATGCCCGTGAACGTGTCGAATGCAGATTGGATTTGATGATTCTTTAATCCGCAATGCTTGGCGCAGGCGATGACGGCCAGCGCGTTCCGCACGTTCAATTCACCGACCAGGTTCAGGTGAAACTTGAAGCTCGGGATTTCAAACTCGGTTGCCGTCGGTCCGTAGCGAAGGTTGAAGGCGCGGACCTTGTTATTTTCCCCGAGTCCAAATCGTTGCACCGGACAATGCGTCACGCCGAGCAGTGGCGCGAGGTTCGGATCGTCGCCGTTCGCCAACAACAGGCCGTTACGCGGCACCAGCCGGATGAAGTGGGAGAAGGTTTTTTTTATCGCGTCCAGGTCGTCAAAAATGTCGGCGTGATCGAACTCGAGATTGTTGAGGACGGCGATTTCCGGCACGTAATGGATGAACTTGCTCCGCTTGTCAAAAAAGGCGGTGTCGTATTCGTCACCTTCGATGATGAACCAGTCGGAGTCGGTAAACCGCGCGCCCTGGTGCAGATTGTTCGGGATGCCGCCGATGAGATAGCTTGGATTCAGTCCGTTGTGTTCGAATACCCACGTCAGCAGCGAGGTGGTGGTGGTCTTGCCGTGTGTGCCGGCAACCACGACGGAGCGTTTGCCACGGATGAAAAATTCCTTGAGTAATTCCGGCAATGAGCAATAGCGCAGTTTGTGGTCGAGGACAAATTCCGCCTCCGGATTGCCCCGGGAAATGGCATTGCCGATGACGACCAGATCGGGTTTGTACGCCAGGTTCCGCTCGGCGTAACCGTTCATCACCTCGATTTTCCGTTCCGCCAGAAACGTGGACATGGGCGGATAAACATTCTGGTCCGAGCCGGTGACCTGGAAGCCCCTTTCCTTCATGGCGGCCGCGGCAGACGCCATGGCCGTGCCGCCGATACCGACAAAGTGCACCGATTTAATTTCCGATGAAAACATGCCCGGGAATTAAACCACGAAGACACACCGGCACAAAGTTTTTTGATTTCACGGCAAACGCGCAGGTCGTGATAGAAGACTTTTTGAAGACGCTATTCGGTTTTCAACTCGCAATTTCCCGCTACACTGTCGTCAATGCACTGGCTGCAAACGCTCGACATCGCTTTGTTTCATTTCATCAACGGCTCGTTGAGCAATCCGGTTTTCGACCGGATGATGCCGGTTTTGAGTGGCGGCGATGGTGTCATGCGCTGGTTCGTTCTCGTTGTCCTCGCCGTCATTGTTGGCGCGTTGTGCTTTGGCAACGCTCGCGCAAGGCTGTGCGCCCTGATGGTTGTCCTCGTCATTGCGCTTGGCGACCCGCTGATCGTCAACACCATCAAACACGCCGTCGCCCGCCCGCGCCCGTTCGTCACGCTGCCGGACGCGCGGCAGTTCGGCGTCGTCGGCCATGGCTACGTCCCGCCGGAGGAAATGGCCGCCAACACCGGCGGCCGCAACAGCATGCCGTCGTCGCACGCCGCCAATTGGTTTGCCGCCACGATGGTCGCGTTTTTATTCTACCGGCGAAGCTGGCGGTTCATGCTGCCGATGGCGGCGGCGGTCGCCTTTTCGCGGGTCTATAACGGCGTACATTATCCCAGTGACGTCCTGGCCGGCGCGATTCTCGGCGCGGGCTATGCCGCGGCGGGCGTCATCGGATTGCAGGCTGCGTGGAATTGGATCGGCAAAAAATGGTTCCCGCTCTGGCACGCGCGAATGCCAAACCTCTTGAATCCAGAATCCAGAATCCAGAATCCAGAGTCTTCCCAATCGGAAATTCAAAATTCCGACCATCCCTCAACCCTCAACCCTCAACCCTCAACCGGTTCACACTGGCTCCGCCTCGGCTATCTTCTGACTTTTGTCATGCTGATAGCGAGCTGGGTTTACCTGGCCAGCGGCACCATTCAGCTCAGCCAGGATGAAGCGTACCAATGGGTCTGGTCCAAACACCTCGCGCTCTCGTATTACAGCAAACCGCCGGGCATCGCGCTGATTCAATTTGCCGGTACCGCGCTCTTCGGCGACAACGAATTCGGCGTCCGTTTTTTTTCGCCCCTGTTTGCGGCGATTTTGAGCGTGATGGTATTGCGTTTTCTGGCGCGCGAAGTCGGCGCGCGCCCGGCCTTCTGGTTGTTGCTCATCGTCATCGCCACGCCGCTGCTCGGGATCGGCACGATTTTGATGACGATTGATCCGCCGCTGGTGCTCTGCTGGACGTGGGCGATGATCGCCGGCTGGCGCGCCGTTCAACCGGACGGACAAATGCGCCACTGGCTGGTGGTCGGCCTGGCCATGGGACTTGCGTTTCTCTGCAAATACACTGCTGTGTTTCAAATCGTCTGCTGGGCTCTCTTCTTCGTGCTGGCACCAAAGGCGCGCGGCCATTTGCGGCGGCCCGGCCCGTGGCTGGCCGTGTCGATTTTTTTGATCTGCACAACGCCGGTGGTGATTTGGAACTGCCAGCATGGCTGGAGCACGCTCAATGACGTAGGGGGAGACGCGGGACTCCATTCGCACTGGCGGCCGACGATGCGCTATTTCCGGGATTTTCTGGTTTCGGAAGTGGGCGCGTTGAACCCGATTTTCTTCATCGGTTCGTTGTGGGCAATGTTCGCTTTTTGGAAACGGCCCCGACACGAAAAGTCGGGGTTATGGCTGTACCTTTTCTGCATGGGCGCGCCGGTCTTTTTGGGCTACTGGCTTTATTCATTGCACTCGCGCGTGCTGCCCAACTGGATTGCCGTCGCCATCATCCCGATGTTTTGCCTGATGGTCGCTTACTGGGATGAATGGCGGCGCATCGCCAAACCATTTCTAACGGCGGGCCTGGTGCTGGGATTTTTCTCGTTTGCCTTTCTCCATCAGAGCAAGCTGGTGGGGAAACTCGCCGGGGATGAGTTGCCACCCTCAAAGGACCCGACCCGCCGCGTGCAGGCCTGGAAACAGGAAGCGGCGCTGGTGGAAACAGAACGCGAAAAATTGCAGCAGGCCGGCCAGCCGGCGTTCATCATTTGCAGTCACTACGGCATAACCGGATTGTATTCTTTCTACATCCCCGGAGCGAAAGCGGCAATTAAATCGGACGATCCACTCGTTTATGCCATGGATTCCGACTCGCCGCACAATCAATTTTATTTCTGGCCGGAATACGATTACCCCGAACATCGCCGGGGCCAGAACGCCATTATTGTCAGCGAAGTGGATCCTTATCCGCTGGAACACGGCTGGTTTTGGAAATGGCTGAAGCGCGAGTCAATCAACTACGGCAAAATCCCGCCGCCGGCACCGGCGCCGGAAAAAATCGTGCAGCAGTTTGCGTCCGTCACCGACCTCGGTGAACGTGATGTCACCGTCGGCGGCCGCGTCTTCCACCGCGTGCATCTCTGGGCGGGTTACCATTTGAAATGAACAATGTGAAGCGGGAAGCGCAAAGCACCGTCGGTGAACAAACATCGTCGGAAGTAACCCGTTCCTCCTCGTCCTCGTTCCCGTCCTCGACTCTCCTTTGCGTTCGCGATTACGACCTGGCGGCCACGCTGGATTCCGGCCAGGTCTTCCGCTGGCAGGAACAACGGGGTTCGTGGCTCGGGGTGGTCGGAAAACATCGGGTACGGCTGACGCAAGTCCATGATGGCATCCGCGCCGAAACCGCCGCGCCGGTCAAGGATTGGCACTGGCTCCGCGATTTTTTGCAGACGGAAGTTGATTGGGCCGACATCCTCGAAACTTTCCCCGATGACGCCCCGATGCGTACGGCGGTCGCCGCCTGTCGCGGACTGCGCGTATTGCGTCAGGACCCCTGGGAATGTCTCGCCTCATTCATTTTATCTTCGACCAAACAAATCGTCCAAATCCGGCAAATCATTTCGCTGCTCTGCGAACGGTTTGGCGAATCCATCGTCCCGTCAAAGGCAGGGCGGGCAGTCCTCTGCCCGCCGTCAGAAGGCGTAAGCTCATCAATTTGGGAGCAGTCGCCCGGCGCGCACGGAGTGACGCGCCCTACCAGCCTTATTGGGGAAGGCGAAATTTATTCTTTCCCCGCCCCGGCGCAAATCGCCGGCGCAACCGAATCCGAGTTGCGCGCGTGCAAGATGGGCTTTCGCGCGCCGCACCTGCTCGCCGCCGCGCGACAGATTGCCGATGGCAAATTTGATTTGAACCGGCCGCGCCATTTGCCGCTGCCGGAAGCGCGCGCCGAATTGATGAAATTGCGCGGCGTGGGCGGCAAAATTGCCGACTGCGTGTTGCTGTTCGCCTACGGCTTTGACGCTGCGTTTCCGGTGGATGTCTGGGTGGAACGCGCCTTGCGTCAGCTTTATTTCCCGCGTCGGCGGGTGATGGCCAAGCGCCTGCGCCATTTTGCGGCGACGCATTTCGGCCCGCACGCGGGCTGCGCGCAGCAATATCTTTTTCATTACATGCGGACGAAAGTGGAATGAACCACGAAATACACGAACCACCCGAAAACTTTCTTTCGTGTCATTTGGTGTATTTCGTGGTTTTAATTATCTCCGTTTCAAATGAAAATCGAAGTCATCCTGACGCCGGCGGAGTTGCCTGCCTTGAAACAACGGGATTTGCGCACGGCTGCGTGCGTGGTGTTCGACGTGCTGCGCGCCACGAGCGCCTTCGTGGCCGCGTTGCACAACGGTGCGAGGGCCATTGTGCCCGTCAGCGAAATTTCCGAGGCGCTGGCCCGGCGGCAAAAGCAACCGGACGTACTGCTCGGCGGCGAACGGGACGGCGTGAGGATTCGCGCCGCGCAGACCGGGGGCGTGGATTTTGACCTTGGCAATTCGCCGCGCGAATACACGCCGGATAAGGTCCGCGGTAAAACCATTGTTTCCACGACGACGAACGGCACACGCGCGTTGCGCGCCGGGGCGGGCGCCAAAACGGTCCTGGCCGCCTCGTTTTTGAACCTGGCGGTCACGGCAGAATTTCTGCGGCAGCTTTCGCCCGCGCACGCCGTGCTCGTGTGCGCCGGCACGCACGAGAACACCGCGCTGGAAGACGTGCTGGCGGCCGGAGCGTTATGTGAGATGCTCAACGAACTCCTCTCCCCGTCCCTCTCCTCGCTTGGGCGAGGAGAGGGAGTTTTTCAATTGAGCGATTCGGCGGAAATTGCACGACGTACTTATGCGCAGGCCAAATCCGATCTGACGGCGGCGATTCGCACTTCGGAAAACGCGCGGCGATTATTGGCGATTGCCGAACTGCGTGACGATGTGGCGTTTTGCCTGCAACACGACATTTTCCCGCTCGTGGCCGGATTGGAGGCCGACGGCGCCATCCGTGTCCTGGCAACAGCTTAACAAGCAAAAATGATCCGGCCTTGCACCGCCTCCGATGTTCCGGACATTTTCACCATCGTCAATGACGCCGCCCAAGCTTACCAGGGGGTGATTCCCGCCGACCGCTGGCATGAACCTTATATGCCGCTCGAAGAGCTGATGGAAGAAATCGCAGCGGGCGTCAAATTCTGGGGCTATGTGGAAAACGATCGGCTTATCGGTGTCATGGGCCTGCAACCGGTCAAGGACGTCACACTGATCCGGCACGCCTATGTCAAAATGAAGATGCGAAACCACGGCATTGGCGGAAAATTGCTTCATCATTTATTGGACCGGATCGAAGGCAAAATCCTCGTGGGAACCTGGCAGGCCGCCGGTTGGGCCGTCAGGTTTTACCAGAAGCACGGATTTCAATTGGTTGATGAAGCGGAGAAAAATCGGTTGCTCGCGACTTATTGGGAAATCCCCCAACGGCAAATTGAGACTTCCGTGGTACTGGTTTGTAACCGGCCTTGTCCGTCATCGGCCAAAGGTTAATACAAACTGCTGGAAACTATCCTTATCCAATGTTATCAACCTGAACGAATCCGACGATTTCGTCCACGTTGAAAGCGGCTACCACGGTCTCTCCTTCCCAGAAAAAAATAATCTTGTTGCCATCCCCAACAGTAGCCGTCTCCGCTTTGACCATAAGTACGCCGGTTTTTGTGACCAGTCGGTAGGTTTTCATATAATTACGGTTTAACCACTTCGGATAAAATGCACAAGGCTTTCCCTATCACAAAGCAAACCAGCTTGGATTACACAGCCCAATCCAGTACAACATTGCTGCAAAATCAAATACGCACAGAACCGGATAACCATCAACCGCATGGCATTTCAACTTTAACCAATTATGGTCCCCTCCGATATCTCCAACGTTCCGGGTGCTTGGTACATTCGCGTGCTGCAACAACCAGCCACCTCCATCGGCCTCGCCATCCTTTGCCTCGTTCTTGATTTCTCAGTCGGGCCGTACATTGCTTTCCCGATTACCTACATCATTCCCGTGGCCGTTTCCGCCTGGTTCTGTCGCCCCTCTTATGCCTATTTCCTGGCAATCGTCCAACCGCTGGTTCGTCTGGGTTTTCCGTTCAGTTGGCAGGCCCCCTGGGGGATCTCCGCTTCGATCATCAATACCGCCATTCGCATCGCTGTCCTGGTGCTGCTTGCCTACCTGATCAACCGGACCGCCCGTCAAACGCGCGAGTTGGCCAGACGGGTCAATTTGCTGGAGGGCATTCTGCCAATTTGCAGCCTGTGCAAAAAAATCCGCGACGAGCGCGGCGACTGGCAGCCGGTGGAAATATACGTCTCGAACCGCTCGGAAGCCCTGTTCAGCCACAGCCTTTGCCCCGACTGCCTGAAACGCGATTACAAACAGGTTCCGGCCCACAGCTGAAATCCCCGGCGCGGTTTGAAAACCGGTTTCCGTTTCGAACCGGCGTCGCCTCCCTTAAACGACAAATTCCAGTTCCTGCCGGTGCGGAATCAGCCCGTGCTCGAAGGCCCGTCCCAGAAACCGGCGGATGGATTCCCGGCCCCGCTCGCCGTAATCGAGCGTCCAATGGTTGACGTACATGCCGACGAATTTGTCGGCGAGGTCGCGGCCCATGTCCCGCGCGTATTGCAAGGCGTGCTGCACCGCCTCGGCCCGGTGGTCGAGGCTGAATTGAATGCTCGCGGCCAGAATTCCGGCAATGGTTTTGCGCACCTCCGGCGAAAACTTTTTGTGGATGACATTGCCGCCCAACGGCAGCGGCAGGCCGTTGTTTTCCTTCCCCCACCAGACGCCGAGGTCTTCGCACACCACCAGCCCCTCGTTCCGATACGTCAACTGGCCCTCATGAATGATGAGGCCGATGTCGGCCTGGCCCGAGCGGACGGTTTTGAAAATCCGGTCAAACGGCACCACCACGTAATTGAATTCCTTCGCATTTTTGCCCAGCCAGAGTTGCAGTGCCAGGAAGGCGCTGGTCATCGTGCCCGGCACGGCGATTTTTTTGCCGGCGATTTCGGCCCGGGAAAATTTCTGTTTGGCCACGAGCATCGGACCGTAACCGTCGCCCATGCTCGCGCCGCTCGGCAACAGCGCGTATCGCTCGCTCACATAAGCGTAGGCATGCAGGCTGATGGCGGTGATGTCCAGTTCGCCGCGCGTGGCACGTTCGTTCAACGTCTGGATGTCCTGCAAAATATGCTCAAAGCGGAAACCGTGCGCCGGAATCAAATCCTTCGCCAGCGCGTAGAACATGAAAGCGTCATCGGGATCGGGCGAGTGACCCAGCGTCAACGTCGTCGGTTGCATCGGCGGAAACTAATTCAAACGACGCGAACTGTCACGAGGAGAAGGTTCACACCGCGGTAATTCGAAAATTCGCGGTGGGGCGAGCGCGTTTGCCGGCCCGCCCCACCAACCTGTACCACCGCCCGGTTTATTTCAGGATGCGAACTTCTTTCGTTTCACCCTCTGAATTATGTTTCGTTTCGTCTTCACGCGCTCACGCACTGCCCGGCCCGGCCGCAACCAAAATTCACCTCCTCTTTCGCAATTTGCTTTGCGGGCAAACCTGACCGGCGTGGGCGTCGTATTCCTCCACCGACCAACGACCCTTTTTACCCCACCCTTCCAAAGACCAATCCACTCACATCTCCCGCCGTTGTCCGGGGCTCCCCACCCACATCACTCCCTGGTGACACCCGTTTCCCACCACCGCGCCCCTCTAAGCACCGCGCGTGCCGTCAGCGAAATTCGCAGAAATTTTGCGAAATCCGTTGTATTTCGTGAAGGTGATTTCGGGAGAGGACAAAAGCGCTGTTGGTTTTTTCTCAGCGTGACCAAAAACTTCCGCGCCGAATTGCTGCTGGAGGTGTGGACGCCTTTCCTCACTTTCCTCTTCCCTTCAAGAGTGGTTGCTATAATCTCCGGCCCCATGAACCCGGAAGCATTGCTTTTTCGGTCGTGCCCGGCTTGGGATGGTTTATCCGCCTCTTCAAGCCCGATCCACTTGTAACCCCGATTTCACCGGTTTCGTCTGTTATTCAACCAAAAATGGACTCAACTTAACCACAACCAAAAGCAAACCATCCCAGCCACAGGAGTCATCATGAACAAACACCTATCCCTCCTCGCGGTCGTCGCCGTTGCCATGCTGAGCGCCTGGCCGGCCATGGCCCAACACAAACGTCTCAGCCCGCACGAAACCATCAGCGCCGTCATTGATGGCAACCGGGTCACCATTACGTATGGCCGTCCTTACACGACCAGGCCCGGAACGACCGAGGCCCGCAAAATCTGGGGCGGACTGGTGCCCTATGGTGAACCCTGGCGCCTGGGAGCGGATGAAGCCACCCTGCTCGTTACCCAGGAACCGATCGAACTGGGCGGCAAGACCGTTCCCGCGGGGGCCTATACCCTTTACATGGTGCCGGAGGAAAACGGCGCGTCCCAACTGGCCGTCAGCACGCACCTCGGCGGCTGGGGAATTCCGGTGGACACGTCGCACGACCTGGCGCGCGTTGACCTGAAAAAGGAAGCGTTGGATAAGCCGGTGGACCAATTCACGATGGCGGTCGCGAAAAATCCGTCCGGCGGCGGCGTGGTGAAGTTAATATGGGAGAACACGGAATTTTCCGTGCCGTTCACCGTGAACAAGTAATTCGGTAAACTTCAACCATCGAACCCATGAATGCAAAATCGTTGCTTTGCTCGCTGGCCTTTATTTGCGGGCTGGCTTTTGTATCCCGGTCGCCGGCGCAGACGCCGGGGGTTGAATTCCCCGCCGCCAGCCCCGCGGGCACGCTGAAACAGCGCGTCGGACTCACGGATATTCAAGTTGACTATTCACGGCCGGGGGTGAAAGACCGCACCATCTTCGGCGGCATCGTTCCCTATGGCCAGGTGTGGCGCACCGGCGCCAATCAAGCCACCCGGCTCACCTTCAGCACGCCGGTCAAACTGGAGGGACATGAAATTCCCGCCGGCACCTATGCCCTCTTTACCATCCCCGGCGAGAGCGAGTGGACCATCATCATCAACAAGAACGCCAACCAATGGGGCGCTTTTCAATACAACGAGAAGGATGATGTCGTGCGGTTCAAGGTGACCCCGACGATGTTGACGGACACGCGGGTCGAAACTTTCACCATCGAATTGAACCACATCCGTGACGAATCGGCGGTGCTCATGCTGGTCTGGGACAATATCGTCGTCCCGATCCGGTTGGAAGTGGAGGTCGCCGGCAAGCTCGTCCCGCAAATCGAGGCGGCCATGGCGGCGCCCGGC
This sequence comes from Candidatus Limnocylindrales bacterium, assembly GCA_035604955.1. GTDB lineage: Bacteria > Verrucomicrobiota > Verrucomicrobiia > Limisphaerales > UBA11358 > UBA11358. The sequence continues at coordinate 8,075 of DATNHM010000054.1, read as the reverse complement.
AAGAAATCGGACGGCTTTTATTTTCAGGCCGCCACGTTTTACTACGATCACAACCTGGACCTGAAGAAGGCCCTCGAGTGGGTCAACGCCGGGCTGGCGGACAATCCCCGGATTGCCTTCGAAATGTTTCATCTGAAAGCCGAGCTGCTGGCTAAACTGGGAGACAAACAGGGTGCGATCGCGGCGGCCAAACAGTCCACCGAACTGGCGCTGAAGGCCGAAGGTCCCGCCAGTTCATTCCCGAAAATGAACCAGGACCTCATCTCCCGCTTGCAGGAATGATGTCCACTGCACCCATTGCCGCACCCGCGCTGGGCTGGCGTCGGAGGCATCGCCTGCTTTTCAGTCTGGCCTGGGGCATGGCGGCGCTAAGTGTGCCACCGTTGGCCAGCGCCGCCCCGACGCCCTCGTCAGTAATTCTCCGGGATCTGTACAACTTCGACGAGCTGGGCAGCGTGCTTTACGTCGCGGCACATCCCGATGATGAAAACACCCAGTTGATCGCCTATCTCGCGGGTGGGCGCCATTATCGCACCGCCTATCTTTCGCTCACCCGCGGTGATGGCGGCCAAAATGTCCTCGGTCCGCAATTTGGCGACGAGTTGGGCGTGATCCGCACGGAAGAACTGCTCGCTGCCCGGCGCATTGACGGCGGGCGGCAGTATTTTTCACGTGCCGTGGATTTTGGCTTTTCCAAGGATTACCGCGAGACGCTGCGTATCTGGGACAAACAGGAGGTCTTGTCCGATATGGTGCGCGTCATTCGCGAATTCCGGCCCGATGTGGTCATCACGCGGTTTTCACCGGTGCCGGGCGGCACCCATGGACATCATACCGCCTCGACGGTACTGGCGCTGGAGGCGTTCAAGGTGTGCGGCGATCCCAAAGCGTTTCCCGACCAGCTCCCGGAAGGCCTCATGCCCTGGCAACCCAAACGTCTGCTCTGGAACATGGGCGGATTTCAGCGTAGTGGAAACGTGTCCAACGTAATCCGGATGGATGTCGGCGGCAACGATTCCGTGTCCGGCGAGTCGTTCGCGGAAATTGCCGCGCGCAGCCGCTCGATGCACAAGACCCAGGGTTTTGGAAATTTCACCGGTTTCGGCGGCGGCAGCGGGCCGAGGTCGGAATCATTCGAACTCCTCGACGGCGAACCGGCGACCAATGACATCATGGATGGCGTGGACACGACCTGGTCGCGAGTTCCCGGCGGTGCTGAAATCGGCACATCGGTTGACGAAGTGATTGCGAAATTCAATCAACAAGATCCTGCTGCCAGTGTTCCTGCGCTGTTGGAAATCAAAAAAGGCCTGGCCGGGCTGGCAGACGACGATCCGGTGGTCGGCGAAAAGCGCCGGCAATTGGACCACGTCATTCAGGAATGCCTCGGCCTGACCGTGGAAACGACGATTCCGCAGGCCGAAGTCGTGCCCGGCGAGACGCTGAACCTGCATCTAACGGCCGTGCTCCGTTCGGGCGTGGTTCCCGTTCGCTGGGTGGCGGCACGGTATCCGGCCATCAAGACCAAATTTGCCGTGGGCGCCGACCTTTCAACCAATCAAGCAGTCAGCCGCGATTCGACAGAAACGCTCCCGGCCGATACGCCGTTGAGCCAGCCGTATTGGCTGCGCGAAGACCATACCGCGGGAATGTTCCGCGTGGATGATCCGAATCTCATCGGGCGGCCGGAAAATCCACCGGTCTTTCCCGTGGAACAGGTTTTTGATGTGGACGGCCAGACGGTGATTGTCCCCGACCAGCCGGTGCAGGTCGCAGCCAACCGGGTGGAGGGTGAAACCCGAAATTTGGATGTGATTTCGCCAGTGTCACTCAAGCTGGCAGCCGACGTCAGCCTGTTCGCGCCCAAAGCCCGGCGACCGGTAACGGTGGAGGTAACCGCCGCGCGGTCCCACATCATCGGTACTTTGCGTCTGGACACGCCGGCGGGTTGGAAAGTTTCGCCCGTGGCGCAATCGTTCCATTTGAAAGCTGCCGGCGACAAGGCACAGTTCACGTTTAAAGTGACCGCGCCGGCGAAACCAACGACCGCCAATATTACCGCCGAGGCGGAGGTCGGGGGCAAGACCTTCGACAACGAACGCGTGGTCATCAACTATCCGCACATTCCGTTGTTGCTGTTGCAACCACCCGCCCGGCTCAAGGCCGTCTGCCTGAACCTGGCCATCCGGGGCCATAACGTCGGCTACCTTCCCGGCGCCGGCGATGATGTGGCCCAATGTCTCGCTGACATGGGTTATAAAGTCACCACGCTCACCGGCGATGACCTGACGACGAATCGTCTCAAGGAATTCGATGCCGTGGTCATCGGCGTCCGCGCGTTCAATGTTCGCACGGACCTGGTTTCCCATTTGCCGGCGTTGTTCGCCTACGCTAAGGCCGGCGGCAACGTCATCGAACAATACAACCGGCCCGGCCGTGATTTGCAGACCGACCAGTTCACGCCCTACCACCTGCAACTGTCCAACGACCGCGTGACGGATGAAACCGCAGCCATGACGTTCCTCACGCCCGACCATCCGGTGCTGAACACGCCCAACAAAATCACCAGCGCCGATTTTGACGGCTGGATTCAGGAACGCGGGATTTATTATCCAAACGAGTGGGACGACCATTTTACACCGATTCTCGCATGCAGCGATCCCGGTGAAGCGCCGCTCAAGGGTGGATTGCTGGTCGCTAAATACGGCAAGGGGTATTTCGTCTATACCGGGCTGGTGTTTTTCCGGCAACTGCCTGACGGTGTGCCCGGCGCTTACCGCTTGTTTGCCAATCTGGTTTCCCTCGGTAAATGAAGCCGCCGCCGCCCGATCCGCCCGCTCCCGCGCCTCAAGGTAGGGCGCGTCACTCCGGGCGCGCCGCCGGGAATAAATCGAACGCCTCCGTTGATAATCGCGGCGCGCAGAGGACTGACGCGCCCTACCAAACGAATTCGGACGAATTGACCAGCCTGCCGTGGCTGCGCACCTGGCGCGGCGTTTACCTCTTTGTCTTCGGCTGTTTCATTTTGTGGGTGGTGCTGCTGCTCGCGCTGACGGCAATCTATTCTTCATGAACCTGATGTTTGGAGCGCGGCGTTCACGCCGCTTCACTGTCCGCCGCTGCTGGAACTTCCGAGCGCGGAAGCGGCGTGAACGCCGCGCCCCCGGCCCTTCCCGACTTTTGAGGATTGGAGAATTTTCATGAACCTCCTCGATTTTGTCGTCCTGATTGGCAGCATGGTGGCCATCGCCGCCTACGGCGCCTGGCACACGCGCCGGCATCGGAACCTGAACCACTATTTGCGAGGCGACGAAGCCGTCGGGTGGCTGACCATCGGTATTTCGGTCGCCGCCACGCAGGCGAGTGCCATTACGTTCATTTCCACGCCGGGCCAGGGATATGAAAGCGGACTGGATTTCGTGCAGAATTATTTCGGGATGCCGCTGGCGCTGATTCTCATCGCCGCGGTCTTCCTGCCGATTTACCGGCGGTTGAACGTTTATACCGCTTATGAATATCTGGGGCATCGTTTTGACTCGAAAACCCGTTTGCTGGGCGCCGCCCTGTTTCTCGTGTCGCGCGGCCTGGCCGCTGGCATCACGATTTACGCGCCGGCCATCATCCTCTCCACCGTGCTCGGCTGGCGGTTGGACCTCACCATCATCCTGAGCGGATTGCTGGTGATTATTTACACCGTCATCGGCGGCAGCCAGGCGGTGACCCTGACCCAGAAGTGGCAAATGGCGATCATCTTCGGTGGCATGGTGGCGGCGTTTGTCATCCTGTTGCTGAAACTGCCGACCAGCCTCGGCGACGCCTTCACCGTGGCGGGCGGATTCAAAAAACTGGACGCGGTGAGCTTCTCCACCGATCTCCACCGGCGTTATACGTTCTGGACCGGCATGCTCGGCGGATTTTTTCTGTCACTGTCCTACTTCGGCACCGACCAATCGCAGGTCCAGCGTTACCTTTCCGGCTCGTCCCTGCGCGAAAGCCGGCTGGGCCTGATGTTCAATGCCGTGCTGAAGATTCCGATGCAGTTCTTCATCCTGCTGCTCGGTGTCATGGTATTCGTCTTTTATCAATTCGAACAACCGCCGGTCTTTTTCAACCACGCCGCCTGGCAACAAGCCGTCCGGCACGATCCCGGCGAAAAACTTCAGGTGCTGCAACAGGAATTCAACACGGCTTACGCGCAGAAGGAACAGTTCATTCACCAATGGCTTGACGCCAAACACGCCGGCAACTCCGAGGCTGCATCCGTGGCGAGGGCACAGGCGGTGACGGCGTTGGGGCATATCAATGCCGTGCGCGCCGAGGCCGAGACCGTCATGCAGAAAGAGGATCGCGGTGTGACCAGCAACGACGCCGATTACGTCTTCGTCACGTTCATCCTCGACCATCTGCCGCATGGCCTGATCGGGTTGCTGATTGCGGCCTTCTTCGCCGCCGCGCTCCAATCAAAAGCCGCCGAATTGAACGCGCTCGGCTCGGTCACGACAGTGGATTTCTATCGGCACCTGGTCAAGCGCGAAGCCAGTGACGCGCACTACATCGCCGCTTCCAGGTGGTTCACGTTGTTCTGGGGGCTGGTGGCCATTGCGTTCGCCCTGTATGCGAGCCTGGTGGAGAATCTGATTCAGGCTGTCAACATCGTTGGCTCGGTTTTCTACCCGGTGGTGCTCGCTCTGTTCATGGTGGCGTTTTTCCTCAAACGGGTTGGCGGCACCGCAATGTTTTGGAGTGCCTTGGTGGCGCAATTGCTGGTTCTGGTCGTTTACTCGTTGCATTACCGATACCCGAAACTCGATTTTTCCTACCTCTGGTATAACTTCATCGGCTGCGCCGCCTGCGTGCTTTTGAGCCTGATCATCCAGGCCGCATTGGGTTCGACCGGCAAGCTTGGAACTGTGACAAGTGACGAGTGACAAGTGACATGAAAGAACAGGGCCACGAACAACTACCCCGGTTTGGTGACCTGTCACCTGCCACCAGTCACGTCCGATGAATTCCACACCCGTCATCTGTTTCGGCCAGCAACCGTGCGGATTTTTCCCGCGGCGCTTCCTGTTTGCCAAAATCCAGACGGCCCGGCGGCTCCAGGCTGAAATCGGCGGCGAAATCATTTACTTCTGCCACGACAGCGACCATGACCCGCGTGAGACGCAGACCATCCTGCGCCATCGCAAAACCAATGAACCGGCCCAACTCAACTTTGCCTTCCAGAACCGGATGCAACGGAAATTTTCGCCGCAACATCGCAAGCAGATTGCCGCCGGCTGGCAGGATAAAACGGCGCTCCAGTTGCCGAATTACATCGGCCATCCGCTGATTAACGTTTTCAAAAAAATCTCCGCTGACACCGTTGCCGATTTCTGCCTGGAAATGTATCGCGGGATGGGCTTGCTCGACGGCATCCGCCTGGTGCGTTCGAGCGATCCGGCAGTGCGCCGCGCGGCCTGTGACGTGTCGGAATTTTTTGTGGATGTTCCGTTTGAAGGCGAGGTGGTCCGCGCCCGTTTCGTGAATGGCGCGTTCCAGCTCCATGAGGGCGGCAATTCCTACGTCACGCTGCCCCGGACCGCTTTTTCCAGGGAACAAATCAGCCCGACGCGTGACACCCGGTTGCGCTGGATGCAGTCGGTCGTGCATTCCACGCATTACGTTGCCGGGCCGGGCGAAACGGCCTATCTTCGCCGGGAAGAAACACCGGAAATCACCTTTGTAAATCGCGAACCGATTGAGCGGCCCGATGAAGCCTATACCGAAATCTGAAGCCCCGCCGTTACTGGCCTTTGGGGCGCATCCCGACGACATCGAATTCGGCTGTGGCGGCGTCATCGCGAAAGAAACGCGGGCCGGTCGCGCGGCGCACTTCGTCATTTGCTCGCGGGGCGAAGCGGCGTCCCACGGCACACCGGCACAACGGGTCATCGAAGCCAACCGGTCCGCCGCGCTGTTGGGGGCCCGGCTCGAATTCATCGAACTGGACGGCGATGCGCATCTTGAAGTCCGCACCGCCCACGCCCTCAAACTGGCAGGCATCATCCGCCGCGTGCGACCCGGAATCGTCCTGGCACCAAGCCTGGTGGAAAATCAGCATCCCGACCATCCGCGGCTGGGGCAACTGGTGCGCGATGCCTGCCGGCTGGCCCGTTACGGCGGCATCAGGGAATTACGACGCGCGCCGCCGCACGCGATTGAGCAGCTGTTCTATTACGCCGTGACGCCGGAAGCTGAACCTCCCGGCCTCACGCCGGTGCTCATTGACGTTTCCGCGCCGGAAATCCTGAAAGTCTGGACGGTGGCGATGGAAGCGCATGCGACACAAGCTGCCTCGCGCAATTATGTGGAACTGCAGTTGACCCGGGCACGATTGCGCGGATTGCGCGCCGGCGTTGGCCATGCCATTGCCTTGTTTCCCAACGACCCGCTGGTGCTCGACTCGCTCGCACAGACGGACCGCGCCGCAAGGCGGTTTTAAATTAAACCACGGATGGACACGAATGGACACAGATTGTTTGGTAGGGCGGGCAGTCCTCTGCCCGCCGCTCGCCAGGCGAACAACGGCGCGCACGGAGTGACGCGCCCTACCCGTAAATGTTGTTGTTTTTTATCCGTGTTTATCCGTGTCCATCCGTGGTTAAGAAACGCATGAAAATCGGCATCGCGTGTTATCCCAGCGTCGGCGGCAGCGGCATCCTCGCCACCGCCCTGGGCGAGGAACTGGTGCGACGCGGACACGAAGTCCACTTCTTCAGCTACGAACGTCCGTTCCGCCTGCCCACCGACGTCCCGCGATTGCACTTCCATCCGGTGGTCATCAATGAATATCAATTGTTCAAGTATCCGGACTACACCCTGCCACTCTCGGTGCGGATGGCCGAGGTCAGTCGCGATCATCGGCTGGACGTGCTGCATGTTCATTACGCAGTGCCTCATGCCACGGCGGCGATCCTGGCGCAATCCATGCTCCCGCCGGAATTGCAGCCGCGCGTCGTGACGACGTTGCACGGCACCGACACCACGTTGCTGGGCAGCGACCCGGGCTACGGACCGGCCATCCACCACGCCCTCACCTGCTCGGATGCCGTCACCGTCGTGTCCGAATTCCTGAAGCAGGAAACCCAGCGCGTGCTCGGTTTCAACGGGCCGTTGGAGGTCATTCACAATTTCTTTGCGCCGCGTCCGCCGCGCCGTTCCCGCGAAGAAGTTCGCCGTGAACTCGGCATCGAGGACGACGAGGCCATGATTCTTCACTCGTCAAACGTCCGGCCGGTGAAGCGGATTGAGCTTCTGCTGGAAAGCGTCGCGCGTATCCGCCCACGCGAGGCCTTCAAGCTCGTGGTGCTGGCGGGCGGCGACTTTGCACCGTACACCGGCGACGTGCGGCGGTTGGGATTGGCAGACCGCGTCATTGTCCGCGAAAAGGTCAACGAAATCGAAGACTACTTGCAGGCGGCGGATTTGGGACTGTTCACTTCCGAGACGGAGAGCTTCTGTCTGAGCATCCTCGAGGCCATGTTTTTCGGTTGTCCCAGCGTCGCCCGGCGGGCGGGCGGAATTCCTGAAGTGGTGGAAGACGGCGTCAGTGGGTTGCTGGTGCCTTCGGCCGATCCGGATGCTTTGGCGAGGGCCATTGAAAGTTTAATCCGGGAACCGAAACGCCGTCTGGCGATGGGCGAGGCCGCCCGACGCCGTGCCCGCGAATTATTTTCCGCCGACGCCATCGTGCCGCGCTACGAAGCGCTTTACCAACACGTCTGTCGTTGAACCATTGATGATCTCAGAAAGCCATGTGGCGAAATGGCAGACGCACAGGACTTAAAATTTGAAAATCGGCACTTTCTGGCCATTACTCGCCTTATCTTGCGATCAACACAAAACCATTGATTTTATTGGCAAAAACTCGCTTCCTGAAATCTTCGCCAACTTCTAGAGCATTTTAAATAAAACTGTAGCCATGTGGTTCCGGGTTTGGTAGAATTCGTTCATGCGAACCATATCCTTGGACTTGCGTGAACGAATCCTCTGTTCCTACGACCAGAAGGAAGGAAACCGTGAGGAAATTGCTC
>DATNHM010000053.1:0-65822 GCA_035604955.1 Candidatus Limnocylindrales bacterium | reverse complement strand
GCGGTCGCAACGAAATTCCGGCCACCGCGCAAAACGAATCTTCCTCGAATGCCGCCGCCGCCAGCCGCTGTTGCAACGGTGAACCGGTTTGACCGCGCAGCCAGTCACGCCAGTTTTGCGGCACGTGGTTTTCCTCCGCTCGCCGCCGGAATAAGCCGCAAACATTCACCGCGCCGCCCTCCACCCGGCACAAACCGACGTAGCCCCGTGGCGAAACGTGCATTTCCAGATCCGCCGCCAGCTCAACGTTGCCGGCGTGGACCTTTAGCCCGAACCAGCGTGAACCGCTTTCCGCGGTTCGGGCGCGCCGGCCCGTGGCGCGGACAATGCCTTCGCCAAATTCCCCTTCGCGCCAGCGCTGTCCTTCCCGCAATTCGCCGCCGAGTTTCTTAAATTCCCCGGCGAGCGCGTGGTCCAGCTTGAAGCGCGAAAGGCAAATCGCGCGGGCCGGCAGGGACCGCGACGGCGCGGACAGCGCGGTTGAAAAAAAGGCCGCCGTGCTGGCACTCACCGCGCCGGCGCGTTCGAGCAACTCGCGCAGGTCAAGCCGCGCGAGTGTGTCCTGGCCGTGACCGCTGATGAATTCACCGCAAACGCGATGACGCGGGTAATGCCCGGCCTCCCACACCGTCACCGGCACACCTTGCCGGCGCAAACCGATGCCGAGTGTCAGCCCGGCCAGGCCACCGCCAATGATCGTGATGGGTTTTGCGTTTGCCATTTTCAGCCACCAACTTTGGTAGGGCGGGCAGTCCTCTGCCCGCCGCCCGTCCAATTGCGAACCACGGCGCGCACGGAGTGGCGCGCCCTACCTGTGTTCAGATTCTGGCTAAAGACCAATACAATCATATCGCCTGTTGGACTTTCCGCGCCACAAACAAGTGGCTGAAAAGTCCGGTGCGGCGCTCAGTCAATTGCCAGCCGCCGTCCGCCGGCCATAACGCCGAAAGTTCGCGGCCCGAAAATCCTGCGCGCGCGCTGATGGCCGCATCATGCCGGGTGACGGAATTGCAGCCAATCGCCCAGAGCAGCCGGCAACAAAACAACGGCCAGGGCGCGCGACGCGGCTCGATGGCGACAAGCAGGCGCGCACGTCCCGCAATCGTGCGAAACAGTTCGACCAGCCTCGGGTCTTCAAAATGGTGGAGAAACAAGTTGGCCACAACGACATCCAGTCCCGCAGCCGTGGACAGCCAGTCAAAAACATCCGCCTCAACCGACTCCCCACGCCAGCCGAGCGGAGCAAACCAGGCGAGCGCTCGCGAACTCATAACCTTTCGGTTGTCCAGCAGGGTGACGTTCACGTCGGGCCAGTGGCAGGAAACCTTATTGGCAACGCACGCAAGAAAATGGCCGTCACCCGCGCCGAGGTCGGTGATTTGTTTTGGCGCTTGTCCGTTCAAGGCCGTTCGCAGTGCCTTCGCCATGATGACGTGATTGCGCATCCAGGCGTTGATGCGCCGCAAGTCGCGGCGGGACCACAGGGCACGCGGATCGTCCGGTGGCAATTCATCGAGCAGCTCCGGTTGAACGATGCGATTCACTCTTCGTTTGCGTTTCTGGTGGGGCGAGCGTCCTCGCGAGCCGGCTCGTCAGTAGCCTCGCCGCACCGGCTTAATTGTGTAAATCACGTTTTAACCGACTTCGAGCAACGCGCCGTGGCAACTGAAGCCCGCACCGAATGACGACATCCACCACAATCCGTCCGGCACCGCGTCATGCAAGGCGCGCTGGAGCACAAAGTACACGGTCGGGCTGCTGATATTGCCGTATTCCCGGAGCACCGCAGCGCTGTGGCGGACGTCAGCCTCGGCCAACTTCAGCTTGTCGCGCAGTGCGAGCAACACATCGCGCCCGCCGGTGTGCAAGACCCAGCCGGCCACGCGCTCGCGCTTCACACCCGCCGTCACCAGTGATTCGGCCAAAAGTTTCGCGGCTTCGTCACCGGCAATCTGCGGGACTTGCAACGACAACATGTTCCGCAGCATTCCGTTTTTATGGCCAAACCGCAGCGTGTCGCGCTTTTCCGGCGCGAGACAGGACGAAGCGAATTTCCATCCGACGCGCCGGCGATTGGGCCGCGGTTTCTGTGTCAATACCGCCGCACCCGCGCCGTCACCAAACAGACAGGCGCTAATGAGCACGCCCGGGTCGTCGTCGAGAAAAAATGCCGCGCTGCAAACTTCGACGCAAACGGACAAAACTTTTTGGGCGCGTTTGGCGGCCAGCAGCGCCTCGGCGGCGCGCAGATTGGGCAAGGCTGCGCCGCAACCCTGCCCGACCAGATCCAGCGTGAAGACGTCCGCGCGCAGACCGAGCCGTTCGCTCACATAGCTCGTCAGGCCCGGGCACAAATAACCGGTGCAGGTGCTGATGAGCACCGCATCAATTTCCGACGGCGCGCAAGCAGCGTCCTGCAAGGCGCGGTACGCGGCTTCCGCCGCCAGCGCGGGCGCGTGTTTCGTGAAACGCGCCTGAAGCGTGTCGGGCGTGAGCTGAAATACCTCCGGCAGCGAGTCGAGGGCCAGATGGCGCGTGGCGATGCCGTTGTCACCACAAAGCACTTTTTTGAGAATGGCACGTGAGCGTGACGTGAGACGCGCGTAGGGTGCGGTGCGCTGGACCGCGTCCCAGCACTCACGTTGCGCATACCGCTGCGCCGGCGCGGCGGTGCCGAGTCCGATGAGAAACATGGGGAAGGTTAACGCGCATTTGCGTCGCGCGCCACTTTAATGATGGGATGCTGGAAAGCGGAGCTTGTTCCAAAACAAAAAAGTGGCGGTGGAATATTTTCCACCGCCACGAATGATTCAGGAATTGCTTATTTCAAACCAACCAGATAGCCGAAGCGCGCTTTGAATTGTTCCGGCGTCAGCTTGACGACCGCGGCGAGCTTGCCGAGTTGCTTGGCGTTCTCGAAATCGTCGCGCTCGAGCCGGATCATGTAGGCGCGGGCGCATTCGAAGGCCTCGCCGTCCACATTCACCTTCCGGTTCTGCATCCGCCCCGTTTTTGGATCGAGCATCTTGTCGAACGGCAGCGGATTCATCGCGCCGTTCACAAAACTGATAATGGCGCCGTATTTACCGGCTTCGGGTGACAACAAAAACTTCACCGCGGCGTAACCCAGGTCTCGGGTGTATTCGGCATCGAACGGAATCGGATCGGCGCAGCGCAATTCGTAGCCAAGGTCCTTGTCAATGAAGGTCGTTTTAATGCCGATCTTTTCCAGGCGTTGATTCAAAAGTTCCTTCATCAGACGGCCAAATTCAATTTCGCCGAGCCGCAAGTGACCGTGATCATCGCGCAAAACCTTGCCGAAACGTTCCAGTTGTCCGTCGGGCAGCGCCTTGATCAATCCCTGCTCGCCCATCGCCTCGATGAGGCCCTCGGCGAGAATCACAACGCCGTTTTGCGAACCGTCCGCCAGGCGTTTGATGATGGAGCCGATGATGATGTCGCAGACTTCGTCCACCGTCACCTGGCGGCCGTGGAATTCTTCGGAAATAATGGAAAGCGTCGCGGCCGATGCCTTGCCAATGCCGAGGGCGAGATGTCCGGCGGCGCGGCCCATGCTGATGATGATATACCAGCGCGAGGTGGTGCGCGCGTCTTCCATTAAATTGCGAACGAGTTGCACGCCGTAATGCCGCGCCGTTTCAAAGCCGAACGTCGGCGTCGAGCCGGGCAGCGGCAGGTCGTTGTCAATCGTCTTGGGCACGTGCGCCACGTGGATTTTTCCGTTGCTGCGCTTGGCCACCTGGCTGGCGGAAAAAGCCGTGTCATCGCCGCCAATCGTCACCAGCGTCGTGATGCCGAGTTGTTCAAGAACCTTGAACACGTTCTGCATGCTGGTTTCGGACTTGGTCGGGTTGGTGCGCGAGGTGCCGAGAATCGAACCGCCGCGGAGATGGATACCGCTCACGTCGCGAATGGCCAGCGGTTTGCAGTGCTGCGCCTCACCCGCCGCGAGCCATTTGAAGCCGTCATAAAAGCCGATGACTTCGTAACCCTGGTTGATGCCTTCAATGGTGGCTGCTGCGATGACGCCGTTGATGCCGGGCGCCGGACCGCCACCGACCAAAATTCCCAATTTGCCTCTGCTCATGTGGATGTGATGGATGTCAATGGTTGATTAAAACGGAAACCGCGACAGGATGCTTGGGGGCGGCAAAGAATTCAATTCCATTCTTGCCATATTCAAACCACAATTTGCCGGGATGAACCGCGCCATTTTCCTCGACCGCGATGGGACGCTCATCGTGGAAAAAAATTATCTGTCCCGGCCGGAAGACGTCAAAATCTTCCCGGCCACGCCCGCCGGCTTGAAACGGCTGGGTGACGCGGGCTTCAAGCTGTTCATCGTCTCGAATCAGTCCGGTATCGGGCGCGGCTACTTCACGCTTGCCGACGTGGAGAACGTGAACCAGCATCTCGGCCGTGAACTGGCAGTCAGCGGCGTGCACTTCGAGAAAATTTACATCGCGCCGGAAAGACCCGACGAACCCAGCCACGGACGCAAGCCGTCACCGCAGTTTTTGTTCGACGCGCGCGACGAATTTGGCCTGAACCTTGCGGACAGTTTCATGATCGGCGACAAATTAAGCGATTTGGAATGCGGCTGGAATGCGGGCGTGAAAAAGAGCATCCTCGTCCGCACCGGCTACGGCGCAGAGCTGGAGCGGGAATCGCCCGGGAAGATTTCGCGCGCCGTGGTGGTGGACGATTTGGCCGGCGCGGCGGATTGGATTTTGAAATGGAAATGAATCCGCTAATTTCGCCAATTCCCGCGAATTAATTTTTAGAAAATTCGCGGCCATTAGCGTAATTCGTGGATAAAAATTTATGTGCGGCATCATTGGATACGTCGGTAAGAAAGCGGCTTCGCCCATCCTGCTCGAAGGCTTGCGGCGGCTGGAATATCGTGGTTACGACAGCGCGGGCATCGCGGTGGCCCGCGACGGCGAACTACTTCTGCGCAAGAAAAAGGGCCGGATTGACCAGGGACTGGCGCGGCTTTTGAAATCCGAACCGGTCGCAGGTAATCTCGGCATCGCCCACACGCGCTGGGCCACGCATGGACCGCCGTCCGACAGGAATTCCCATCCGCATCTCGATCAGTCCGGAAAAATCGCCGTCGTCCACAACGGCGTCATTGAAAACTACGACGCCCTCAAGCAACGCTTGCTCAAAGCCGGACACAAGTTCCGCTCCGATACCGACACCGAGGTGCTCGCGCATTTGATCGGCGATTATTATGAGAAACAGCGTAGCCGCCGATGTGAATCGGCGGACGATCCGCGCTTTGACAAGCGCGGCTACAAAAACGGCGCCAATTCCCTCACTCAGGCCGTCTGCGACGCCTTGCGCGAAGTCATCGGCACCTACGGCCTGGCCGTAGTTTGCGCCGACCAACCCGAAACCATTGTAGGCGCGCGGCGCGGTTCGCCGCTCATCATTGGCATCGGCAAGGGCGAAAATTTCCTGGCCAGCGACGCCAACGCGTTTGTCGGCGGCGCGCACACCCAAAAGGTGGTTTACCTCAACGACTACGACGTGGCCACGGTCACCCCCGAGCGTTTCGACGTTTTGAACCTGGGCGCGGACACGGCCAATGTTCAAATCAGCAACCTGGAGTTCAGCCAGGAAGATGCCGTGCGCGGAAAATATGAGCACTTCATGCTCAAGGAAATTTTCGAGCAGCCGCGCACCGTGGAAAACGCCTTGCGCGGACGCGTGGACAAGGAAGGCGCGACCGCCAAATTCGGCGGCCTGAATATCTCGGCTGGCGAATTGCGTTCCGTGGAGCGCATCGTCATTGCCGCCAGCGGCACGAGCTGGCACGCGGCACTGGTGGGCGAATATTTGATCGAGGAACTCGCGCAAATCCCGGTGGAGGTCGAATTCGCGCATGAGTTTTGTTACCGCAACGCGCCGCTCGAACGGGACACCGTGTTGCTGGTCATCTCTCAATCCGGCGAGACTGCCGACACGCTCGCCGCATTGCGTGAAGCCAAACGCCGCGGTCATCGCGCTCTCGCCATCGTCAACGTCGTCGGCAGCACCATCGCACGCGAAGCCGATGGCGGCATTTACATGCACGCCGGCCCGGAAATTGGCGTCGCCTCAACCAAGGCGTTTGTTTCTACGCTCACCATTCTGACACTGCTGGCCGTGCACCTGGGGCGGTTGCGAACTCTTTCGGCCCATCGCGCGCGGGAAATTCTGCACGCGCTGGAAGCCGCACCCAAACAAATCGAAGCGATCCTCGCGCAAAATCACGCGCTGAAGAAACTCGCGAAGAAGTACGTCAAGGCCGACGACTTCTTCTTCCTCAGCCGCGGCTACACATTCCCGATTGCGCTCGAAGGCGCGCTCAAGCTGAAGGAAATTTCCTACATCCACGCCGAGGGCTATTCGGCGGCGGAAATGAAACACGGCCCGATTGCCCTGATTGATTCCAAGACGCCGACGGTTTTTCTTGTACCGCAGGATTCGATGTACGACAAAACCATGGCGAACCTGGCGATGATTCGCGCCCGCAAAGGCCCCATCATCGCGCTGGCCACCGAAGGCGACAAACAAATCAAGAAAGTGGCCGACGACGTGATTTACCTGCCGCTGGCGTTGGAACAAATTTATCCGATTCTGGCCGCTGTGCCGCTGCAACTGTTCGCCTATCATATCGCCGTCGCGCGCGGCTGCGACGTGGACAAGCCGCGCAATCTGGCCAAGAGCGTGACGGTGGAGTGAACCGCGGTTTAGCGAAGAATATCGCGCAGAAAATACGCAATGGTCGTGGTCAAGCTTTCGGGTTTCATTGTGATCACAAAGTTTGTCATGTTGCGAGCCACAGTGATATTTGTGACCGTGCCGGATTTCAAAAAGGGGTCGCGCGGTGTCAATTGATAACCCGGAACCCTCAAATAAATCCAAACTGCATCTCCGGGAACAGCGGTGAAGTGGAATGAGCCGGTCTTGCCGATGGCGGACGACGACGAGGATCCCATGGCGTCGTCGGAAAGAAGGAATCGAGAATTTGCCGGCAACGGCTCACCGTCACTCAACTTTATGTGTCCGTTAACTTCACTAACGGGTTGCAGGTTCAAGTCACCGACATCCGTGGTGGAGCCTTCGTTTTGAGTTTTTACATCTTGTGCCGGAAACGCGCCGGCCGCAGCCAGTAAATCCCACGTTCCGCGAATGGAGTAGCTTTGGCCCGCCGGCAGGTGCTCGAACAAAAATCTGCCCTCATGATCGGTCAGCACGGCACCCTCCCGAAACCAGCAGTGTGAGCCGACACCGCAACCATTGAGGCGGACTTCCGCATTAACCACCGGCTTGCCGTCGTTCAGCAATCTGCCTCGGAGGGATCCGCCTTGGGTCAGTGTCATCTCGTGCATCGGATGCGCATAAGCAGCGGCTCCCGCCGAAACGGGATCCCTGACTGCCATTTCACGATTCACCTCGTCAGACGGCCATTGTTCGAACGATGACTTGGCAAATCCGTCTGCTTCCACCGCACCGTCAATCGCCGCGAAGGGCGTTTTGCCGCAGATAACAAAATTGCCGGCATCGTCTGAAACAGAAAAATAATCAACGTCATAAGCCGGCCAGGTCATCTGTCCGTTTCGCGTCGAGCCCGAAACCGTTATCAATGCGTTGGAAATCGGCCGGCCTTGCTGGTCAACCACCCGGCCATGCAGAATCTGATCAGGCGGGAGATTCGTCAGGTTGATCCCTTCGAGCGAAACAGTCGCCGGACCCGCAGCTGGATCAACGTTGTAAAACTCCTGCAATTTACACCCCGGTGCGGCAACGTATCCAAAATACAAATATCGGGAATCGAACGATTTCATCCGGAAATTACCCCGGTTGTCGGTTTGAACGTGCCTGGGAAGAAGTGGGGACCGTTGGTAAATGGAAGATTCCAAATTTGTTTTCAGTTGCGCGTATGAAATCAATACCACCGCCCTGGCCGGATTGCCGCGAGGCAACAGCACATGTCCGATCAAATCCACGGCGTCCGGGGTCTCCGCCCGGAGAAAATCCACCAGGGCAAAGGCCAACATAAAAGCCGCCAGCACCATGCATGTTCCGGGTTTCATGGAAATGTAATATTGATTATGATAAATCCTGTTATTGGAAATATCAAAAATTTATAAAGAATGTCTTCAATTAATTTCCAAACTCGCCTCTTTGTCGCCTCTCGGAATTACTAAATCAGACCAGGGTGGCGAACAGAATTGCGGGTGAGACAAATCCGCCCGGACCACGTGCGTCGACGCAGACGGATTGCGCATGCTGATGGTAAAGCAAAAGCAAACGGGCGGGCGCTCCGGTTGGAAGTGGTGCGCGCGAAAACATTGTCCGTTTAACCTGCCGTTGCCCGCGGCTGCGACGTGGACAAGCCGCGCAATCTGGCCAAGAGCGTGACGGTGGAGTGAGTTACTTCAACAACGCTTCCGCGTGTTTCCGGGCGGCGTCGTTCTGGCCGCCGAACATCCGCGCCAGTTCCGTGACGCGCTCCTTTTTGCCCAGCAGATGAATTTCTGAAATTGTCCGGCCGTTTCTGATTTGCTTGGTCACGACATAATGGGCGTCCGCGGGCGCGGCGACCTGCGGCAGGTGCGTAATGCACAAGACCTGACGGTTCGCCGCAATCTGCTTCATCTTTTCACCGACGGCATTGGCCGTTTCACCGCCGACGTTGGCGTCCACTTCGTCGAAAATGAGGACGGGAATTTCGTCCTCGGCGGCCAGCACCGTTTTGAGTGCCAGCATCACTCGCGCCATTTCGCCCGAAGACGCAATCGCCCGCAGCGGCTTGGCGGGTTCGCCGGGATTTGGCGCAAATTGAAATTCAATTTCGTCAAAACCGGATTGGCTGATTGTAGGGGCCGATGTGAGAAGGCTCTGAATTTCATTTGATTTGAGACTCGTTACCTCGTCTGCTACAAATCGGACCGTTAAATCCACCTCAAACTTGCTTTGCTTGAATCCCAAATCTTCAAGTTGCCGGCCCACGGCTTTGGCCAAAGGCGGGATCGCCGTGCGCCGGGCTTCGGAAAGCTTTTTGCCCGCCCGGGAAATGTCCGCATCGAGTTTCTGCAATTCGGCGTTGAGGCGCACTAGTTCCGCATCACGGCCTTCGAGCGACTGCAAGTTCTGCTTTGCCTCTTCGCCGAACGCGATGACTTCAGCCAGTGTCGCGCCATATTTGCGCTTGAGCGAGTGAATCAGGTCCAGGCGTTCTTCGAGTTTGGCGAGCCGCGCCGGGTCCACGTCCACTCTTTCGGCATAACGTGAAAGTGCGGCCTGCAATTCGCGCAGCGTGCCGACCGCCTGCGCGTGCAGTTCGGCCAGGTGCGCCGAGCCGGGATCCACCCGCTGCAATTCCTGCAACGCGCGGCCCGCGGCGCCTGCCTGCGTGAGCACTGAATTCTCGCTTTCGCTCAACGAGTCGCAGGCGGCCTGGCTTAACTGCAGCAGTTTAGCCGCGTTGCTGGCGCGGTTGAATTCCTCTTCCACGCGCTCGTCTTCACCCGGCTGCAACCGTGCCGCAGTGATTTCCTGGACCTGAAAACGCAGCAGGTCCAGTTGTTGCGCATAAGTCTTTTCGTCCACGATAAGCGCGGATTTTTCGGCAGCCAATGCGGCTCGGCGGCGGACGAGTTCACCGAAAGCCGCGCGTTCTTCTTCCAAACGGCCAAAGGCGTCCAGGATCAAAAGTTGTTTCGCGGGATGCAGCAGCGATTGATGGTCGTGCGGACCGTGGAGGTCCACGAGCCACTCGCCAATCCCCGCCAGCGTGTTCAAGGTGGTCGGCGAACCGTTGACGAACTGGCGGTTTGCGCCGTTGGCGGAAAAAGTCCGCTTCAGTACCAGTTGGCCATCCTCGCATGGTTCAAGGCCGTTTTCTTCGAGAAATTGACCCAGCGACGGTGGAGCGCCGGGCACCTTCTCGGCCCGTGGGCGGTTTACCGATTCGCGCCGAGGCGGTGCTCGGCGTTCCGATTGCCTGGCAAAAAGGCTGGTCACATCAAACATCGCCTCCACGGAGCAGCTTTCCTCGCCGGAACGGATGAGCGTGCGATCGGCGCGTTCGCCGAGGACGAGGTCGAGCGCGCCGATAATGATGGACTTGCCCGCGCCGGTTTCGCCGGTGATGACGTTGCAACCGGGCTGGAGTTCCAGAGTAAGGTCGGCCACCAACGCGAGATTTTTAATGCGCAACGTCGTCAGCATCTGCAAAGATTTTAACCACAGACAGGCACGGATGAACACGGATTTTTCAAATCAACGCCGAAGCGCCCGGGGACAAAAGGAAAATGGCGTCCGAGCCGGAGGCCAATGTGGCAGCGGACGGACCCAACGCGAAATCTGGCCAGGGACTTGACCATGGAATATGCTCTCTCTTGCACACGGCATTCGTATGAATAAACGCGCGCTCATCAAGAAGATCGTTGCCCGGCTGGCTGACGAACTGGAGGTTTATTTCCGGGCGGCCCGGGCCTCGCGCGCGGAAGCCACGCACGAGCAGAGCAAGGCCGAGAACAAATACGACACCCGCGGACTCGAGGCCTCCTATCTCGCCCGGGGACAATCCCGGCAGGCAGTGGAAATACAGGCGGCCATTGCCGCGTTCGAAAAGCTGGACGCGCGCAAATTCGGAGCGGGCGCACCGATTGATGTGGGGGCCTTCGTGGAACTGGAATTGAACGCGGAAAGAACGGCATACTTCATCGGCCCCCGGGCGGGCGGCACGGAGGTGCTGCATGACCAGCGGGAAGTGCTGGTGATTAGCCCGCAGTCCCCGTTGGGCGAACAGCTCCTGGGCCGGAAACAAGGCGACGTCCTGAAATTGAAACTCGCCGGCGGCCAAAACCAATGTCGCGTGACAATGGTTGTCTGACTGAACAATGGACAAGCCCCGCAACCCGGCCAAACGCGTGATCGTGGAGCGATTAAGGTTTGACCATTGTTAGGTATTCGAATATAATAACCGTGATGTTTAAGCTTCACCGCCCCCCCTTTTTCGGCCCCGCGTCAAGAAAACTGCTCCCCGTCAGGGGCCGGAGCATTCTGTGGTGGCTGGGCGTGGTTATCGGGTTTCATTGCGCGGTCGCTGCTCCGCCGGGCAATTTCACTCTCCGCATCGCCATTGACCAATTCGGTTATTTGCCTGACCTGCCCAAGGTCGCGGTCATCTCGGATCCGCAGGTGGGCTTCAATGCCGCGGAAAGCTACACGCCCGGGGCAACATTCGAGGTTCGAAGCTGGGATAGCAACACGGTTGTATTCTCGGGTGCGCCCGTGGCCTGGAGTAACGGCGCGACCCATGCGCAATCCGGAGACAAAGTCTGGTGGTTTGATTTCTCGTCGGTAACGCGCTGGGGCGAGTATTACATCTACGATCCCGCCAATGACACCCGGTCGGCCCGGTTCCGAATCGACCACGACGTGTATGAGGACGCTCTAAAACAGGCCATGCGCGTTTATTATTACCAACGCCGGGGAGCCGCGAAATCCCTGCCTTATGCTGAGGCACGCTGGACAGACGGGACAAATTTCATGGGTCCGCTGCAGGATACGCATTGCCGCCTGATTACCAATCCCACTCTCGCCACCGAGAAGGATTTGCGAGGCGGATGGTTTGACGCCGGGGATTACAACAAATACGTGAATTTCACGGTCAGCCCGATATCCGACCTTCTGTTCGCCTACCGGCAGAACCCGACAATCTGGCCGGATGATTGGAACCTCCCTGAATCCGGGAACGGGATTCCCGATTTGCTCGATGAAGTGAAATGGGAACTGGACTGGCTGTTGCGGATGCAAAATGCCAATGGCTCGGTGTTGAGCAAGATGGGCGTCAATCAATACCAGGGCGCTTCGCCGCCCAGCGCCGAAACATCGCAAGTCTTTTACGGCGCGGAGAGCACCACGGCCACTCTCAGTGCCGCCGGAAATTTCGCCCAAGCGGTGCGCGTTTACCAGTCGGTCGGCATGACTGACTATGCGAACACGTTGAGCAACGCCGCCGTCGCCGCCTACAACTGGGCGGTGGCCAATCCGTCGGTGGTGTTCACCAACACCGGTTTCGCCAGCGCCAACCCCGAAGACATTACCCAACGAACCAACCTGCAAATCCGGGCGGCGGTATTTCTTTACGAAATAACCGGCCAGGCCACCTACCGTTCCTACGTGGAAAGCAACTATGCCACCATCCGGGGAATCTCCGGTTGGTGGTGGAATTTCTATGATACGACCGTGGAAGACGCGGTGTTGTATTACTCGACGCTGCCCGGTGTCACCCCCGCAGTCGCCTCCAACATTCGCACCCACAAACAGTCCACCATGGACGGCGGCGATTACATGGGGGCCTGGACATCAGGCAAAGACGCCTACCAGGCGTATCTTCCGGACGGCGACTACGTTTGGGGCAACAACCAGCAAAAGGGCCACGCGGGCATGTTGTTCGACGAACAGAACCTCTACGGACTGAATGCCGCCCAAGCGTCCGGTTATCGTGCCGCCGCAGCCGGTTATGTACATTATTTTCACGGGGTCAACCCGCTCACGATGGTGTACTTGTCGAACATGTACGAACATGGCGCGGAAAATTGCGTCAACGAATTCTATCACAGCTGGTTTGGCGACGGGACCGTTTACGATGATGCGTTGACTTCCCCCAACGGACCGGCCCCCGGATATGTCACCGGCGGCGCCAACCCGAGTTTCGTTCAGGATTCCGCCTACACCGGCCCGCGCCTGGCACCGCCGCTGGACCAGCCGATTCAGAAGTCTTACAAGGACTGGAACACTTCCTGGCCGGAAGATTCCTGGCAAATCACCGAGCCCGCAATCTATTACCAGGCCGCTTATGTGCATCTTCTATCCCGCTTCATCGAGCCGTTGACGTATCAGGCCTGGGTGGCTGGCCACGGGTTGACCGGCGCCTCGACAAATATTTACGCAGACCCGGACAACGACGGGGTTGTCAACCTCATGGAGTATGCCTTCAACCTGTCGCCGGAAGTGGCCGATCAATCGGCGCTGCCGCAGTTTCACTTGCAGACGCAAACCGTGAATGGCCAGCCAGGCACTTATCTCACCGTCCGGTTTCCGTGCCAGCTCGGCACGAGCAATCTGACCTATATCGTCCAGGGCTCGTCCGACCTGATTTCGTGGAGCGACCTGTGCACGGTGTCCGGCACAAATTCTCCCACCGGCCCGGGATTCATTTCCGAAACCGGCACCGGTTACCTGCGTCAGGTCACCGTCCGCGACAGCGTATCCGTCCAGCAAGCGGCAGCCGCCCGCTTTGTTCGATTCAAGCTGGTCTGGAATTGAAGTTCTCCAGGAAGTTGCCTGGTCCAAGTCATGAAATTCGGGAAAAAGCGTGACGGTGGAATGAAAAAGAAACCCTCCCGTTATTCGGGTGACAATGGAACCATCGTCCGTGTTTTCCGCATCGAGGATTATGACGCGGTCGTCGCGTTGTGGCGGCGCACCGAGGGCGTGGGATTAAATGAATCCGACACGCGTCCGGCCATAGCGGCTTATTTGCGGCGTACTCCGCGCTTCAGTTTTGTCGCGGAGAAGAATGGCCGGGTCGTTGGCGCCGTACTCTGCGGCCACGACGGCCGGCGCGGTTATCTGCATCATCTGGCGGTGGCCGGGCGGCATCGCCAGCGAGGCATCGGACGGCAACTGGTCAATGCGTGCCTGGCGAAACTCCGCCTGGCCGGCATCCAAAAATGCAACATCTTCATCTTCGCGGACAATACAGCCGGCATGAAGTTTTGGAAGCGCGCCGGCTGGAAGTTGCGAACGGAATTGCGAGTGATGCAAATCCGTTTGGAAGACTGGCATGGAGCAGGAAATGACTGCCCGTGCTGACTTCCGGCAAGCGCGGCCAGCTTTGCCTTAAACCGCAACGCGGTGTTTGAAAATAGCCCGTTGGGACAACCGGAAAGCCAGTCTATTTCAAATGCCGCAACAGGATTTGGAACACGTCCGTTGATTCAATCTGCTTCGTGCCCGGAATTTCCGGCTGCGACGTGATGAGCACCGGCCAGTCCTTTTTATCGGCCGGCCGCCGGCCATGCGAACCTTTCATCAGCATCGCGTCGAGCGGAATCACGTCCATCAACATCCGAAAACCGAGCTTCTTTTGCAGCAACCGCCAGGCGATTTTCAATTTCGGCAAAGGAATCTTCGGGTCGAGAAACAGTTCCACCGGGTCGAAGCCGGGTTTGCGGTGAATGTCCACCGTCCGCGCAAAATCCGGTGCGCACGCGTCGTCCAGCCAATAATAATAGGTGAACCATGCGTTTTCCGTTGCCACAGCCATCAAGTCGCCGGCGCGCGGATGGTCAATCCCCGTCGCCGCTTTCTCCGCCTTGCCCAAAATCTCTGCGACGCCGGGAGTATTTTCCAAAATCTCGCGCACAGATTTCTCCAGTGACGCATCGTTCAGATAAATATGCGCAACCTGATGGTCGGCCACGGCAAAAACCTTGCTTGCGCCCGCATCGAGAATTTCCAGGCCCAGTTCGTCCTTTACCGTCAGCCAGCCCTGTTTCCGGAAAACCCGGTTGAGATGGACTGGTGTGTCCACGTTGGTGATGCCGTATTCGGAAAGCAAAACCACCTGCACACCGCGTTGGCTGAAGAAATCAATCAGGTCGCCGACGATGGCATCAATCTCCTGCAAGTCGCGGTGTATTTTTGGATTGGCAGGGCGCGATGTCCCTATCGCGCCGGCGGAAGTTCCGCCTCCCAACCCGGCGGGCTGCGGAGAGCCCGCTCTACCTTCGGAAAACGGGCCATGCCGCTGGAGGTTGTAATCGAGATGCGGCAGGTAAATCAGGTTCAGCGTCGGCTGATACTTGTTTTCAATCCACCTGGCGGCCTCGGCAATCCAGCGCGTGGCGCCGTCAGCGGAGCCTTGCGGCGTTTTGATGCCGGCCGCCGGGCCCCAGAAACCAAAGAACGGAAATTCGCCGAGGTCGCGCTTGATTTCCGCGCGGATGGAATACGGCCAGGAATAAATGTCGAAAATCTTCCGGCCATCGGCGGGATACATCGGACGCGGTGTGAGGGAAAAATCGGCAGTGGAATACATGTTGAACCACCAGAAAATTTTCGCGCACGAAAATTTTCGGTCGAGAGTCGAGAGTCGAGAGTCGAGGGTGGATTGCTTTCGGAGTTCATCCCAGATTTTCGGACATTGGACGAGACGGTTGGATTGTTTCCAAAATTGGATTTCAGCGAGTTCACGGTTGAACCAGCCGTTGCCGACGATGCCGTGCTGCGACGGGGTTTTGCCGGTAAGATAATTGGATTGCGCAGTACAGGTGACCGCGGGAAACGCCGGCACGATGTGGACGACCGCGCCGCGTTGGCGAAATTCCACAATGCGCGGCGTGTGTTCGCCGATGAGCGATTCAGTCAGCCCGACGACGTTGATGACGGCAAGCCGGTTCACCGTGAATCCTGGGAGCGCCGGCGTCCCGCCGGCGTGTTCCCCAATCCCCAATTCAGCGATTCGCCGGCGGGACGCCAGCGCTCCTGTAATTCGTGAATGGCCTCAACCACCCTGGGCTGGTTCATTTCATGGACTTCCACGCCCCGGCCGATTTCCTTTAAAAGCGTGATGGTCAATTCGCCGCCAAGATGTTCGCGGAATTCGTTCAGGCCGGCGAGCACCTGCAAATTGCCATCGGAGGCGATGTTCAGCAGTTCGTTGGCGAAGAGCTCGAAACCGAGCTGTTCGAGCAACGCAAGGACACGTTCGGCGGATTGGGCGTCGAGCAAACCAACCTGGCGCGAATAAATCACATCGAGCGCAATGCCGATGGCGACAGCTTCGCCGTGCCGGATTTGAAAATTGGAAAGCTGCTCCAGCTTATGCGCCGACCAATGGCCGAAGTCGAGCGGTCGCGCCGAACCCAGCTCAAACGGGTCATCACTCGTGGCTATGTGATTGAGATGCAATTCGGCGCAACGCTGAATCAACCGTTTCATGGCAGCCGCTTCAAACGCCACAAGTTTTTTGGCGTCGTGCTCAATTTCGCCAAAAAATTCAGCATCGCGGATGCAGGCGACTTTCACAGCCTCGACGTAACCAGCGCGTTTATCGCGCGGTTCCAACGTGGCAAGCAGGTTAAAATCGTTGATGACGGCGTGCGGCGGCGCGAACGTGCCGATGAAATTCTTTTTGCCGAACGCGTTGATGCCGTTTTTTACACCAATGCCGGAATCGGCCTGGCTCAAGGTGGTCGTGGGAATGCGCACATGCCGCACGCCGCGATGGGCGGTGGCCGCAGCAAAACCGGCGACGTCCAGCAACGCCCCGCCGCCGACCGCGATCAAGTACGAGTGCCGGTCAATGTGGTGCCGGTCAATGTGCGAATGAATTTCCGCGACGTGAATGGAGGAATTTTTGGCACGTTCGCCGCCTTCGATGACGAGCGGTGGACCGGCAAGTTTTACCCTGTCGGCGTGGGCGGAAAAATAAGCTTCAATCCGGCGTGCAAGAGCAGGTTGGGCCTGCGCGAGGGATTCGTCGAGGACAACCAGCACTTGGGGTGGTGTTCCACCGGTGGAAGGAGAACCGACATCAGCCAGCGCGCTTTTCAAGACGAGATTGGCCGGCGCGAAAACGTCTTCGGTGAAAAAGACGCGCAATTGCCAGCCGACCTGGATAGAGCGTTGAATTACAGACATGGTCGTCAATCTGAAATCTTGGACAACGGTTTTCGAGCTTTATTTGGAGCAAATTGACGGCCGGGAAACAGCATCCCGCGCCGCGCAAAACTATTTCCCGCCCGTTTTGTCCACCGGGATGCGCATGCCGTAGAAGGAGCGATAGACGAAGGCCAGCGCGACCAGAAAGAAGACGATGCCGATGCCCGTTTTCAAACCCTGGTTGGTCATGGTCACGGCAATTTCCGCCGCCAGCAAACCGAACAACGTCGTGAATTTGATGATGGGGTTCATCGCCACCGAGCTGGTGTCCTTGAACGGATCGCCCACGGTGTCGCCGACCACGGTCGCCGCGTGCAGCTCGGTGCCTTTCTGTTTCAAGTCCACTTCCACAATCTTCTTGGCGTTGTCCCAGGCGCCACCGGCGTTGGCCATGAAGATGGCCTGGAACAGGCCGAAGAACGCAATGCCCACCAGATAGCCGATGAAGAAATAGGGATTGAAAAATGAGAGCGCCAACGCCATGCAGAAGACAACAATGAAGATGTTGATCATGCCTTTTTGCGCGTAGATGGTGCAGATTTCGACCACGCGTTTGCTGTCGGCAATGGAGGCTTCGGCCTTGTCGAGCTTGAGGTGTTCCTTGATGAACACGACCGCGCGATAAGCGCCGGTGACGACGGCCTGCGCGCTGGCGCCGGTGAACCAGTAAATGACCGCGCCGCCCATCAGCAGGCCGAGAATGATTTGCGGCTGCACGAGGCTTAAGTGGGCGATGACACCGCCGTAAACCTTTTCGAGCAGCATGATGATGCCGAAGATCATCGTGGTCGCGCCGACGACGGCCGTGCCGATGAGCACCGGCTTGGCCGTGGCTTTGAACGTGTTGCCCGCGCCGTCGCCCTTTTCCAGTTCGAGCTTGGAGTTTTCGAAGTCGGGTTTGAATCCGAAATCCATTTCAATTTCCGCGCGGACGTTCGGCACGGATTCGATGCGGCTCAACTCATAAATGGACTGGGCGTTGTCGGTGACGGGCCCAAAACTGTCCACGGCAATGATGACCGGCGCCATGGCCAGGAAGCCGAAGGCCACCAGGCCGAAGGCAAAGATGGGCGCGGCGAAGACGAATTGTGCCGGCATGAGCGTAAGCAAGGCCGCGTTTTGCGAAAATCCGTAAGCGGCGAACATCAGCGCGATAATCACCAGCCCCATCCAGAACGCGCAGAAATTGCCGGTGACGAAGCCGGACAGGATGTTCAGCGACGCGCCGCCCTGACCCGAGCAGGTGACGATTTCTTTCACGTGGCGGGACCGGGTGCTGACGAAGATTTTGGTGAATTCCATGATGAGCGGCCCGGCCAGCGTGCCGCAGGAAACGATGCCGGCCAGCACCCACCACAAGTTTGGATCCGGATTGCCCGCCGCGTTCGCGACCCCTCCCAGCAGGAACTTGCTGGCGGTGAAGGCAACCGCGATGGAAACGATGGAGGTCAGCCACACCAGATTCGTCAGCGGCTGTTCCCAATTGAAATCCTTTTTATTGTTGTAAAGCGAGTTGCTGACGGCTTTGTTGACGTAAAACGAGCCGAGCGACGCCAGCACCATCAAACTTTGAATCGCAAAAATCCAGACGATGAGCTGGCCGCAGATGCCCTGGGTTTCAATCGCGCCGCCGAGTGACAGGGCCAGGAACGCAATCAGCGCCACACCGGTTACGCCGTAGGTTTCGAAACCGTCCGCCGTCGGGCCGACCGAATCGCCCGCGTTGTCGCCGGTGCAATCGGCGATGACGCCGGGATTCTTCGGGTCATCTTCCGGCAGGTTGAACACAATTTTCATCAGGTCGGAACCGATATCGGCGATCTTGGTGAAGATGCCGCCGCCGATGCGCAGCGCCGCCGCGCCGAGTGATTCACCGATGGCGAAACCGATAAAGCACGGGCCGGCGAGATCGCGCGGCATGAACAGCAAAATGCCGATCATGCAAACCAGTTCCACGCAGACCAGCAACAAGCCGATGCTCATGCCCGAACGCAGCGGGATCATCAGCGTCTGGAGCGAATTGCCTCGCAACGAGGCAAACGCGGCGCGGCTGTTGGCGTAGGTGTTGATGCGGATGCCGAACCATGCCACGCCGTAACTGCCCAGGATTCCCAGTACGGAACTGGCCAGAATCACCAGCACCGAGCCGATGGTTTTTCCCTGGAGGAAATAGAAGTAATAAACGATGCACGCGGCAATCAACGACCAGAGCAGCACGAGGAATTTTCCCTGCTGCCACAGGTAGGTTTTGCACGTCTCCCAAATCATGTGCGAGACGTCGCTCATGGCCTTATGCACCGGCAGCGCCCGGCACCGGCTGTATTCCCAAAAGCCGAACAGCGCGCCGACTACGCAGCAAGCCAGCCCAAGATATAAAAGGGCATGACCGCCCAGGCCGACGCCCGGATACGTCACTTGGGTCAAGTCGGGCAGATTGATGTCGGCATCGCCGGCAAAGGCGTTGGTCGTGCCAAACAACGCAGCCAACAACATCGCAATGCGGAAGGGTGGTTTGTAACTTCCCATAAAGTCGGCGCAGATTGCCGCAGTCAACCTTTGTTATCCAGCATTTTTTGTCATAAATACGCCAAAAAGTGTACTGTCAAGGCCACACCTGCGGCGGGGGCTGGAATCGCGCTTGCCGCTGGGCGGCGCATTTCCCATGCTCAACACCATGTCTGAACGGCCGGTTTCCAGCTTGAACAAACCCGACGCGGCGTTGGAGCTGACGCTGCGTCCGTCGCTCTTTTCCGAGTTCACCGGCCAGCCCAAGGTGAAGGAGCGCCTGGAAATTGCCGTGGCCGCCGCGAAGAAACGCAAGGAAGCGCTCGACCACATCCTGCTCAACGGCCCGCCTGGCCTCGGCAAGACCACGCTCGCCAACATCCTGGCCAAAGCCATGGGCGCAAACATGAAAAGCACGAGCGGCCCGACGATTGAAAAGGCGGGCGATTTGGCCGGGTTGCTGACGAATCTTGAGGAAGGCGACGTGCTGTTCATTGACGAAATCCATCGCCTGCAGAAAACCATCGAGGAATATCTTTACCCGGCGATGGAGGATTTCAAACTGGACATCATCATTGACCAGGGACCGAACGCGCGCAGCGTGCGGCTGAACCTGCCGCGGTTCACGCTCATCGGCGCGACCACGCGCAGCGGTTTGCTCACCGCGCCTTTGCTCACGCGCTTCGCCGTGCGCGAACGGCTGGATTATTACGTAGCCGAAGATCTGGAAAAAATCATCGTCCGGTCGGCGCGCCTGTTGAAGGTGGAAATCGAACCGGCGGGCGCGCATGAAATCGCACGGCGCAGCCGCGGCACACCGCGCATCGCCAACAACCTGCTCCGGCGCGTCCGCGATTACGCGCAGGTCCGGCACGATGGCCGCATCACCGCCGCCGTGGCGGACAAGGCGCTGGCGATGCTGGAAATTGACCAGAGCGGCCTCGACGAAATGGACAAGCGCATCCTCGAAGCCATTATCGTGAAGTTTAGCGGGGGGCCGGTGGGCGTGAATTCGCTCGCCGTCGCCGTAGGCGAGGAGCCGGACACGATTGAGGAGGTTTACGAGCCGTATCTCATCATGGAAGGCTACTTGAACCGCACACCCCAGGGCCGCGTGGCGACGGAGTCCAGTTATAAGAAATTGGGATTGAGCCCCGCTGCTGGTAATCAGCAACGACTCATCTGACCCACTGTTTCTTCATCACGGATTACTCAACCGGAAGAATAGATTGCCCGTCGGCGACGTGAGGTTTAGATAATTCGTGCCGTTGGAGGTCGTCCAACTACTGTTGGTTGACCAGCTGGCGGATGTGGCCAGGTTGCTATTCTGCTGTAGGCTCCAGCCCGAAACACTCTGCCAATAAATGGTCACCGTGTTGCCTGAATGGCTGATGTAAAGCGTCGGTGCGCCGGGTGTCTGAACCACAGAGATAAGCGCCCAGAAACCGCCGGTCAGCGAATAATTGCCGCCGGTCATGGGCCCGCTGGCGTCGTGTTGGCCGATGGTGCCGCTGACGGAATAAGTCCCGCCGGTGCTCGTGCCCCCGCCGCCGGCGACTTTGTACCAGTCAATCGAGTATTGTTGCGCCCATGCCGGAAGGCAGAACACGAAACTCATAAGGCAGAGCAGCATGATTCTTTCCATAGGCGCCTCAATTCTTGTCGCTCAGTAATTTTACCACTTTTGCCAGATTATCCAAACGCTTTTCCAAGGCGTCGTTTTGCCGTTTCAGCTCCGTTAACTCCGTTTCCTTCTGTTCAAGCTTCTGATTTAATCCCTGAATTGCCGCCAATTCCACACCATGCAGGTCGGCGTCGTTCAGCGACTTGTCGTCGGTGTTGAGCGGAAAGAGCGCGTGAAAATCCTGCGCCATGGCGCCGATGTGACGTTGCGAGTACCCCTTGTAACTCCATTCGACAATCGGCAGTTGGGACACGCGGTCGAGCACGGATGCGGGATCCACTGTTTCAAAGCGGTCCTTCAAATTGCGGTCGCTGGGGAAGCTCCAACTGCCGCTGCCCGGCGTCCAGGCCACCGTCTGGTTGGCCGCGCCGCTGCCGCTGGTAAACCGCACGCCACCCTGGCAGCGGAAACTGACCTGGTCGCTTGCCGTGGCGGCGAAATTGGTATTTTGCGAATCCGCCCAGACGAAATCGCCTGGATAGAGGGCTTGGGCGTGATAGCCGGCGGCAAAACTGTAACTCCCGGCGGCATAATTGCCGTTGCCGCCCGGAATCGTGCCAAAAAAGGCACCATTGGTGTTGTCACCGCCGCCACCAATGGTCGCATAGATCGCGTTGGTTTGAATGACATTATTCACTCCGCCGGCAATGGTGCTGGCGGCAATCACACTCCCCAAGGTGGAACCCTGTATCTGATTTAGATAACCGCCGCCGATGACTGAAGCCAGGTTGCTGGTCCCGATGCCATTGAGGCCGCCGCCGCCGATGGTGGCGTCGATGGAGTAGCTCTGAATGTTGTTGGCCACTCCTCCACCGATGGTCGAAGCGTTGGCGTAAACCTGATTGCCCGCCCGCAGGGAGCCATCGTACCCGCCGCCGCCGATGAACCCGCTGATGCCGGATACGACGTTGTTCTGACCACCTCCGATCGTCGCGTAGGATGCGCCGGATTGAATGCTGTTGCCCAGTCCTCCGCCGATGGTCGAAGCGTTGGCGTAAGCCTGATTGCCCGCAAACGTGGAGCCGTCAAAACCGCCACCACCGACAAACACACCTATTCCGGCGGCACTATTTTTATAGCCGCCGCCGATCACGCAATAAGGTGAGCCGGCTTGAATGTTATTAAAATCCCCCGCACCGATGAAAGACACTCCTCCAGCGTTGGTATTGAAAAATCCGCCCGCGATGACTGCCCAAGGCGCGTTGACAAGGTTGAATTGACCACCGCCGATAACCGAAGTGCTTGCGTTGGTTTCAATAGCATTGCCCCAACCTCCAGCAATCGCGGAGCGATAGGCACCCGGTTGAATTGAATTAGCATTGCCACCCGCGATGGTGGATTCATAGGCGTTGGTCTGAATTTCATTGTTAACGCCGCCGCCAATGGTGCCGTAATCGCTGGCCACCAGGTTTTCAACATTCCCCCCGAAATAGAAGTCTGCGCCGCCGCCCGCAATCGTGACGCCATGCGTGCCGGCCAACGCGAAATTGGCCTCGGAACCCTGGATGACATTGATCGCGCCGGAGACATATGAGGTGTTGGTGGTCGGTTCCAGCCGGAGCGCACGCAATCCATTGACGTGCAATTCCAGCGGTTGATTGTCCGTGGTGCCAACAAAATTCACGCCCGCCGTGGTGCCAAAATTCCCGCCCGTATGCCAGACGTCGGTCAGGCTGCTGCCACTGCCGATGAAATTGCCGACAAAGTCGCCGCCGATAAAACTGGAGCCAAAAAACTGTCCCGAGAAAGTGCCGTCAAAACTGTCCGCGCCATTATTGAAATTCACCTGATTGCCGTAGGTGCCGCCGACATTGGCTGTCGGGAGGGTTCCGCTGATGCCGGCGGCGTCCGCGCCTTCGGCAAAGATGGCATACGGCGCGGGCGTCAGTTCCTGTCGCGGAGCCAGCGTGGTGAAGCTGCCGCCGCCGTTGGTTTCCACGCCGATCTCCAGCCAATTGGTCTCGCCGCTCCACACGCTGGCACCAAAGTCAATGGCCACCGTGAACAAACCGTTGGTGACGGCGACGGCGCTGTTGGTGACCGGCCCGGCGACCGCCGTCCCGCCGCCGCTGACATTGAATAACGAGAACGTCAAATTGTAGGTTCCGCTGGCCGGGTTGCCGTTGTTCTGGAGCCGGCCTTGGTAGGTAAACGCCGTGCCCTGGGCGAAGGCAGTTGAGATTTCAAGGTAGAAGGTTAAGAAGGCCGACACAGTCAGGACTGTGAGGGTGAGCTTTGATTTCATGGTGTATTCCCTTTGTAGTTAATGATTGATCAGCCGGTAAAACATTAGGGCGCTGGTGATGGGGTTCGTGACCACCAATTGACTGCCGACCACAATCGGTGTACCGGGCACATCGGTCCAATTGTTTGAGCCCTGCAGATTGGTCGCCGATTGCAGCGTGAAATCGCCGTAATAGGCGGGCCAGGAGAGCACCAGGTTGTTGCTGACCGTGTCGAGGCCCAGATCCGAACTGCCCAACTCGAAGGCGCCAATGTCGCTGCCATCGCCTCCCGCGGGTTTCGGAATGGAAGAAAAGACATAGGGGCGCGGTGCGCCCCGCTCGTCCGTGGTCAGACCGAAGCTATAACCTTGATCGGTCACCGGACTGGTCAGGCTGGTGGCGTGGGTGGGCAGACCGCCGCCATTTTGAGCCAGCGGCCCGAGCTGTGGATGGATCGGCACAGCGACGGTCCCCACTTGGGTTGTGGGGAGAATGCCGCAAGGAAAGAGGAGGTCGAGTGAACCAATAAAGTTATACCCGTTGTCTCCAAAATATACGTCGTAGTTCGACTCAACTGTACTGGCAAAATTGTCCGCGAGAATAGTGTTGCCGATAGTGTTAACGCATGTAGGGGCAATGGTGTAACCAACAACCCCGCCGCCGCTTCCGCTGCCGGGCATGCCGCTGGGACCCGGAGGCGTGCCGTTCCCGCCGCCGCCGCCGGTTCCGGCAAAGGCAGAGTTCGAAACAATGGTGCAACTGGTAAAGTTGGCATACTGAAAGATCAAGATGGCTCCAGCGACCCCATTGCCACCGCCCCCGCCCTGGCCACCGGGACCGTTGAGAGAGTCACCGCCCGCGCCTCCCTGTCCCCCGCTGACGTCGTTGGCAGAAAAGGTCGAGTTGGTGAAATCAGGTCCGCCTGGACTGACAGCGTCGTTGACCGCGCCTCCAAACGCGTTGCCGCCCGTTCCGCCCGTGCCTCCAATTTCAGTTACAGCCGGATTGTAGTTGGTGCCACCGGCACCGCCCACGCCACCAGCGGCGCGGTTGTCTGAAAACGAGCAATTGACAACGACCAATGGATAGTTGTTCGCACAATAAACCGCTCCGCCTGCAGCCGCACCTCCAGCGCCGCCGTTGCCCGGGGTAAATCCAGCGCCGGGAGGATTTTCACCTCCAAAACCACCTGGTCCACCTTGAGCCGTGTTGCCAACCAGCCAGCAGTTTGACAGTGTGAGGGAATTACCCCCGTCATAGATCGCTCCGCCAGAGGCATCGCCTCCGGCCGCCCCGCTCTGGCCAACGCCGCCAGCGGCGCCAGGCACGCCGACCACAAAACCATTGATGATGGTCATCCCGGAAATCATAGTCGTTGAGCTGCCGCTGGTGACGAACGCGCGATCCACATGGTTGGCATTCACAATCAAGGCGGACGGTCCCGGCCCCAGCAAGTTGAGTGTGTGCGGTATATTGATGGCCGAAGAGAGCAGAATCGTGCCGTTGACGGCGAACTGGATGGTGTCGCCGGCGGCGCTCA
The DNA here is from genome assembly GCA_035604955.1 of Candidatus Limnocylindrales bacterium. Lineage (GTDB taxonomy): Bacteria > Verrucomicrobiota > Verrucomicrobiia > Limisphaerales > UBA11358 > UBA11358. The sequence goes on along the minus strand of DATNHM010000053.1, from coordinate 41,110 downwards.
ACCCGACCTCGTCGCGCAAGGAACCGGGTCCACTGTCCGCCAGCGAGGTCACGGTCAACACGGCCGCAGTAAGAGAAAGGGTTGAAAATTGAAGGCTGAGGGTCAGGCAGACCAACAAAGGCGCAGCTCGTTTGATGAGAATGGTTTTCATGGATTGGAAGGCTGGTTGAAGGTGACAGGATACTGGCTGCCCTTTGCGACTCGGTGCAGCGGGAAACGGATGGGCGACGGTAATTGATGGATGGCAACCCGGAAAGTATCCTCGCGGAAGATGAATGGTTTTATGCCTCCGCGATTAACAAACGACCCCGGATGTCGTTTCGGGTTCACACCTTCATACCCAATCCACCCTAATTCTAATCATTTTTGAAAGTAATTTGCAAGTGAAAAGTTGCTTGCGGGCAGAAAAGGCTTTTGCCTTTCAATTTACTCTGCGTCCGTGTTCAATCTTCCCGGTTTTCAAATCGCCCGCCGCGCCGTAGCGCAGCGATGGCGAGTAAACCATCAATCGTAAATTCGAAGATGCCCAAGCGCACTGACATACATTCCGTCCTGATCATCGGCGCCGGCCCGATCATCATCGGCCAGGCGTGCGAGTTCGATTATTCCGGCACGCAGGCCTGCAAGGCGCTCAAGGAGGAGGGCTACCGCGTCGTGCTCGTGAACTCCAATCCGGCCACCATCATGACCGACCCGGAGTTCGCCGACCGCACCTACATCGAGCCCATCACGCCCGAAGCCGTCGAGAAAATCATCGTGCGCGAAAGCGCCGAGATGAAGAAACTCAAGGCGAAGGGGAAGCTCGTGTTGTTGCCGACGCTCGGTGGCCAGACCGCATTGAACATCGCCATGGATTTGCATCGCTCCGGCGTGCTGGAAAAATACGGCGTCGAAATGATTGGTGCCAAGGCCGACGCCATCCATAAAGGTGAAGACCGGCAGGCATTCAAGGATTTGATGATTTCCATCGGGCTTGACGTTCCCATCAGCGGCACCGCGCACAACAAAGATGAAGCCCGTACGGTCGCGGAAAAAATCGGGCGGTTCCCCGTCATCATCCGGCCCGCGTTCACGCTCGGCGGCACCGGCGGCGGCATCGCCTATAATCTTGAGGAATTCGAAGTCCTCGCCAAACGCGGCATGGAGCTCTCGCCCGTCTCGGAAATCCTCATCGAGGAATCCCTGCTCGGCTGGAAGGAATACGAAATGGAGGTCATGCGCGACCAGGCCGACAACTGCGTCATCATCTGCTCCATCGAAAACTTCGACCCCATGGGCGTCCACACCGGCGACTCCATCACCGTCGCACCCATCCAGACGCTCACGGACAAGGAATTTCAAATCATGCGCGACCAAAGCTTCGCCGTGATTCGGGCCGTGGGCGTCGAGACCGGCGGCTCAAACATCCAGTTCGCCGTCAACCCGGACAACGGCCGCATGGTCATCATCGAGATGAACCCGCGCGTCAGCCGCAGCTCCGCGCTGGCGTCCAAGGCCACCGGCTTTCCCATCGCCAAAATCGCCGCCAAACTCGCCGTCGGCTACTTGCTCGACGAACTCAAGAACGACATCACGCGCGAGACCCCGGCGAGTTTCGAGCCAAGCATTGATTACGTCGTCACCAAGATACCGCGGTTCGCCTTCGAGAAATTCCCGCAGGCCGACCCGACGTTGACCACGCAGATGAAAAGTGTGGGGGAAGCGATGGCCATTGGCCGCACGTTCAAGGAATCGTTGCAAAAATGCCTGCGCTCGCTGGAGATTGGCCGCAGCGGCCTGGGCGGCGACGGCAAACCCTGGCGCGTCGGCACGGAAGTTTACGGTGACCGCGACATCCTGCCCAAGGATGTCATCAGCCGCAAACTGACCATGCCCAACGCCGAACGGATTTTCTTCATCCGCCACGCCCTGCGTGCCGGCTTCACCATCGACGAGATTTTCAATCTCACGAAAATCGACCGCTGGTTCCTGGTGCAAATCAAAGAGATTGTGGATTTCGAGGAAGAACTGGCCACTGTTAGGAACTGAGATGACTTTTTCAATCTGCAATCCGCAACCCGCAAAAGGGCGAGGAGGTTTACGCAAAGGCGTGATCTGAATATCGTCAACAAGTAACTTGAAATGGCCGCAAACGGATACCAACCACTAGCTGATAAAGCTCAGGCCGAAGTGTCGGGTTTTGTCCGGCTCTGGCGTCGCCGGAAGTGGCTCGCCATCATTTTACTTTGCGGGGTAGTGGGTTGGGGCTTTTTTCCACTTGTTGCATGGTTTGACGGTAGAGAAAAAATTTCAGACTTGGAGAAGGAAATTGGATCGAAGTCAGCAAGAATCCAAGAGCTCGAAACACAGTTGACACCCTTCAAGACTCTCGCCTTGGAGCGCTTCAGCAAGGCTGACACAGAAGCACTCCAAAAATTGGCGGCAACAATAATTTCGTTGCAAACTGATTACTCAAATCACATTGCAACCATCGAATCGTTGCGAAGTCAGCTAGAACAAATGAGGAAGTCAGGGCAAAAACGCAGCCAAATACTAAGTGACAATTCGCAGTTAGTTGTTGGAACGCTCAAAGGAATTAAAGCCCGTAAAATCGAATGTTCAGTAATTCCTGGTGACGCGGAGACGGTTGATTTTGCCAAAAGTCTGCTCAACGCATTTGCAATCGCTGGTTGGAAGACGGTGAATACTGTGAACAAAATGCAACTCGACGAGTTCAACGAACAATTCGTAGGAGTTACTGTGTATGTTTCCAGTGGAAATGAAAAAAATCCAGATTGCCTGCAAATACAGCAATTGCTCTCCTCAATCGGCATTCAGTGTCGCGTTCAGAAGCTAGATGTCTATTTCGACAAACCTTACGATCCGGAAAAGCAAATCCTTCTGAACATAGGAAGAATCGACCGGTGAAGAACTGTGGAATCGTCTGTAATAGTTTGCCGTTGCGTCCGCGAATTCCAACGGGATTCAAATCCATCAGCCCAAGGTAGCCCCGAATGCTTTCGGGGCTACCCTGGGAAACCGTCCCCACAAATTCATCAACTCTGAAGGAGTTGCATCAAATCCGCCGCCGCCCCGACACAACTCCTTCAGAGTTGTTTTCATTTTGCTCGTTTACCCAGCGTAGCCGTTCCTCGCCAGTCCAGCTCGGACCGTTAACGCTGGGCTGAATGACTCAACTCCGTTGGAGTTGAAACAATAACCGTGCGCCGTTACTCCCTCACTGGCTGGTAATCCTGCCATAGCCATTCCAGAGCTTCAGCCATCGTTTGTTGTTTCACCCGGCCGTCCACGTGCCCGGCGTTTCGGGCAAAAACAAACTGGTAATGATACCCCTTGGCCGCCAGCACCTGGGCCATGTGCTCGTTGGCGACAACCCAATCGTGCATGTTGTCGCGCATGACATTTGGATTCAAAAGGTCCCGGTCGCCAACTTCCAACCAGATGCGCAGCGGCTTGGCAGGGCTGTCCGGAATAAGGTGTTCATGAAATTCCCACGCCCCGTGCGGAGTCGCGGCGCTATAAGGCCACTGCTGGTTCACATAAGTGCCGGAATACGTCAGCACACGGTGATAGAGCTCCGGATGATACCACGCCATGATCAAGGCGCATGAGCCGCCGGAACTGCCGCCCATCGTCGCGCGTCCTTCGGGGTCCTTGGTTAATATCACATGACATTTGCTTTCCACGAGCGGCAACACTTCCTGCTCGACGAATTCCGCATACCGTCCGGCCATGGTGTCGTATTCCAGGCCGCGCTCGCTACCCTGGGCGTCACCACTGCCGTTGCCGATGGAAATGGCGATCATCACCGGTACCTTGTGCCCGGCAATCAGATTGTCCAAAGCCGTGAACAACGGACGGTCGGGGCCGTCCGCCCCGACTATAAACGGCGCTACGGTGCCGGGGACGTATTGTTTGGGGACATAAACCGCCACGTGCCGGGTGTAGGGTGCCGGGTGGCTGGTGGTCACCACCAGTTTGGCGGGGTCGTTGGGGTCCGGCGCGCCAAAAGTGCCCCGCTCACGCGCGATGCCGGGATAAATCTTGCTGTCCGCCGAGTTCATGGTGAAGGTGTAAATGGTTCCCTGCGGCACGTTGGTTTGCACCGTCATTTCGGGTGCGCGTTGGTGCGTCGGGCCGAGGATAAAATTTCCATCGGCATCCGCCGGTGGATTGGCACCGTCGGGCAATTCCGTGGCCGTGACAAATCCCGGCGTATGCGGATCGTGGGTGGGCGGCGTGGAACGGGCCGGGTGGTTGGTGGTGGATTGAGCCGGCAAATTCAATATCGCGCACAGCAACGCGATGCCACACATCATTTGGGTAATCTTCATTTTATCCTTACTCATATTTCCAATTCCGCGATTTTCCTTTGGTCATCAGGTTGATGGCAGCCTTGATGCGTTTGGCGCGCGTCTCTTCGCGTTTGGCTTCGGTAATCCACCGGACGTATTCCCGTTTGTGGCTGGGACTGAAATCTTCGAACGCGGCCAGCGCCTTTTTGTTCTGCTTGAGCGCAGCCAGAAAATAATCCGGCACGACGACTGGTTTTTTTGCCTTCGGCTTGGGCCGTGGGGTTTTGATGCCAGCTTCGTTGAGTTCGATGGCTTTCTTGATGTAACCGGCCAGAATTTTGTCACCGGGCAACTCGGAAATGGAAGTGAGGCGGCGAAGCTTGGTCTTCTGGTCTCTACTGAAAAATAATCTGCCCTTCCAAAAGATGAGAGCACAATGCTTTTTGAAGGCGAGCGTGGCGAGCAGGATTCCCTTGTGCTCGTAAAACGGTGAATTCCATTTGATGGTCTCGGTCACGTCCGGACACACCGTGTGGACGAGCCGGCGGATGCGAGTGAGAATCGGTTTCGCAAAATCGGCGGCCCCGGCAATGTAAGCGTCAATGCGCGCGTCTCGCTTTGGCATGACGCAAGGATGGAAAAAGTCGCGGAGGTTTTCAACGCGGATTCCAGCGGCCTCCAACGGGACGTCCCACGCCGGGTGCCCGGCTATATTTGCGCAACGTCCACCAGTGAGCTACCGTTCCGGTCATGAGAATCAAGCTGTGGTTCGCCCGGTCCGGAATGATTTTGATGCTGCTCGTCGCGCCGGGGTTGCGGGCCGACGTGCTGGAAATGCAAAACGGCGACCGTTATTCCGGCAAGGTGATGTCGATTTCTCCTGACACGGTCGTGCTGAACAGCGAGGTGCTGGGCAAAATCACTGTGCCGCGCAACCAGGTCGTGAGCCTGTCATTGGGCACCAATGCCATCACCCCAAAAGCGACCGGTAATCCCGCGCCAGCCATCGCCACCAATATTCCCACGGCAACTGTTCCGGGGGCCCTGGCCAACACCAATGTGGATTTGTCCGCGGCGTTGCGGCAGTTGGGCGCGAACACGAATTTTGTCGGGCAGATTCGCCAGCAAATGCTGGCCGGCAATCCCGAAGCTGCCCGCAAATACGACGAGCTGGTCAGCGGCTTGTTAAGCGGGCAACTGAGCGTGAGCGACGTGCGGCAACAAGCCCAAACGGCGGCCGCGCAATTGCGGGAGCTTAAACGGCAGCTTGGCCCGGAAGCCGATGATTCGCTCGACGGTTATTTGCAGGTGCTGGACAGTTTCATCAAGGAAACCGCCAATGAGCCGGCGGACGCCGCCCCGAAATCCCCATAGTTCCGGAATTGGGCTTTTGGCAAAGGAAGGAATCCCGGTTTGAAGCAGTTGGGGGACGAGCTATTCGGGCGGTTCCCAGCGCCGTAGCAACGGTGTTTCAGGCAACCAGTGAAATCAGTTTCGCTTTCTTCACGCCGCATGCGCGACGGTCTTTTTTTCCAGCGCGGCGATGAGGCTCTCCAGAATCCATTTGCCGTCGTCGCTGCCGAGCAATGGTTCGCAGGCGCGTTCCGGATGCGGCATCAGGCCGGCCACGTTGCGGTGTTCGTTGCAGACGCCGGCAATGTTCAGCAACGACCCGTTCGGATTCGCCGTGTCGGTCAGGTTCCCGTTCACGTCGCAGTATTGCCACAAAACCTGGTGGTTCGCCTTGAGCTTCGCCAGTGTCTCTTCGTCGGCAAAGTAGCAACCTTCGCCGTGGGCAATGGGAATTTTCAGCCATTTGCCCGGCGGAATTTTGTTCGTGAACGGCGAATCTGGCGTGACGGTTTTCAGAAAGATGTGTTCACAATGGAATTGCAAATCACGGTTGCGGACGAGCGCGCCGGGCAACAGGCCGGCTTCAGTCAAAACCTGAAAGCCATTACAAATGCCGAGCACGAGACCGCCGTTGTCGGCGAATTGTTTCACCGCCTGCATCACCGGGCTGAACCGGGCGATGGCGCCGCAGCGCAGATAATCGCCGTAGCTGAAGCCGCCGGGCACAATGACGGCGTCGGCGTCGCCCAGCGAGGTTTCCTTGTGCCAGAGGTAACGCGCCGACTGGCCCAGCACGTCGCGCAGGGCGTGAATGGCGTCCTGGTCACAGTTGGAAGCGGGAAATTGCAAAACAGCAAAGTTCATTAGTTTTAGTCAGTGGTCAGTAGTCAATAGTCAGTAGAGATGTTCGCATGTCGGTTGCTACTAACTACGAACTACTGACTGCTGACTTTGTGAAACTCATTCAATTTCCAGTTTGTAATCTTCAATAATCGGGTTGCTCAGAAATTTGTGCGCCGCGTCGTTCAACGCCTGCTGCGCGGCGGTTCTGTCCGTGCCGGGCGCGAGCTCGATCTCGATGTATTTCCCGACGTGGACGGCGGCGACGCCCTGGTAACCCATCTGCTCAAGCGCGCCTTTGACGGTTTTGCCCTGCGGGTCCACCACGGCCTTCTTTGGTGTAATAACAATTTTCGCTTTCATCTTCGCGCCCCAAAAAACCTGGAGCTGGCGGAAACATCTTGTGAAAAAGCGCCGGGTCGAGCGAGCAATTTTTGAACACCGGACAATTATTGAGGTGCTTGCTACAAGAAGCGTTGAAATTGTCCGGTTCCTGCGCCATTGTTGTGGCCGTGAATACGTCGATTTCTTTGGAAGAACCGGCTCCCGGCAACATCAGCGCCGAACGCAAGTCGCTGGAACCCTGTTCCATCATCATCTTCGGCGCGAGCGGCGACCTCACCGCGCGCAAGCTCATCCCGGCGTTTTATCATCTGTGCAAGGACAACCAGATGCCGCCGACATTCCGCGTCATCGGGTTCGCCCGGCGCGACAAGACCGACGAATCGTGGCGGAACGAATTGCGCGAGGAGCTCAACCAGTTCTCGCGCACCCAGCCGGTGGACGATGAGGTATGGAAGGCCTTCGCCAAAAATCTATTTTACTGCCGGGGCGACCTCACCGACGCCACCGCTTACAAGAAGCTGGAAGAGATGCTGACCTCGTTCGGCAGCGGACCGTTGCGGGAAAACCTGTTGTTTTATCTCGCCACCCAACCGAGCCAGTTCGGCGAAGTCATCGAACAAATCCATCGCGCCGGCCTGCTGCACAAGGAAGGCGCCGGCCGGCAGCGCATCGTCGTGGAGAAACCTTTCGGCCACGATCTCGCCTCCGCCCAGACGCTGAACCGGGAATTGACGCGCTACGCCCACGAGCAGCAGGTCTGCCGCATTGACCATTATCTTGGCAAGGAAACGGTGCAGAACATTTTGATGTTCCGCTTTTCCAATTCCATTTTTGAAAAGCTCTGGAACCGGAATTCCGTCGATCACGTCCAGATCACCGTCAGCGAAAAAATCGGGGTGGGCGATCGCGGCGGCTATTACGAGGAAGCCGGCGCGTTGCGCGATATGGTGCAGAATCACATGCTCCAGGTGCTGTCGCTGATTGCGATGGAACCGCCCGTGTCGCTCGAAGCCGAATCCGTTCGCGACGAAAAGGTGAAGCTGCTGAAATCCATCCGGGCATTGACGCCCGAGGACGTGGCGCGGCAGGTCGTACGCGGGCAATACTTTGCCGGCAGCATCAATGGGAAACCCGTTCCCGGCTACCGGCAGGAGGCGAAGGTGAAGCCGGATTCCAATGTGGAAACCTACGTGGCTTTGAAACTCCTGATTGACAACTGGCGCTGGTCCGGCGTGCCGTTCTACCTGCGCACCGGCAAATACCTGCCGATGAGCGCCAGCGAAGTACGTATTCAATTTCGCCCAACGCCGCACGTATTGTTCGCCGCGCAATGCGGACAACAGCTCGACACCAACGCCATTGCATTGCGCCTCCAGCCGAACGAAGGCATTTATCTGCGGTTCAACGGCAAGGTGCCCGGCATGAGCATGGGTGTGCGACCTGTACGGATGCACTTCAGCTACGACGCCGAGTTCGGCGCTTACACGCCCGAAGCCTATGAACGGCTGCTGCTGGAAGCCATCGTCGGCGATGCGACGCTCTTCATCCGACGCGACGAGGTGGAAACCGCATGGCAAATCGTGGACTCCATTCGCAAAGGCTGGGATGGCAAGCCGTTGACGAACCGGGAATTTTATTCCGCCGGCACCTGGGGACCGGTGGCCTCGGACGATTTACTGGCGCAAAGCGGCCACGCCTGGCATGAACCGCAGATGGTCAAGTGATTTTTGATTTTTGATTTACGATTGGCGATTGGCGATTGGCAATGATTCGTGCGGAATCTTATGTCCGAATACCAAGCAACGATCAAATGGCAGCGGACCAGCCCGGATTTTCTGAAGGGCAAGTATTCGCGCGAACATACCTGGACTTTTGACGGCGGCGTCACCGTTCCGGCATCGGCTTCGCCGGCCGTGGTGCCTGAGCCCTGGTCGAATCCCGCCGGGGTTGATCCCGAAGAAGCGTTCGTCGCATCGCTTTCGAGTTGTCACATGCTTACGTTTCTTCATTTGGCCTGCAAAGCGGGATTCCAAATTAACAGCTACGAAGATGAAGCCGTTGGGCGGGTGACCAAAAACGAGAAAGGCGTGCCGTGGGTCAGCTCGGTCAAACTGAACCCCAAAATTGTCTATGGCGGCGAGAAATTGCCCACGCCGGGTGACGAAGAACGGCTGCATCATCTGGCGCACGAACACTGCTACATTGCCAATTCGGTCAAAACGGAAGTTGCTGTTTCAATTGGGAGGGACGGCGTGTCGCCGTCCCTGACTAAAAAATAAACAATTGGAGGGATCCAATACCGGCATCCCTCCCAAAACCAAATGCCCGATTTCGCACCTTTTTGTGAGCCCGGACGAAAGCATCCGGCGCACGGTGTTCTAGTCTCGCTTCAACAACCGACGATTGTTTTACTGACCGTTTGCACCAAGGATCGTCAACCGTGGCTGGCGCAAACCAACGTCCACAATACCCTCCGCAAAATCTGGCTGCTAACTGATACCTGGCTCCTTGGCAATTATTTGTTGATGCCGGATCACGTCCACCTGTTTTGTGCGCCGCGAGACTTGACCGTGACCTTGCCAAGATGGGTTTCGTTTTGGAAACGGGAATTCAGCTGTCTCCATCTACCTGAAACCGGCCAATGGCAGCGGGATTTCTGGGATACCCGCCTGCGTCGCAGTGAAAATTATGACCAGAAATGGACTTACATCCGCGAAAATCCCGTCCGCGCTGGTTTGGTGAAACGAGTTGATGAGTGGCCATTTCAAGGACGAATCCGTGTTTTACCATGGTAAAGTCAGGGACGGCGACACGCCGTCCCTCCCAAATTGAATGAAGTATTAATTGAATGAAAAAGTTTGAACTGATTTCCTTCGTCACGGCCGACGAACTGGCTTCGCAGGTCGCCGGCGCGTGGCTGGATGAAATTGAATCAGCCCGGCGCGCCGGCAAACTATATTGCGTCGCGCTGTCCGGCGGGCGCATCACGCAAAAATTTTTCGCGGCGTTCGTTGAACGGGCAAAGGCGCGAAAAATAGGGAACGGCGGCACGCCATCCCTTCCGGGCAACGTCCATTTTTTCTGGGCGGATGAGCGTTGTGTCCCGCCCGATGACCCGGAAAGCAACTTCAAGATGGCCAGCGAACTGCTGTTCGCGCCGCTGAAAGTATCCGAAAATCAGATTCATCGTATTCGCGGCGAAGATTCGCCATCCGCTGCCGTAAAAGCCGCCGAGGAAGAACTGCGCCAGATTGCGTTGCCAGGTGAAAATCGCCAGCCGGTCCTGACCCTGATATTTCTTGGCATGGGCGAGGACGGCCATGTGGCTTCGTTATTCCCTGACGCCCCGGCAGAAGTCGTGAATCACCCGGGGCCGTTTTTGTTCGTTGACAATTCGCCCAAGCCGCCGCCCCGGCGGATTTCGCTCAGTTACGCCGCGATTGCGGCGGCCAGGCAGGTTTGGGTGCTGATTTCGGGCGCCGGCAAGGAGAAGGCGTTGCGTGAATCGCTCGTTTTTTCCGGAAAAACCCCGTTGGCGCGGGTGATACAATCGCGCCCAAATACCCGGATTTTCAGCGAAATCCGGCCAAATTGAGCGGTTAAAATTATTTTTGAACTTTTTTGCCTTTTGGACCGTCTATGATATGTTGCGAGTGAAGCTTTCGCTGTTCGTTTAGGGTTGGCATAGAGGTTTTGCTCGTGGCACGGCTCGAACAGCGACCCCCAAGTTGGCCGTGTCACCCTTCTGAGCGCCTCGGTGAAGGCGTATAAACCTCGTCATCGCGGGGGCCGGACGAAAGTCCGGCCTTTCGCATTTCTGGAATTCCCCATTGATTGTCCGGCCCAAAACGGATAACTTCCCTGACATGAAACATCAGCTCGATTTCGAGAAACCGATTATCGAACTGCAAAGCAAGCTTGATGACCTTCGAGAACACCCGGAAAAGCACTCCATGGGCGTCAGCTTTGAGGAGGAGATCCAGCTCATCGAAAAGAAGCTGGAGGAAACCCGGCGGCAGATTTTCTCGAACCTCAACGCGTGGCAACGCGTCCAATTGGCCCGCCACCCCAAGCGTCCCTACACGCTGGATTATCTGGGAAAGGCGTTCACCGATTTCCAGGAATTGCACGGCGACCGTCTGTTTGCCGATGACCATGCCATGGTCGGCGGTTTTGCCAGGCTTGGTGAACACCGTGTCATGGTCATTGGCACGCAGAAGGGCCGGGACACGAAGGAAAATATTCTGCGCAACTTCGGTTGCGCCCACCCCGAAGGTTATCGCAAGGCACTCCGTTTGATGCGGCTCGCGAGCAAATTCGGCGTGCCCATCGTCACGCTCATTGACACGACGGGGGCGTATCCGGGCATCGGCGCGGAAGAACGCCATATTGCCGAGGCTATCGCCGTGAACCTCCGCGAAATGACACTGTTCGAAGTGCCCATCATCTCGGTCGTCATCGGGGAAGGCGGTTCCGGGGGTGCGCTTGGCATCGGCGTGGCCGACCGGGTGTTGATTTTGGAGAATGCCTATTATTCAGTCATCAGCCCGGAGGGTTGCGCGGCCATTCTGTGGAAGGACCGCGCGAATGCGGCCAAAGCCGCCGCCGCCCTCAAAATTACCGCCAGGGATTTGTTTGAACTCAAACTGGTGGATGAAATCGTGCCCGAACCGCTCGGCGGTGCGCACACCGATCCGGAGACGACGGCGGAAAATTTAAAAAAACATTTGCTCAAAAATCTTGAAAAAAGTCTCGCGCTGCCGGTCGCCGAGCGCCTGAAAAGGCGTTACGAGAAATACCGCGCCCACGGGCACTTCCTTGAAAAGGTGCAGCCCACCGCCGACGAAGCCAAGCCGGCTCTCACACCGGCTTCCAATCTCATGGCCCGCGCAGCCGCCACGGCTTGATCTCCGTGCTTTATCCGCTCTCTTTTCAGCCGATTTTCAAGGAACGCGTCTGGGGCGGACACGAAATTGAGCGGCTCTACGGCAAGCAACTCCCGCCCGGCGCGCCCATCGGTGAATCGTGGGAAATCAGCGACCGGCCCGGCGACGCCAGTGTCATCGCCAATGGCCCGCTCGCGGGCAAGGATTTGCGCTGGCTTATGGAAAATCACGCCGCTGAACTTCTCGGCGGCGCAAAACCGGCAACGGAGAATCGTTTCCCGCTGCTTTGCAAAATCCTCGATGCGCGGGAAAAACTTTCACTCCAGGTCCACCCACCCGCCAACAAGGCCGCCGAACTCGGTGGCGAACCGAAAACCGAAATGTGGTTCATTGCCGAAGCCGCACCCGGCGCGGAATTATACGTCGGCCTTAAACGCGGCGTCACCCGCGCGACCTTTGAGAAAAAAATCGGGGACGGCAGCGTGGCCGAATGCTTTCATCGCCTGCCGGTGAAAACAGGTGACGTCATGTTTCTGCCGAGCGGCCGCGTCCACGCCATCGGCGCAGGCCTCGTGATTTTTGAAATCCAGCAGAATTCAGACACCACCTATCGCGTGTTCGACTGGAATCGCGTGGGGCTGGACGGCAAACCGCGCGACCAGCACGTCGCGGAGTCGCTCGCCAGCATTGATTTCAACGATTTCGAACCGAAGCTGGTGCAAAGCCAGTATGCGGGCGGCGAAATCAAATCGCGTCCGCTGGTCAACGATCCACTTTTCAACGTAGAGGCATTGCAGATGAAAACCGGTGCGGGACTGGATTTGAAACCGGGCAAGCTTCAAATTATTGCCGCCGTCCGCGGTCAACTGGAAATCAACGGCGGTTCAGTTTCGGTGAATCCCGGCGCCGGCCAATTTTGCCTGGTACCCGCGTCCTTGGAGCAAACGAAAATTTTAGCGAAATCAGACGCGGCACTGTTGCGCATCGGGGCAAATTGAGTCTTGACCAGTAGCGGCGGACGCCAGTCCGCTCATTTCAAATCAATGAGGTCAGAGCCGACTCACGTCGGCTGCTACAACCGCTCAATTCAGCGACAAATCCTCGGGCATCTGGGAGAGGAGTTTGTTGCGCCAGCCGCCCTTGCTTTTCAGGATTTTTCCCCAGAGTTGCCCGGGGGGTATCTCGAAGACGAGTTCCAGGGACGCGGGAAAGGTAAGCCACGACTTGAGTTTCATTTCTTTTTCCAACTGGCCCGGTGACCAGCCCGCGTATCCCGCAAACATCCGGACTTTTTTTCCGGTCGAAAACGATTCGCCGATGTCCACCAGTTCATCGATAGAATGGCCGAGCGCTAGATTGGGCAGCACGTCGGCGTTGGGGATGAAATTGTCCGTGTGCAAATAACTCAAGGCGGCGGGTTGCACCGGGCCGCCGAGATACAAGGGCGATTCCCGGAGCGTATCCGGCAGATCGGCCACGATCATCTCGCCGACGGTCTTGCCGAGGGAATGGTTGAGGACCAGGCCGAATGCCCCCTCGGCGTCATGCTGGCAAATTAACACCACGGACTGGTGGAAAAAGGAACCGCTCAGATTGCCGCCGTCCAACAGCAATTGGCCTTTCAGAAATTTTCCGTTTCCACTCATATCCTATTACAATTTGCCTCACCCGGCCTGGATTGGCAAAAAGAAAACCGCACAACTCCATGGAATATAAGGAAAAACGCGGAGAAATCTCTCCGCGTTTTTTAAGAATCCCGAAAATTTCCCGACGGTCAGAGTGCCTTGACCTTTTTCGCAATTGCCGCGGCATCAATGCCGAAGTGCGCCAGCAATTCCTCCGCTTTGCCGGAACGCGGCAGACTGTTCACGGCCAGCTTATGCACCCTGACGCCGTCGGCGCTGAGTTCGCCGGCGACCGCGTCGCCCAAGCCGCCCTCCGTATAATGATCCTCCACGGTAATGACGGTGTTGTTTGTCTTTTTCGCAGCGGCGAGAATCACGTCCTTGCCCAGCGGCTTGATGCTATAAGCGTCAATGACGGTGATGTTGATGCCTTCATTCTTGAGGGCGTCGGCGGCTTTCAAGGCTTCAAACAAGGTGACACCGGCAGCAACGACCGTGGCCTTGTCCCCATCGCGCAACACCTTCGCCCCGCCAATCGGGAATGTTTCGTCATTGTTATAAATCACCGGTGTCTTGGGGCGTGACGTGCGCAGGTAGCAGATGCCTTTGGCTTGTGCCATTTGTTCAACCAGTTTTTCCGCGGCGACCGCGTCGCTCGGATACAGCACCGTGCTGCCGGCAACCGCGCGCATCATGGCCATATCCTCCAGCCCCATTTGCGACGGGCCGTCCTCGCCAATGCTCACGCCGACGTGCGAACCGGTAAGTTTCAGGTTTGATTGCGAAATGCCCGCGACGCGGATCTGGTCAAACGTGCGGCTGAAAAATGTCGCAAAGGTGGAGGCAAACGGCACCTTGCCGCGCGCACCCATGCCGGTGGCAGTACCGACCATGTTCTGCTCGGCGATGAAACATTCCGTGAAGCGCGCCGGAAATTTCTTCATGAACTTTTCCGAATAAGTGGAATTCTTTGTATCGCCATCCATCGCCACAATCCGCGGGTCCACCTCCCCGATGCGTGCGAGCGCATTACCATAGGCTTCGCGCGTCGCGACCGAATCGCCGATCTTGTAAGCGAGCGGCGGGTAACTGGCCGGCGCAACGTCATTCGGAGCGGGCAGTTGATTCGGCACAGGAATCGGCACGCCGACACCGGATTTGGCGGTCGGTTGAAGTTCGGCGATGGCTTTGGCGGCCTCTTCCTTATTTAACGGTTTGCCGTGCCAGCCATCCTTGTCCTGCAAAAACGAAACGCCCGCGCCTTTATAGGTCTTGGCGATAATGGCCAGGGGTTGATCGTTCAATCCGACGCCGCCCAGCACTTCCGAAATTTCCTCAAGATCGTGGCCGTCAATGTCTTCCACCCGCCAGCCGAACGCCTCAAAACGTTTGCGATACACGCCGATGTCGTGGCCAAAGGCCGTCGCCTGACTCTGGCCGAGGCGATTGGCGTCCACGATGGCGATGAGGTTGTTGAGCTTGTAAATGCCGGCGAGTGACGCCGCTTCCCACACCGAACCTTCGGCGATTTCGCCGTCGCCGAGCAGGACGTAGGTATTGTAATCCAGTTTGTCGAACCGCGCGGCCAGCGCCATGCCAACGCCGACGCTCAGGCCCTGGCCAAGCGAACCGGTCGCCACGTCCACAAACGGCAGGCGCGGTGTGGGATGGCCTTCGAGGTCGCTGCCAAATTTGCGGAGTTTGAGCAGATCTTCGGCGGGGAACAAACCGGTTTCCGCCCAGGCGGCGTAGAGCAGCGGCGCGGCGTGGCCTTTGGAAAGAATAAAGCGATCGTTGTTGTAGTAGTGGGGATTTTTCGCGTCGTAACGCATGTGGCCGAAAAACAAGGCCGCCACCACGTCCGCCGCCGAGCAGCAGGAGGTCGGGTGGCCGCTGCCGGCCGCAGTCGTTGCGGTGATCGAGTGGATTCGCAACTGATTCGCGATGCCCTTCAACAATTCAATATCAGTATCAATCATGGAACCCTTAGTTTACGCAACAGACAGCGAAAGCCAAGAGTGAAATGAGCCAATGTCTCTTGAATCGCCATGGCGAAAATGTAACCCTTTGCGCATGTGCGCCAAGCCATTCAGCGTTAAAGCCCTGTTTCTCCGTCGCCGGCCATGCGTTTTGCAGCTTCTGGCAATCTTTTCCCTCGTCGCCACACCCGGGAGGGCCGTGGATTTTTCCACGCCGGCGCATGAAATGAAAACGCAGTTGGCCGATAAAATCTTGCCCTACTGGTATGACACCGCCCAGGACACCAAACACGGCGGCTATCTGCTCGCCGACGATGCGGTGAAAGGCCGCCGCACGCCGGTCGAAAAACAAATCGTCACGCAGAGCCGCATGGTCTGGGCTTTTTCGCTCGCGCAACTTGAAGGTTACAGCGACACCCACCGGAATTATTTGGCGGCGGCCACACAGGGTTATCATTTTCTGCTCGACCATTTTCTCGACCGGCAGAACGGCGGTTACTTCTGGACGACCGATCTCGACGGCCGGCCGGTGAACGATTGTAAATTGCTCTACGGCCAGGCGTTCACGATTTACGCCTTCGTCGAATACTACCGCGCCAGCGGCGACCGGGAGGCGCTGGCCCACGCGCTGGACCTTTATCACACGATTCAGAAGCACTTGTATGACACCAAAAACGGCGGCTGGTTTGAGCACGCGGATCGAACCTGGCAACCGCTTTCACCCGGCGACCCGCGCAATGAGGTTGAAGTGATTGGCTATAAAAGCGCCAACTCGCATCTGCACTGGATGGAGGCACTGACGGAATTATACGACGCGACGCACGACCCGGATGTTAAAAAATCGCTGGCGGAAGCCCTGCACATCAACGCGACGTATTTTTATCCCGATGACCCGTCGAAGTGCGCTTTTCACCGGGAATTCAATTGGCAACCGGTGACCGTGGCCAGCAGCGCGGGGCTTTCCTACGGGCATAACGTCGAATTTGCCTGGCTGATGATCCGTGCCGAAAACGTCCTGGGCCAGGAACCCTCGTGGAATCATTTTAACGCGCTGCTCAACCACGCGCTCAAGAACGGTTACGACCACCGGCGCGGCGGACTTTATTACCGGGGCTTTGACGATCGGCCGGCGACCGATACGGAAAAAATCTGGTGGGTGCAGGCCGAAATGCTGTCCGCGCTAACCGACGCGTTGAAGCATCAGGACAAAAACCCCATTCCCAAGGAAGGCCCGCGTTATGAAACGGCCTTGAGCCAGGAGTTGCGATTCATCAAGACTTATCAGGTGGACCCCAAAACCGGCATCTGGCTTTACTCGGTGGCGGCCGACGGCAAGCCCGTGGACACGACGCTGGCGAACAGTTGGAAGGCGAACTATCACGACGTGCGCGCCATGATGAAATTCGTTGACGCGTTCGCCGGGAATTGACGTTAATTCATTTTTTGACAAAGGGAAACAGCATGAATTTTGCCAAATCAGCTATAAAAATTTTTCTGGCTGCGAGCGCTGGCTTCCAGATGACGTGGTGCGGTCTGGCGGCCCCGCCGGTGGCGCCGGCGGAGAACGTGACCAACACGTATTTCGGAACGGCGGTCGCTGACCCCTACCGTTACATGGAGAACCCGTCCAATCCCAACGTGACGGTGTGGATGAAACTTCAAGATGATTACACGCATTCCCTGCTGGAGCGCATTCCGGGGCGGCCGGCGCTGCTCGCCCGGATTCACGAACTCAACAATGCCGTTGCCGCCCGGGTGGAGGATGTGCGCCGTCTGCCGGATGGACGGTATTTTTATCTCAAACGGTTGCCGCAGGACAACGTGTTCAAGCTCTACGTGCGCGAGGGTTTGACCGGCAAGGAAACATTGTTGTTTGACCCGGAACAATTCGCCAAAGCCGCCGGCAAACCGTTTGCCATCAATTATTACGAACCGTCGCGGGACGGAACCTATGTCGCCTGCGGACTTTCCGCCGCCGGCTCGGAGGACGCCGTGATTCACGTGTTGGCAACAGCGACCGGCCAGGAAGTGGGCCAGCCGATTGACCGCGCACAATTCGGCGGAATCAGTTGGCGCCCGGACGGGAAATCATTTTACTACAATCGCCTGCAAAAAATGGAACCGGACATGCCGGAAACGGCGCGTTACGAGAAGAGCCGCGTGTATTTGCACGTTATCGGCGCCGATGCCGATAAAGAACCACCCGCCTTCGGCTATGACGTTTCGCCACTGGTGAAAATGGACCCGGCCGACGACCCGTTTGTCAGCACCGTGCCGGGCTCCGAATACGCTCTGGGTACGATTGAACACGGCACCCGGCAGGAGATTACGGTGTACGCCGCCCCGCTGGCGTCGGTCGGCAAACCCAATCCGCCGTGGCAGAAAATTTGCGATGTGGACGACGACGTCACGGATTTTGCCGTGAAAGGGAGGGAAATTTTTCTGCTGACGCACAGGAACGCGCCCCGGTTCAAAATTATTTCTACTTCCCTGGTCAAACCGGACCTGGCGTCGGCCCGGACCGTCGTGCCCGCCGGCAACGCCGTAATTACCGCCCTGGCGGTCGCCAAAGACGCCCTCTACGTGCAACTGCGCGATGGCGGCATCGGACGCCTCTGGCGGATGCCTGTTGGAGGGAAAATCGAGCCTATTAAACTGCCGTTCGACGGCTCAGTGGCCCTGGCCGCAGTGGATCCGCGGCTCGACGGCACCTGGCTGGACATGGGCACGTGGACCAGGGCTGATCAGATTTACGCATACGATCCGAGGACGAAAAAAATCACGAACACCGGCTTGCAACCCTTGGGCCAGTTCGATGCGCCCGATAACCTGGAGTCGGTTGAGGTCAAAGCGAAAAGTGACGATGGCGAAATGATTCCGCTGTCCATTGTCTATCGGCGCGGCATCAAGTTGGACGGCTCCAATCCCACGCTGCTTTGGGGTTACGGCGCTTACGGGATATCGCAGGACCCGGCGTATGGTCCGGTGTTGCTGGCGTGGTACGAAAAGGGGGGCGTGTTTGCCGTGGCCCACGTCCGCGGCGGCGGCGAGTACGGCGAAGACTGGTACAAAGGCGGTTACAAGCTGACCAAGCCGAACACGTGGAAGGATTTCAACGCCTGTGCCGACTATCTGGTTCAGAACAAATACACCTCGCCGGACAAGCTGGCCGGTGAAGGCGGCAGCGCCGGCGGCATCCTGATTGGCCGGGCCATCACCGACCGGCCCGATCTTTTCGGGGCGGCCGTCATTCAAGTCGGTTGCCTGGACATGCTGCGCATCGAGACGACGCCGAACGGCGTGCCGAACATCCCCGAATTCGGCAGCGTCAAGAGCGAGGACGGCTTCAAGGAATTGTATCAAATGAGTTCGTACGCCCATGTCCAGGATGGAACGAAATATCCCGCTGTGATGCTCACGACCGGCATCAACGACCCGCGGGTGGAACCCTGGCAATCGGCGAAGATGGCGGCGCGCCTGCAGGCCGCCACGACCAGCGGCAAACCCGTCCTGTTGCGCGTGGACTACGAAGCCGGCCACGGCATCGGTTCAACAAAAAAGCAGCGGGAAGAACAGACCGCTGACATCTGGTCATTTCTATTCTGGCAATTCGGCCTGCCGGGCTTTCAACCACCGGCTGCGAATTAGCTTCTTTGGGAGTTTGCGAGGCCGCAAATGTATTGCACAATAAGTTTTGCTATGATAGGCGTATATCAAACCCATGAACGCAATTGCTGTGCGCACTAAGCACTTAACAGAGCAATCTTGCTATCTAACGGAACAGAGCTTGGTAAACGAGCTTTCGTCCGTGGTCAAAGCGAAGAACGGACCGGTGCATTGTCGTGAAGTCGCCCACGAATTTGACTATGCGTCAGGTCGAACGGATGTGCTTGGGCTTGGCGGACAGGATGAGGTTCACGCATTTGAAACGAAACTATCAAAGTGGCGTGATGCGTTAGATCAAGCGCGCCGGAATACGTGCTTTGCGCACTATTGCTACGTCGCGCTCCCCGTCAAAGCTGCGAACACGGCACTAAAATTTGAACGCGAGTTTGTTAGGCATGGAGTCGGATTGATTGTGCTCGGGATGCAACAAGCAAAATTAGCTATTAAACCACGTCGCAACGACCCGCTATTGCCGTGGCTCACCAAAGCAGCTCTCGCCCACTTCGGCGATGAATGAGTGACAAGCCTGAATTGACAGAAGTTGCCGGATTAATTGCACGCCAGCTCGGCTTCAAGGATCCCAAATTTTGCGGCAAGGGTTCGTTTAAAGAAACGTATCAGGCAGAAGATCGTACTGGTCACGTGGTCGCGCTCAAACTTGTAGATCGGACGAAAATTAACGTCGAACGTACTGATCGCGAAATTGAGGCGCTGAAACGTTGCAATTCGCTTCGGGTTGCGAAAGTTCTCGCCACCACTACGTTCTCAGCTCCCGATAAACGAGTTTTTGATGTCGTTGTGGAAGAATTTTTCGATGGTGGTTCCCTAGAAGATCGTCTGAAGGTTGGCCATCTGACGCAGCAAGAGGTAATTGAACTCGTTAAAGGTTTAATTCTGGCCGTGAAGGATCTTCAACCGAGCTTGGTTCATCGCGACATCAAGCCAGCCAATATTATGTTCCGCAAGAATCAGCCGGAACCGGTATTGGTGGATTTTGGTATTGTGCGCGATCTAAGTCAGACGTCTCTGACAGCCAGCTGGTGGCCGAGTGGGCCGGGTACTCCATTCTTCTCATCACCAGAGCAACTCACCAACGACAAAGCCCTGATTGATTGGCGAAGCGATCAGTTTGCCATCGGCGTCATTGCTAGTTTGCTGTTGACTGGCCGCCATCCTTATCAGGTTGACCCTGCAAACCCAAATGCGGCAGTTTACGCTGTGTCTGAAAGGCGAGGGCCGTCGCCAGATTTTAACGCGGCGATGGCGCAAGCCGGATTGCCCGCAATAATCAAAATGGTGCAGCCGTGGCCGGTTTTGCGCTTTGGCGATCCGGATACTTTGTTGGCTGCGCTCAAATAGGGATAGGACTATGGCTGCGTACTTACAAATGGGACATGACTCCGAGAATTTAGTCGGAGTTTCTGGGCTTGATGGATTTACCGGTTTGGTTTTAAGTCCGGTTAACCGATCTGAGACAGAGTTATCGAAACATCTGCCTAGTTTTCGTAAAAAGGGAAGGTTTGGTGTCATCTTAGATCCACAGCTCTATTGTCCTCAGAGCGAACGAGGGCAGTTGTCAAACCACAGGTATTTTCCGCGAGACTTGGACACAGCTGACATTTCCTCACCAAAATGGTGGCAGAATCTTATTAAGAAGCTGGTCGCCGAAGCTCAATCTTTGAAGGTGGATGGGGTCTGCTCGCCAGTGGTTTTGCCAAGCAAGTACAGCTCTGAATACTACGTTTCGTCCTGTGAGGCATTTTCAATGTTGGCCGAAGGATTGAGTGTGGGGTCTATACGGCCCATCCAATCTGTTTGTGTTTCGCTTAAGGACTTGGCCGAACCGAATGATGCTTTGCGGATAGCTTCTATCATTTCCAGCCGGAAACCACCGTTGTGCTACATCGTCATAGAGGCTGACACGCCACCTCGCCAAGAGATTGAAAATGCGTCAAACGTGCTTTCGCTCATGGTACTTGTATCGGCTCTTGAAAAATCGGGCTGCGCGACACTTGTGTCACACTGTTCCTCTGAAATGTTGCTTTTGAAAGCCGCAGGAGCATCTAGCTGTGCTTCAGGAAAATTCTTTAACTTGCGTCGGTTTACTCGAAGTCGGTTTGATGAACAACAGGATGCTGGTGGTGGTCAATTGCCATATTGGTTTGAACAAGGTTTGCTTGCTTTTCTCCGGCGGGCGGACATCGAAAGACTCCGTCGTTCAGGGTTCGGTGACTTTCTTAAAGTTGGGTCTTCGGGCAATACGTTCGCCGATCAAATTCTGGAACAGTTTGTGAATGAACCGGCGAAAGCGTGGCTCAAATTGAGTTGGTGTCAATATCTTGCTTGGTTTTGCCTTGTGGAGCGTCAGTTGTCGGTTCCAGAAGCACCCGCCATCGTTAGCAGTTGGTTGAAAGAAGCAGAACAGCGTTGGGAACAACTCGACGCAAAAGATGTTTTGTTAGAAGAGCGTCGGAATGATGGCCGCTGGATAAGACCTTGGCGACAAGCACTCGGAGATTTTCGCCAACTTGGCTTATGATTGATTGCCTTTCTGGCATTCCTTACTGCCGCACGCCGCCTCATTTCCCATGCCACCAGGTCCGGATGTCGTCGGCGGCCTGGTGCGCGATTGCAGGGAAGCTGTGAATTGCATCGCGCAATTCCGGAAGATAATGGAAGGCCAGCCATAGCAAGGCGGCAACCACTGCGAGCCAGACCACTGCATCCAGCAAAAACACGAATGACCAGGCCCATCTTGGCCGGCCCAGACCATAATAGCACGCGCGCCGCGCGAATTTCAGTGGCCCCACGAGAATGCCGTAGGCAATCAACAGCAACAGCGCCGCAACCCATGTCGGCACGTTCGCCGGCAGCGCCAGACCGAACACCGCGCCGGTCGCCAGCAGCGAAATAATGGCGCAAATCCACACGACGGTCGCCGCGCCTTGCAACAATGAAAGGAACGGCAGCGCGAAACCCATCCCGGGATGAACCGGGGCATGTTCCGCCCAATAGCTGTGCCAGTTATACCGCCATTGGTCCGCGTGCGCGCGCATTTCCCGCTTGAACTGACGTTTCCATTCGCGTCGCGCCCTGCGGTCCGGAAAGCCTTTCATCGCCTCGTAATATCCTTCCTTGGCGCGCCGGATGAATTCCTGCGCCGTCGCCGGGAAACCGGACGCCGCCGCCTTTTCCTCCGGTGACCGCGCCTCGGGGACCACAATCGCCATCACCACATAGACGAGCAACCCGGTGCCCCAAAATATCGTCAAAAGAACGAAGGCCAGCCGTACGAGGGTCGGATCGATATTCATATGGGCGGCGATCCCGTTGCAGACGCCGGCAATCATTGCGCCCTCCTGGATCCGATAGAGCCGCCTTGGCGTTCCGCCGCTCCCGGCCGCTTTTTCTTCTCCGGCCGTCTTCTGTCCGCTCGTGCCGCTGGTGGCGCCGGCACTGCTAGCGCCCGGCCTTGAAGCTTCACCAGGCTCCGCCTCAATCGGCCCCATCTCCGCAAGGACGGCGGCGACTTCCTTCGTCTCGACCACCGTCTTGTGACTGGCCAAAAGCGCGCGGAACTTCTCCGCGATCGCCCGCTCGATGTCCGAGAGGATTTCATCCCGGTCCGGATTGTGTTGCAGTTGTGCGGTCGCGGTTTCCAGATAAGCGCGCAGAGTGTCATAGCCGCCTTCTTCGAGTTGATAGGCGTTGCCGCCCAGATTGATGGTAATGACTTTGTTCATGGGTTGTTTCCTTTCTATTTTTGCCCCAGTTTTTTCACCGTCCCGTTGATCTCGCCCCAATACTCCAGGGTTTCGCGCAACTGCTCCCGCCCCTTCGCGGTCAGCTCGTAATATTTGCGGGGCGGCCCGGCCTCGGATTCCTTCCATTCGTAATCCAGGAGCCCTTCGCGGCGCATCCGGCTCAACAACGGATACAGGGTGCCTTCCTGGGTGGCGAATTCGGTCGCGCTGAGCTGCTTCAAGATGTCCGCCACATAAACCTTCTCCGCCGAAATGATTTGCAGCACGAGGAACTCGAGCAGCCCCTTCCGAATCGCCGAAAATTTTTCGTTCACGCTCATCGCCAAACACTCAGCAAGCTACCTTTTTATAGAAAGGTAGCTGGTTTCAGAAACGGTGTCAAGGGGTAAAATTAAAAAACGAAAAGCGGACAATAACAGATAGACGGGCTGGTGGCGGGGGTGCCAGCACGCAGCCGTCTCCAAAGGCTAACGCACGCGAACGCGACGGGTTCGCGGGTTGGGAAGATTCAGGCGTTTGACCAGTTCGGAGGACGGTTTTTGTTCCCGCCAGGCGGTGCGCAATTCTCCGGCCCGCCGGATTACCCGTTGCACCAATTCATCCTTCCCGGCCGGAGACTCCGGCCCGGGAAGCTTCGCATCCGGAGTGATGTTCAACTCCTTGAGCCGCCGAAAGACCGGCTCCATCGCCCGCTCTTCGTCGCGGAAAAAGACGCTCCCGCGCACACGGACAAACTGCCAGCCGAGCCGTTCCAATACGGCCTGGCGCTCCAGGTCTTCCCGCAGTTGATCCGGTTCGAAGTGCCGTTCGCCATCGCACTCCACTGCCAATCGCCGTCCGTTGCCAACCACGGCCAGATCAATCCGATGGCTGCCGACTTTGAATCGAGGCAACACAATAAAATTCACCGCTTCCAGGATGGCCTGCACCTGTTTTTCAAACGCGGACTCCATTTTATCCGGCAGTGGGTCTTCTTTTTCTTCCCACGCCGTGGGGTTGATGGCGTGCTCGATCAATCGGCGCCGGTAATCGCCCGGCTTCAAGTCGGTTTCGGGGTCGAGACTGTGCACCACCCACATCTGGTCGCGCGCCCGGCTGGCGGCGACGTTAAACCGCTTCTTGAAAATCTTTTTCGGTCCTTCCTGCCTTAAGGGAAGCGGCGGTTTCGCCGACGGGGCATCCACGATGGACAGAAACATCACGTCCCGTTCATCACCCTGGAATTGCGCCGAATCGCCGCAGAGAATCCGGCGGCGTTTGTATTCGGCCGGTTCGATGTGCTGGCGCAGAATCGCGTCGACCTTCATCGCCTGCCGGTCGCCGACCATGGACACCACGCCGAACGTTGTCGGTTTGCCTTCCTCGTTCTCCGCATACTCCGGTTGTTCCAATGCGGCACAAATGAGCGAGGCAATGGTTTCTGCTTCCGCTTGATTGGATTCCTCTTGTTGGACACCGCCGTCCCAGGCAACGCGGCACGGGATGACATGCGGCGCGAGGTGGATGGCGGAAGCCTCGCGCAATGGCTTGATCTCGCCCTTGTAAGAGAGGTGATTGCTGAATGCGATGATGTCCGGCGCACAACGGAAGTGTTCCACCAGCCGGATCACGCCGCCGAACGACACCTGCGCCAGTTCGTAAATGGAGGTGGTCCCGTCGTAATGTTGCCGCGACGGAAAACCCTTCGGCAGATGGATGTCAATCAACTCCTCGACTTCCTTCATGTCCACGCCCACCGCCACCGGCGTCACCTGCTCGTCGTCGCCAACGATGACAGCCTGGCGTCCGAGATAAAGCGCGAACATGGCGGTCGGATCGCACTGGCTGGCCTCGTCAATGATCACGACATCGAACCGGGTGGTGCGCGGATCGAATGAGTCGGCGACCTCATTCAACGGCATGATCCACACCGGCACCGCGCCTTTGGCCACGGTCAATTCCTTTCTCGCCGCCGCGCGCAATTCCGCATCGCGCACGCCGGTGCCGGTTTTCGACAACTTGTTCCGCGTGAGGGCGTATGATTTGAGCGCGTGCTGCTGCTCCGGACTGGTTTGCCGGATCAAACTGGCCCACGTCCGCTTTTCGGCCAATTGCGCCGTGGACTCCATGAGTTCGTGGCCAAGGCGCTCGATCTGCTGCTGCAATTCGTCGAGGGAAACCTTTGCCCGTTGCTCCAGTTCATCATGGAACTGCCGCCATTCCCAGGCTGCCGCCGGATCGCCGGGCGGTTCCGGCCGGGCGTGATCGGGATGACGGTTTTCAACCGCTGAGGCCCACGCGGGCGCGCGGGTGTGCAAACGGGCGAGTAAATTTCGACGCGATTCCAGGTCCGATTCAAGGTTCTTGAGGCGAACCAATTCCTCGTAAGCTTGTTCGTAATCCGTCGGCGACGCTTCCCGGAGGGATGTTCTCAACTTCCGGGTTGCCGTTGCTTCCGGCTGGTCGCTCTCCGGGAGCGCCGCCAGCCAGGTGGCCCACACACTTTCCAGATATTTTTCGCGCAACCGGCCGGCACGCGCCTTAAGAATGGTTTCCAATTCGCCGGTCACCGCCGTTCGCAGGCGGCGCAATTCCGCATTGGCCCCGGTTTCCGGCGGCGTGGATTCCAGGTAACTCTGCCAGTGAAAACCGAGCCGCTCAAAATCATCTTCCAGCGCGAGCCACGTTGACTTGTGCCAGTCGAGGCAATTCTGAATCGTCGGCACGAAACCGTGCGCGACCTTTTCCGGCTGGTCGGTCAAAGCGTCTGCCGGCGGGGCGCCATGGGACGACATTTGCCGCGCCCACCGCTCGGCAAGTTCCTCCCGGACGATCTGCATGCGCAGCAGCGCCCGCACCGCCCGGAACTCTGCCGGCTGGTCCAGCGCCGGTGGACGGTTGCCCAGGCGCACTGTGGTAATGAACTGATGGCAATGGGGCCTGGTCAGTTTCGTCAGCCGCCCGAACGACTTGCCCGATTCGAGGTGTGCGATAATTTCGTCCACGATGGGCAGCAATTCACGCGGCGGTCGCTGGTCGTCCACCTGCGGGCCGTGGGTCATAACCTGGGTGTGGCATACCTGAATCTCGTTCCAGGAGTTTTCAATCAGTTCGACCAGCGAATCCCAGGCCTGCCGCGCGCTGTTGCCATCGCGACCAGCTTGCACGGCCTCCAGTTGCCATGGCGCGCTGTCCTTCAGAAATTCAATGGCCCTGGTTGCGCGGGACAACATGCGGTCGAACTCGGCCAAATCGTCGGGGCCGGCGGCTCCGTTCCACAATTCCTCCCGATAGCGGAGGTTCTGCCCAGACAAGGCGCTGATTTCATCCATCAATTCCCGGAACGCCGCAGGGGTTGGCAGTGCCCGGGTGTCGGGGCGGCTTGCTTTCAACTCGCGTTCGTCGCGGAGACTGACCCGCGCGTTGGTGTGATAAAGCGCGGCAACTTCGGCAGGCGACAGCGGCGGTTCCGCGCCCAAATTGACCGGGCCCGGAATCCAATCGTCCAAACCTACACCCCGTTTCACCCGTTTCGCGGCGTCAACCGGCCTGATCGCCTTTCCACCGAAGCGGACGGGGCGGATTTCATCCTGACGCGCCTCCAGCAACCGCGCCCGGGCCTCGGCCAGTTCGGCCATAATCCGTTTGCGTTCGCGCTGGATCCGTTCCGCTTCCTGCCCCAATACCTGGTCATCCTGGGCAAGCCGCACCGAGATTTGCCGGACGGACTGCTGCAATTCCGCCTGGCTCTGCCTGTCATTATGCAGAACGCTGATGCACAGCGGCTGCAATGCGGCCACCACCTTTTGTCGCAACACGCGCAACGCCTTCGGCGTATGCGCTGTGACGAGGATTCGCTTGCCTTGCGCCAGCAGATGGCCCAGCAGGTTCGCGATGGTATGCGTCTTGCCGGTTCCCGGCGGGCCTTGCACCACCACGCAATCGCGCTTCGCCAACTGGCGGGCAATTTCCAGTTGTTCCTTGTTCGCCGGCTTGCTCAACAGAATCTCGGCGTCACTGTTCCCGGGCGCAGTCCGAGGCACAGTTTCCTGTGGCTGCGGCTCACCCGTCCACCCGCTGCCAAGGCCCACGATTTGCAGCAGGGCGGCGGAAAAGTCTGTCCGCTTGCCGATGTCCTCCCGCACCATATCAAATACGTTTTCAACTCCCGAACGGCGTTGGCGCATGAAAATGACCGGCGCCCGGCAGATGGTCGGCTGGTCGTCTTTGGGTTGCTCACCGGCGGCCACCATGTCACCGGCGCCCGGAAAGATGCCGTAAATCAGCCGGCGCAAAAATCCGTCCGTCTCCTCTCCGCCGAGCGGTGACAGTTCGGTCAGCTTCAACTCGTCCACACACCTGGCAATTTGCTGGTGGTTTGCCTGTGGAAGCAGGCGCAGGAATTCCACGTACAACTCCGGCGGTTGTTCGCGTTTGCGGAAGACGAATTGCGGGTTGCCCTTTTCCGGATAGAATTCCAGTTCCAGCCGCTGGAGCAGCACTTGATGGTTGAACGCCCCGGCTTCATCGGGACAATGCAACAGTCCGTCGCCGACCAGCAGTTCGATTTGTTCCGCTTCGCGTTCATGGATGCCAAACCATTCATAGACAGCCTGGAAGGTCGCGAGCGCCTGGCGGGCCGGCTGTTCATTCCGCTGCCATTCGGCCCGTTCCTCCTGCCATTTCCGAAATGACGCCGGGCGTTGCGGCACTTCTTCAAACCGCTCGACCCGCGTGGACCCGTCCTTTTCCCGCACCGTCCGGGACGGCTGGACCTCGGCGTTGGCGTCAATCTCCTGCCAGCCGGGTTTCAGCCAGTCGGCCATCGCCGCCGGCGGCGTCGGGCAATGCGTCAGCCCGGGTCGTGTGATGCGCAAAACGATGTCGCTGTCCTCCTCCGATTCCTGTTCGGGATCGCCGTTCGGGCGAAAGATTTCAATGGCAGCGTGCTGCGGCAGGTCGTTCAGCCGGAGCACCCGCATTTGCTGCCCAATATCCCGCACGTGCGGGTAGCGCAAATCGTGGTGGGTTTTGAGGAACTCAAAAATTTTCAGCAGCCGCTCTGCCGGTTCCGGTGATGATGGTGATGCGGGTAAAGATGGTAATGGTGTGGTTATTAGCTCATTCATGGTACGTCTATTTCAGTCCCCCTTGTCTGTCTAATAGGCGGAGATTTTAGACCGGGATTGAACCTGCTGTGTTCAAATAGAGGTGAAACTTTCAATTTTCAGGCACACTTTTGCCCGCTTTTCGAAGGCAGTTTGATAGTGGTGAACTGTTCCCGGAACACCTGGGGCGCCGTTGGACGAGCGGACGAATTTCGCAGCCGTTACTTTGCCGCCGTTCTCCGCGCCGGTGCCGTGGAGATTTTTTCGAGCGGCTCAATGGCATCCTGGAGCAACCGTTGCCCCGTTATTTCCAACAGTTTCAGCGAGGGTGCCTGGAAAGCGAGCAACCCGTTTTCGCAGGTATGACGGGCTTCTTCCAGGTCGGCTTCATTTTCCGGGCGCAGCAGTTGTCGTAACCCGGTACCCACTCGTGGAGCGAGCTCGCGCCAGTGCGACGGGAAGCGGCTTTGAAGCGCAGCCACCCAGATTTTTGGCCATTCCAACAGTGAATCTTCCCGCCTGCCTTCCGTGAGCCGGGCCAGCGCGAGGACGCGCCCCAGGTCTTTGTTGCTGCGTTTGATGCGACGGCCGGCAATCAGACCACTCATCGTCTCTTTCCCGATGACCGGGTGATGCAGCAAGTTGGCCAGCGCCATGGTTTCGGGGCGGGCGATGGCGATGCCAAACGGAGTTGCGCCGGGCTCGAATTCCACCAGTGACAGGAAACGAAAGCTGCACAGACTGAAATGCCCTTTGGTGGTAATCAGTCGAAGGTCTTTCCGGTCGAGATCGTTTTCGGACTCGGGAACGGTGAGAAGTTCAATGAACCAATCCGGCGAACCGGGCGGATGAAGTCGGACGACGGGTAACCGGTTTTCGGGAGTTTGGGCATCGCCGGGCTTGCCCCAACCACCTTCGGTCCGCAACTGCCACTGCTCGGCAAACAAACGGTCCGCGACGGCCTGTCCGGCGGGGATGGCTTTGATGCGCGGAGAGATAAGACAATCCACGTCTTTGGTGCGGACTTGCAGCCTGGGGTCGTCGCCAAAGAAATGATAGCCCGCCGCCAGGCTGCCGACGATG
The DNA here is from genome assembly GCA_035604955.1 of Candidatus Limnocylindrales bacterium. GTDB lineage: Bacteria > Verrucomicrobiota > Verrucomicrobiia > Limisphaerales > UBA11358 > UBA11358. The sequence goes on along the minus strand of DATNHM010000053.1, from coordinate 12,187 downwards.
ATGATGTTTTGCCGGAAGTCCGGCGGAATGGCGGCGGCGATTTGTTTCAGAACCGCCCCGGGCGAAATCAATTTCACATTGGCGTCACGGCTCATAACGGGCTGTCTCGGGTTACGGGGAATGAATTCAGAAACTCAAGCGCCTGGGATTCAAGACCCGCTTCGTGCAAATCGAGCAGACATTCGACCGGGTCGGCCCAGGGGAGGCCGTCGGCCCCGGGTTGGAACAGCGAGTCCGCCCGCCGGAGGGTATGAATCACCAAGACCGGCGATTCGTCGCGGCGCACGGTTCGCTCGAGACCCGGGTCAAGACGTTCAACCCACGAAAGGTCTACGGCCTTGCGCCCGGTGTGGAGGCAAATGTCGAGACGCGGATTACCGATGAGGTCTAGGGCGGGCTGGTAATGTTTTGCCCCCAAGACACCACCGACGGCAATAGCGGGAAGTCGAAGTTGGCCCAAACGACGAAGCAAGGATTCCGGCGAGCGCGGCTGGCCGGAACGGTCGGCAAAACGAACCGTGCCGCGAACGTCATCCGACACCGCCAGCAAGCGTGCCCATTCTTCGCGCGGGAAAATCCGCAGTTCGACACTGCGGTCGGAATGGCGTTTCAAATAATGATCCAGACGATCGAGGGAACGTGAGACCGTGGGGTGGCTGGTCCCGGAAATTTTCATGAGTGAATTGATTGCGAACGGCCCCCGGCCGAGCAGCCATTGATGGATGAGGATGCGCAGTATCTCATAGTGGGCCTCTGCATTTCTGCCCGACGGGGCGGGCCGACGGGAGATTTCATGCCGGAGAATTTCATCCAGGACCGGAACTTCCCTGGTGTCCGGTGAAACCGGGATGCCACTCCATTTCCCGGATTGACGAATCGCCATGGCCAGGTGACCGAAAAGCTCCGGCCGGATGACCGAAGCTGCTCCCTGCCATTCTTCGCGCAAGCGGGATTCCGTGATGGCCGGTTCTTCCAGCACCAGCACCGCGCGACGCACCTTGTCTGATGCGGCGACCCGGGCCATTTCCATCAAAGCCGTGCGCAACCTTCGGGCATCCTTGGTTTCCACGAGCACCTCGTATATGGTATCGCCCCATGCGGCGTCAGCCAGAAAACCTGGGAAGTTTTCGATCGGATACTCGAATCGAATCTCTTTCATGCAAATAAAGGTACGACTTTCAAATTAAAGTCGCAAGTACAATTACAAGTCGAGAGTTATTTAATGCTTATTTGTGGGTATTTTTGAGCGGTTTCAGGCAGTTTTAAGGCCTTCCAGCCGATAATTCAGTGTATTGGTAGTTTGAAATGGGTTGGCTCGGTGCTGGTTGTTGGTTCAGTTGGGACGGCAACGAAGACACAAAAAAAACTGGTACGCGCGGCGGGGGTTGAACCCACAACCTTCGGCTCCGGAGGCCGACGCTCTATCCAATTGAGCTACGCGCGCAAGACAACGCCAACCTTACCGCCACCGCCGGTTTTGCTCAAATGGAATCTGTGCGGATCAAAATGCGTTTTCCAACTGACCGTAGTGGCGGATCGGCAGAGCGCCGCAAACATTGGAAAATTGAAAGTGCGGCTACCGCTCCGGTTCGGGCGGCGGAAAGAACCGCGGGTTTTCCTGCTGCATCTTTTCAAAGCGCGCCTCCTGTTCCGGCGTCAGGATGGCGGAAATTTGCGCCTCGGTGTTGGTGAGAACGGCCACGACCTGCGGGCGATATTCCTGCCGCAAATCCCGCAACTGGATGCGCGTGTCGGTCAGAATCCGGTGCACCTCCACCCGCTGATGCGCGTCCAGGTGGAGCCGCCAACGCAGGTTGCGTTCGAGGAGCATCTGAAAATTTTGCGGGCGCTGAATGGCGGTGTTCACCCAGTGGCGGATGGCAATGCGCGTGCCGACGACGCCGGCCATCACGCCCGCCAGAAACACCAGCGCCAGCAGCAACGATAGTTTAAAGGCTTTCATAATCAAAGTCCGGTCGGCGTCAAAAGCCACTGCGCGGAAAGCTGCGCCGCGCCATCGCTCAGATTCGGCACCCCCGCCGCCGTCAGCCCGTAGTCCGCCGCCACGCACAGCACAATGACCGCCGATGCCGTGAGCGCCAGGCGCGGAAACCACAGGTTCAACTGGTCAAAAATCGAAATGGTTTCCGGTGCGGCCACCGGCGGTTCGCGACGAATGGCACGCAGCACGTCTGCGGCAAAATCCTCCGGCGGCGCGGGCGCGGTTTCCCGGCGCGCCGACGCAAACAGTTGTTTCAGTTTCCGATTATTCATAATTTTTCTTTCACTTTTCATTTTGGTGGGGCGAGACTCCGTCGAGCCCTGACTTTTCCGTCCCGCGAGACTCATGCCCCGCCAGTTTTTCCAGCGACCGTTTCAGCTTTGCTCGGGCCCGCATGGCCCGCACCCGCACGGCCACACCGGATGCGCCGATCGCCACGGCGATTTCCTTCACGCTCCGGCCTTCCAGTTCCTGCATCGTGATGACAACGCGGTCGGCGGGCGACAATTCGCGCATGGCCAGTTCCAGCAGCTCGGCCGCGCTGCGCGCTTCCAGTTCACTTTTCCCGTCGCCACTGCGCAACCAGTCCAGCGCGTCGTCACCGAGTTCGGGCAGGCCGATTTCATTCTGCCGTCGTTTTTCTTTTCTCAAGTGGTCCAGCGCCACCCGCGTGGTGATGCTGGAAAGCCAGTGTTCAAAAGGCGCGCGGCCGTCAAATTGCCCCAACGCGCGCCAGACCTTGACAAAAGCTTCCTGCGCGAGGTCTTCGACTTTGTGGAGGTCGCGTTCATATCGGTGCAAAATGGCGAACACGCGCGACTGATGCCGCCGGACGAGTTCGCCGAAATCGTCAGTGGCGCCGTTTCGGATGCGTTCCAGCAATTCGGCATCGTCGCTCACGGTTCAGTCGCCCAACCGGTCACTGGCGCGGGCGATGGCCCGGTCCGTAAAATCATCGGCGTGCTGCTCGAACTCGCTGATTTGTTGACGCTGTTCATCGGTCAGGATGGGCGCGATTTTGGCGAAAATTTTCATGCGTTCAACTGCCAAATCGGCTTCCACGGCGGCGACCCTGGCCGACGCGGCGCGCACAGTGGTTTCGTTGGCGTCACCGGCTCGAATAGCGGCGCGCAGATTTTTCCGCGCGGCGTGCAGGCTGCTGACCAGGGGTTTAAGCGTGTCCTTCTCCGACCGCAGAATGGTTTTGATCTGCGCCTTTTGGTCGTCGGTCAGGTTCAGCCTTTCGGCGATGCGTTGAAAAAATCGTCCATGCGCCGGCGCATTGGCGTCCGCCGCCAATGAAGGGGTCGTCATCAATCCAAAAATGTTCAGCGCGGTGGCTACGGTAAGGGTAATCCATTTGTTCGTTTTCATACTGATTTTAATACGGAAACGGCGCTGGAAATGTTACAGTCAAAAGCAAAAAGGGACGGCTGGAGGCCGTCCCTTCGCAACGTATGTCCCCACAAATCAGGTCTGCGGCGGCGGGGCCGCCGGCGCGTTGGTGCCGCCTTCACCCGGAGGCGGGCCACCCGGAGGGCCGTTACGCGGGCCGCGCATTCTGGCTTCCATTTTTTGCCATTGCTCGAACTGATCCGCCGTCAGCACGGCCTTCAGTTTTGCGTCGGTATCTTCACGAATGGACTTCATTTTCGCCATGCGATCCTCCCGCGACATATCCTGGTTGTTTTGAAACAAATCGCGCATTTGTTCCTGCCGGCCATCGAGGATCTCCTTGACCTTCGGTTTCTGGTCGTCCGTCAGGTTGAGTCGTTGCGCAATCATGTCGAAGTTCGGTCCCCGGCCCCTCATGCCCGGTCCGCGGTCGCCCGGGGGCGGACCGCCGGCTGGCGGTGTTGCAGGCGGACTGTTGGTGGCATCATCCGCGCGTAAGGCCGGACTCAGTGTCAGCAAACTGCCCACCGCCAACGCCGCAATCAGTGTCATTTTGGTGGCTCTCATAAGCTTTATCTTTCGTTAGGTCTGTTTGTTCTGTGCCGCGTCTGCATGACGCCGCGTCATAGCCTGTGAGACGAGGCCGGCGAACAAAGGTTACAATCCGCGTAAAATCTTTGCGGCTGCCTTTACGGTCTGGTCAATTTCCGACGTGGTGTGCGCGGTGGAAATAAAACCCGCCTCGAATTGTGACGGCGCGAGGTAAACGCCCGCGTCCAACATGCCGTGGAAGAATTTGGCGAACTGCGCACGATTGCTTTTCATCGCGTCAGCCAGATTATGGACCGGCCCGCTGGTGAAGTAGGCGCAGAACATCGAGCCGCAGCGGTTGAGTTGCACGGGAACCTTCGCGGCTTTCGCGGCGGCTTTCATGCCGCTTTCCAGTTGCGCGCCGAGTTGTTCCAGCCGCAAATAAGCGCCATTCGCCGAGCGTTTCGACTTTGGACTTTGGACTTCGGACTTCGGACTGTTCAGTTCCTCCAACGCCGCAATGCCGGCTGCCATCGCCAGCGGATTGCCGCTCAACGTCCCGGCCTGATAAACCGGTCCCAGCGGCGCGAGCAAATCCATGATGTCCGCCCGCCCGCCAAAGGTGCCGACCGGCAACCCGCCGCCGATGATTTTGCCGAAGCAGGTCAAATCCGGTGCGATCTTGAACCGTTCCTGCGCGCCGCCGGGCGCAAGACGGAAACCCGTCATCACTTCGTCGAAAATCAGCAACGCGCCATTCGCCTGGGTGATCTCGCGCAGGAATTCCAGGTAACCCGGCTTGGGCAGATAAACTCCGGCATTGCCCGGCACCGGCTCGACAATGATGCCGGCGATTTGATTTTTATTCGCCTCGAATGCGGCTTTGACGGCCTCAACGTCATTGAACGGCAGCACGATGGTGTGCTGCGTGAACGCCGCCGGCACGCCCGCGCTGTCCGGATTGCCGAACGTGAGCGCGCCGCTGCCCGCCTTGACCAGCAGCGAGTCCGCGTGGCCGTGGTAGCAGCCGTCGAACTTGATGATTTTGTCACGCCGGGTAAAACCGCGCGCAAGGCGGATGGCGCTCATGCACGCCTCTGTGCCGGAGTTCGTCATGCGCACCTTCTGCACACTCGGGACGAGCGAACAAATCAATTTCGCCATCGTCACCTCAAATGGATTGGGGATGCCGAAGCTGGTGCCGTGGTCGGCGGCGGCTTTGACGGCGGAAATGATTTTCGGGTGTCCGTGTCCGAGAATTGCCGGCCCCCAGGTGCAGACATAATCAATGTATTCGTTGCCGTCCACGTCCCAAACCAGCGCGCCGTTGGCCCGGTTGACGAAGAACGGCTGGCCGCCGACGGCGCGGAACGCGCGCACTGGCGAGTTCACGCCGCCCGGAATGAATTTCAACGCCTCGGCGAATAGCGCCTCGGATTTTACCCGCGATAACATGTCCGAATTGTTGAAGGCCTGGAAGGCAGGGTCGAGTCTAAAGTGTCATTGACATCTGTTAATCTTCTAGATAACATGAAGTTACAATCCATCCATAAAATTCAGCCATGAAATCAAAAAGATTTTTTGTCCTCGGGCTGGTTTCACTGACCCTGTTTCAATTTGTCTGGTCCTCCCCGGGCTTTGCGCTCCTGGGACCCTTGGCGTCATGGATGACAACGACCAACGGCTTCGGACCACCCCAAACCACTTTTGCCGATCCGTTCGGCGACATCGGCGGGCCGATGGACATCGGTGACGGTTATCGCTGGAATGTCCCGGTGATCACTTACGGATTTGACAGATCGTTTCTGGATTACTTTGGCACAAACGGTGTGGCAGCTGTAGAGGACGCGATTCAAACCCTCAACGATTTGCCGCCAGCTTCAACGGTCGTTTTGTCCAACTATCCGGCCCAGGGCCCGAAAATAAATTACACTGCCCAGGCGCTAAATCTTTATAATTTGAAGTCCATGACGCTCGCTCTTTTGTTGGAACAAATGGGATTGGCCCAGCCAACCCGTTTCGTTTACGTGCTGAGACAATTCGATCCGACGGTCATGTATCCGAACAGCCCTTTCCTTAGCTCCCAATTCTGGGGGCCGGGCGGCGTTATTTCCAATCAGATAGTCCTGCGGAACTTTGATCCCGAGACGCTCGTGGCCAGCATCTATGTTAATGATCAACTCTATACCGGCATTCTGGATATTACCCTTTGGCCGAATCAAACCCTGAATTATGCCATTCCACTTTCCATTCCCGTGAATCCGCTCGCAAATGGTTTTGCGGCTGCTGATTGGCTCTCGATTCCAAGTGCCGGCAATTTTTTTGATGGTCTGACCCGTGATGATGTCGGCGGGCTTCGTTATCTGCTTTCACCTGAAAATATCAGCTTTGAAACTCTGTTGCAGTCGGTGCATCCTGTCATGCGTGGATGGTATGACCGACGCGGGCACGCATTCGCGAACGGTGCCTGGCGACCAGGCATTGACAAGATTGCGTTCGTTCCTCAGCCGGTTGATTCAAGAGGCAGTCGCTTCCTGCCGGCAACCTACGACTTTAAAGACCTTTACCTCAAAAACGGTCGAGTGACGTGGCAACTGGTGAAGCGCCATTTAACTCGACCAGACATTCTTTTCTGTGCTGCCGACACGGGAGAAAACAGGTCCTTTACACCTTTTTTCGTGCGGACCGGCACAACCAATTGGTTGAACAATACCGTCCTGAACGGAAACACCAATGGCGAAGGACCAGGAGTAATTCAAGGCCCCATCAAAATTACTTTTCACAAACTTGGGCCGGCAGTTGTGACCGGGAGTTTTGGAACTTTCTTTTATAATCAAAGCTGGGGCTCGTTTGACGTGACAACCAATCTACCCGTCATTTATCCGTCGGCGTCTGATTCAGATGACAGCCAACAATTTACGATCCGCCTCCGCTTTTTCGACACGGATTTTTCTCCCGCTGTCCAACTTACCAACCTCACCTGGCACCTGTCGGTTCCGATCGGAGGACAGGCGTCTTTGCAGATTTCCACCAACCAAAGCGATTGGACTTCGCTCGCGACGGCGACGAATGTTGGTTCGGTTACCGAATGGTACTATGATGACTCGGACAATCCGCCTAAATATTTCCGCGCCATCCCTCAGTAAGCCGCGTGTCATTGCCGGTTTTGGAAGAACGTATGCTGCAAGGAACCGAGTTCCGTGCGAATCAACATGCCGGTGTTGACGTTGTGCCGTTGAAACCAGCCGTCGTTGACTTCCAGGACGTATTGGATGTCCGGTTTCGCCGCCACGACCGAGTTGGTGTTGTATTTTTCGAGATGATGGATTTCCTGAATCACGCCGTCGGGGCTGATGTAGGCGGCGGAGAGCGAGTCCGGACAATTTTTCATCCAGAACGAAACCTGGTACGGCTGGGCAAAAACAAACAACATCGCGCTTTCGTCAGTAACATTCGTGCGAAACATCATGCCCGTTTGCACCTCGCGCGGAGTCGTCGCCAGTTCGGCGTCCAGGGTTTCCGCGCCCAGATAAATCTTCATCGTGGGCAATTTCGGTTGTGCCTGCGCAGGTTCCCAGTCGGCCGCCGGCTGTGTCGACGCGGTTTCAGCCTTCTTACAACCCGCCGCCAGGGCCACCGCCAGGACCAGAGGGAGCCATTTGATCGCTTTCATGCCGGTAAACTGCCGGAGTTCGCGGTGGTTTTCAATCAAACTGCGTGCGGTTTCTTTTATCCAGGGTTTGACTATTCCATGCCGATTTACTAGTGTCTTACTTCGGACGACCAACAACGAAATTACCCCGAATTTTATGCCTGCAAAAGCCGCCGAGAAATCTGCCCCCGAACCGAAAGCCGCCGCGTCGCGCTCGCGCGACCTGGACGCCGCCATCGCCACCATCACAAAAAGCTACGGCGAAGGCAGCATCATGCGCCTGGGCGACGCCCGGGCGCAGGTCAAGATTGACGTCATCCCGACCGGTTCGCTCGCCATGGATCTGGCGCTCGGGGTCGGCGGCATCCCGCGCGGGCGCGTCGTGGAAATTTTCGGGCCGGAATCCTCCGGCAAAACCACGCTTATGCTGCATGTCATCGCCAACGCACAAAAGGCCGGCGGGCTGGCGGCGTTCATTGACGCCGAGCACGCACTGGACCCGGGCTACGCGAAAAGACTGGGTGTTAACCTGGACGACCTGCTCGTGTCCCAGCCGGATTCCGGCGAGGAAGCGCTGACGATTTGTGAAACCCTGGCGCGCTCGAACGCGTTGGACGTCATCGTGATTGACTCCGTGGCCGCGCTGGTGCCCAAGGCCGAACTGGAAGGCGAGATGGGCATGGCCACCATGGGCATGCAGGCGCGGCTCATGAGCCAGGCGCTCCGCAAACTCACGGCGATTCTGGCCAAGTCCAGGACCACCTGCGTTTTCACCAACCAATTGCGCGAGAAAGTCGGCGTGATGTTCGGCAATCCCGAAACAACCCCCGGCGGCAAGGCCCTGAAATTTTACGCCAGTGTGCGCATTGACATCCGCCGCAAGGACACGCTCAAGGACGCCGCCGGCAACGCCATCGGCAACCACGTCCGGGTCAAGATTGTCAAAAACAAGGTCGCGCCGCCGTTCGCCGAGGCCGAGTTCGACATTATTTACAACCACGGCATCAACCAGGAAGGCAGCATCCTCGACGTGGGCGTCGAGAGCAGCGTGGTCGGCAAAAAAGGCGCTTGGTTGCAGTTCGAGGGCGAATTGATCGGCCAGGGCAAGGAGGCCGCGCAAAAGGCGCTGGCCGAAAATCCCGCGCTCGCCCAGAAAATCGTGAGCGCCATCCTCACCCAGCGCGCGTCAGCCTGATGGCGGCCAGGCCGTTTTCCTCATGAGCAGCATTCCCGACATGGATTTGGATCTGGAGAATTTGTTCCAGCCCGCGTGGGCACAGGGCAAGGCCGAGGCCAACCGGTATGAAAAGTTTACCGGAGACGAAGGCGCAAAGCCCGAACGCCGTCGCGGTGACCGCCGGGAACGGTCGCGCAACGAATCGTTCGGTGAGCAGCGCGGCCCCCGTCCGCCGCGATCCGGGGCAAAATTCGGCGACCGCAAAAGGGGCTTTGACCGCCGTGATGACCGGCGAGAACGCGAACGTGCCGAACCGCTCACGCCGCTGCCGGAAATCGCCGTTACCTTTCTGCCGGACGAGAAGGGCGTCGAATCGCTGGCGCGTCAGATTAAGATGACCGGGCGGGCGTATCCACTGTTCCAGATTGCGCAGCTCGTCCTGCAAAAACCGGAACGCTATGCCGTCCGGCTGGCGGTGAAGAAAAAGCCCGAAGGTACCGCCACGCAGCCACTGTTCGTTTGCGCGCTCGACGACACGCCGTGGTTGAGCGAAGACGAGGCAATGGCGCATGTCCTGAAAACTCATTTCGCTACGTTTTACCAGGCCGAGCGCACAGCGACCGAGCCACCCAAGGGCACCTACACGTTTGTCGCGCAATGCGGCATGAGCGGCGTGATTCTCGGTCCGCCAAACCATCACGATTACCAGAACCGGTTGCGTAAATTGCACACCGAGCGGTTCGCCCGGATGCCGTTCGACGTCTTCAAGGCCCGCGTAAAGATCGTGAAGGACGAGGCCGTCGTCAAAAAGTGGGTCGAGGAACAGAGTTTCAAGACCGACTACGTCGTCCTGAATGTGCCCGAACCGCTCAGGCTGTCGAATCTGGAGGAGGTCGAGAAACATTTCCGCGTCACGCACAAGGAAACCATCATCAAACCGGTTGAAACGCACGTCGTCGCCGGCGTGCCGAGCCGCAATCTGCGCAGCCGCGAATTGCAGCGACTCGTGCGCACCGAATGGGAGCAGCAGCGACATTTCCCGCTGCAACTGGCCACCGAACTCAGCCGGCAGTTTGCCACGCACGGCCTGCAATTTTTCAAGGTCAACAAGACTTTCACCCACGTTTCCGTCGCGCGCCCGCAGTTCCTCGACCTCGAAACCACACCGGTGTCGGAAAACATCAAGCGCGTCATCGCGCACATCAATGCCCATCCGAAATGCAGCCGGCGGCAGCTGATTGAAACGCTCGCGCCCACGCCGCAGCCGGCGGTCATTGTAATCAAACTTGAAACCGAAGCACCGCCGGCCGCCGCGCCGGCGGAAGGCGGAACACCCAAAGTTCCCGCGGTGGCCCCCGAACCGACGCCGGAGCAAAACGCCATCATCGCCGATTTGCACTGGCTCGTGCATCAGGGCCACGTCATTGAGTTCGCCGACGGACGGCTGGAAACCGCCAAGAAACCCGCACCCAGACCGCCCAAGCCGGAGAAAAAGCCCGCCGAAGAAAAACCGGTGGCGGAAGGCGAAGTCATTGCGACGACCGAACCGGCATCGCCGGCGGAAGTTGCCATGGCGCCGGCGGCGGAGATTCAAGCACCGGCCGAAACGCCGGTTCCGGCAGTTGAATCCGTGGTCACGCCTCCTGACGAAACGACCGAGGAGGCGGTTGAATCGCCGTCGTGACTTGTAGCCGCGGACGTGAGTCCGCTCTGTCTTTAATGAGAAATGAGCCGACTCACGTCGGGTGCTACAAATTCATTGCTTCCTTTAATTTAACGTACTGCTAATTTTACCTATGCCTTTCAGTAAATTGGGCCTTGCTCCGACAACCCTCGATGGCGTGCGCGCCGCGGGTTACATCGACCCGACACCCATCCAGCTCCGCGCCATCCCCCTCGTCATTGCCGGGCGCGACGTCATCGGCAGCGCGCAGACCGGCACCGGCAAGACCGCCGCGTTCGCGTTGCCCATCCTCTCCAAGCTTGGCCAGCATGCGCCCGGTCCGCGCGCGCTCATCCTCGAACCGACCCGCGAGCTCGCCGCGCAGGTGGAAACCGCCTTTCACGATTACGCCCGCTTCACCAATTTGAAAACCACCGTCGTTTTCGGCGGCGTCGGTTATGGCCGGCAAAACGATGAGTTGCGGGCGGGCACGGACATCGTCGTCGCCACGCCCGGACGCTTGCTCGACCATCTCGAACGCGGCACGGTGCGGCTCGACAAGGTTCAATTTCTTGTCTTGGATGAGGCTGACCGGATGCTCGACATGGGCTTTCTGCCGGACGTGCGCCGCATCGTCGAACGCTGTCCGCGCCAGCGGCACACCTCGCTCTTTTCCGCGACCATTCCGCCACAGATCGAAACGCTCATTCAATGGGCCATGCGCAATCCGGAAACGATTGAAATCGGCGCGCGACGGACGCCTGCCGAAACGGTGAAGCATGTCATTTATCCCGTGGCCGATTCGCAAAAATCCGACCTGTTACTCGAACTGCTCAAGCGCGTGAATTACAACTCGGTGCTGGTCTTCTGCCGGACGAAATACGGCGCCGACCGGATTGCGGGACTGCTCAAGCGCAACAACCACGCCGTGGCCGTGCTGCACTCAAACCGCACCCAACGCGAACGTGAGCAGGCGCTCAAGGGTTTCCGCGATGGACGATTTGAAGTGCTCGTCGCCACGGACATCGCGGCGCGCGGACTCGACATCGCCGACGTGAGCCACGTCGTCAATTACGACGTGCCGCAACATCCGGAGGATTACATCCATCGCATCGGGCGCACCGGGCGCGCGGAACACAGCGGCGACGCCTTCACCATTATGACCGCCGAGGATTCCAGCCACGTCTTCGCCATTGAACGCTTCATCAGCCAGAAAATCCCGCGCGTGAAACTGGAGAATTTCGATTACCGCTACACCGCGCTGTTCGAGGAAGGCAAACCCGGCCAGAAACCCGGCGGATTCCCCGGCAAAGCCCGCGGCGCGCGCGTCCACGGCGGCTACCACTTCGGCATGGCCAGACGGAGAAGATAACTACCGGAACAGAATTAGCGTTGCGGTGTTGAACGAATTAAAAGAGCAAACCGGTGAAAAGTCAAAGCTCACGACCAATTCTCGAATCGATAATTAAAGTAGCGCTCGCTGGTCTTGTACTTGGATTTATTATTTTGGTCGCAACACCAAATTTCATGCGCGAACCTGTCACATCTCCTGCCAACGCTTGCATCAACAATCTTCGACAGCTTGACGGAGTGAAAAATGAATGGGCGTTGGAACACAATGCAAAGTCTAGAGCATTTTAAATAAAACTGTAGCCATGTGGTTCCGGGTTTGGTAGAATTCGTTCATGCGAACCATATCCTTGGACTTGCGTGAACGAATCCTCTGTTCCTACGACCAGAAGGAAGGAAACCGTGAGGAAATTGCTC
>DATNHM010000052.1:0-21546 GCA_035604955.1 Candidatus Limnocylindrales bacterium | reverse complement strand
GAGCAATTTCCTCACGGTTTCCTTCCTTCTGGTCGTAGGAACAGAGGATTCGTTCACGCAAGTCCAAGGATATGGTTCGCATGAACGAATTCTACCAAACCCGGAACCACATGGCTACAGTTTTATTTAAAATGCTCTAGTAATTTGTTCTTTGTTACTGGTTTCCGTTTCTGGCTTCACATCCAATATTTACCTCGTGCCTTTGAAGGCGAAGCCGTATGGAGGAGTACCGGAATTAACAGGCTGGAAGTAGAGCCCTGGTTGATTTCACTTTGCGCTCGAATGGCACTATGCTGTTCGCTGTGCGGTGCGTCGGCTGAGAATCAAACGCGGGCAGCACGGAATGGATCCCCGCAATGGAAAAGAACTCCTAGTTCTGGGTGCTTTCCTTCCAATCATCCGTGCGGAACGGCACGGCGGGCAGGCCGGCTCCGTTGTAGAGCGTGGCCAACGGATTGGCCTGCCAGGCATAACGGGCCGCCACCGGCTCGGGCACCTGGGGCGACGAAACCACGACCGAATTACCGTCAATCCTCGCGTTGGCCCAGTGCCATTGGCGGTCTTTACCGGTGACGGAGAATTCGCCCAACTTGTCGCCCTTCACGACCAATCCACCATCGGTATGGGCGAAATTAAGTTTCAATGCACCGGGCAGGTGTTTCATCGAAGTATAGGTCGGACCTCGATAGGGGATTTTTTCGCCATAGGTTCTGGCCAGCGCACAATAGGCCAGGCGATCGCCCACAGGGACTTTGTTTTTTGGATGAATATTGTCAGCATCGCCCGTGTCCACCGTGACGGCGAGGCCGCAATTCGGGACATTTTGGGCGGTCAAAGCTTGTGCTTCACGCAACTCAGCCCAGCCATCGGTGCCCGGCTCGCGGCGACGTTCCATGAAGGCTGGCAGGCCAACAATATAAAACGGGAAATCACCCTGGCCAAACCGGTCCCGCCAGTTGTCGATCATGGCCGGGAGCAACGTGCGGTACCGGTAAGCCTGCGTAAAGTTCGCTTCGCCCTGGTACCAGATCGTTCCTTTGATGGCCAGCGGCGCCACCGGGTTGATCATGCCCAGATAGAGCACGGCGGGCATCGTCGGATAATTTTCAAAATCCAGCGGCATCGGATGCGGAGGCTTGGCATTGAAACTGAGTTTGCCCTTCCATTCGCCTGCCAGGGGTACCACCGAGTCGCCCACCACCAGACGCATCTCGTCGGGCTTGGACAAAAAACTATCCTTTGATTTCAACTTGAACAGGCTAAGCGCCACCAGATTTGTGCCGGGTTTTAATTCCTCTCGGGGCACATCATAATCCCGATTATGTTCCACCCAGGAACTGGCCCCGACCCAATGACCGTTAATGTAGGTGGTGTCCATCTTTTCAATCCAACCCAGGTGAATGGAGACCGGACCAGCGGGCAACGGATCGGGCAGGACGATTTCCTTGCGGAACCAGCAAACGCACGGCGCATCGGCCAACCCCATTTCCTGAAATGCACCAGGGATGTGAACGGTTTGCCAATCCGAATCATTCAAATCAGGAGCCGCCCAGTGGTCTTTCAAACCCACATCATATTCATCCAGCCAATGCATCAGAAAACTGCCGTACTCCGGCGCGCCTTCGGCTCCCAGCTGGTCTATGGCAGCCAATTTTTGGTCATAGCCACCCAGTTTGCGCAGTGTTCCGGGACCCATCCAACTCTCCACCAGACTGCCGCCCACGCAATCCTCAATTAAACCAACCGGCACATGAATGTCTTGCTGAAGTCTGCGTCCAAAAAAGTAGGCGACGGCTGAAAATCCGCCCCAGCCGCCTTCGCTGATGGTTTGCGGCGAGCAAATTCTCCAGGCGCCATCCGGAACTGGCTTAGGGGAATAGGAAACTTTGTGGTTCACCAGGAAAAGCCGGATTTCCGGATGATTCGCCCCTTTGATTTCTTCCGCGGCGTTATTCACCAGCCCGATGCCCAGCTCCATGTTGGACTGGCCGCCGCACAACCAGACATCGCCCACCAGAACTTCGTGCAACTCGATGGTCCGGTCCGGGCTGATGATTTTCAGCGTGTAAGGCCCTCCGGGCGCGGGCGGCTGAATCTCCGCCTGCCAGCGGCCATCCGCAGCGGCCACAGCCTTCGCGGTGTGTCCGGCAATTTCCACCTTGATGACTTCCCCGGGTTTGGCCCAACCCCAGATGGCGTCCGGTTTTCCGCGCTGAAGAACCATGTTGTCGCTGAACATGGGGCTGACGAACGGTCGGGATGAATTATCGGCAGCAGTGGCAGTCAGCAAAGCGGCGAAAGCAAAAAAACAAAGGCAGAAACGCTTGATTGGCATAATTCGGATACTAAGTCGTTGCGTTGACACCGGCAACCTTCTTTCAAAGATTGGACATTATGGCGTCTGAGACACAGGCCGTGCCGCCGTCGGACCATGGATGTAACGGTCCGCCCATTTCAGGAACGTCGGCCAATTGGGGGCATCGGTATGCCCGCCATCATGCTGCCGCCAGGCCAGTTCCCCGTTGGTCAGCGCCATATTAATCGGCGGCATCGGGTCGGTGAGATAGTTCCCGGGAGTGCCCAAATCTTTTTTGCCCAAAAGCCTGTAAACCGGACCCGCGGCGACGGCAGCCATGAAACTGCCGTGCTGATCCACCCAGGTGCCTTCCGCGCCAAAGCTGCCTGACGAAGCGCCATAGCTGATGAACACGGGGCGCGGGGCGCAAAGGGCAATCAATTCATGCGCATCCACCGGCAAATCACCGGGCGTCAAGGGGCCGCCATATTTGAGAAAATTGCCCGCCATCCAATGATATTCGCCGGTGCCGGTGAGATTTTCCACCAACTCGCCCCAGTTACGCCGGGAAAGTTTCGCCCCGCCTTCGCCGGAGGAACCGACCAGGGCGATGGCAAAACGCGGGTCGTAAGCCATCGTGACCAGGGTCGCCTTGCCATAACGCGAAAGCCCTTCAATGCCGACCTGTTTCGCGTCCACGGCCGGGTCGGTTTCGAAATAATCCAGCGCGCGGCTGGCTCCCCAGGCCCACGCGCGCAACGCGCCCCAATCATCCGGTTTGCGCGGCTGGCCCTGGTTGCACAGACCGATGATGCCGCGCGTCAAGCCGGCGCCATTGTCGGCCTGATAGCTGGTGGGCACAATCACCACGTAACCCCAGCCATTGGACAAAACCAGTTGTTGCCAATTGGGTCCGCCGCCAAACCCACCGAAGCCCCGAAAGCCATTTGTACCGCCGAAACGGTTGGTTCCGCCGAAACCAGTGAAACCATTGGTTCCGCCGAAGCGGCCACGGCCCAATCCGCCAAACCCGCTGAAATTTCCAAAACCAAATTCCAACATCACCGGCACCGGGCCCGTGGCGTTGGCGGGTGTGGTCAGCGTCAACTGGATGTTCACGCTGATGAGCGGATAGGAAGAATTATCCACGTGGCCGACGAGTTGTTTGGTGATGACCGGAACAGCGCCGTTATTTGTCCGGGTGATGCTGGTCGCTTCCCAGGTCACTTTCGGCGCGTTTTTTGAAACCCGGCCATAGACTTCGCGGTCAAAATCCTCGACGATTTCCGGGCGCCGTTGCTTCCACCACATCTCCGGTGTCGTGACTTTTTCTCCATTTTTCAGCATGAGCGGATCGGGCAGATGGGGATAAGGATTGGCCTTGGCCTCGTCAGTGTTCTGATAATGAGCGGCCTTCGGATTCATGCCCTCCGCGCCCGGTCGCAACGTTTTGATGCCCAGTTGCTCCATCATGTTCCGATGATCCTGTTCGGCGCTCCAATTCATCGGCGCCGGCAGATGGTTGGTGGCGGGTTGCGCGCGGCAGAGTATGGCCGCAGCCAAAACCGCAATCATCAAAGCCATCACGGAACAGTTTTTGTTTCGCATAATTTACCGGGAAATTTTTGTCCAGAGTAGGTTCAGCAGGAACTTGAGTCAACCGGGACGACCCGGACAATACGATTGTCGCACCGGTTTTATCTGCCGAATAATTTCAAGTCAATCGCGTCGGCCATGATTTTGTAACCGGCTTCATTCGGGTGCAGATGATCACCGCTATCCGCCCCGGGCAAAAGATGTGCAGGGTTTTTGGGGTCGCGCACAACCGCGTCAAAATCAATCACCGCGTCGAATCTGCTGCCAGTCCGAACCCAGTGGTTCACAACCTCACGCGCGGCTTCGTGCCCCGGCCGGTCATAGAATGACCCTCCCAACGGCGTGAGGGTAGCTCCATACACGCGGATGTTTCGGGCATGGGCCTGATCAATGATCTGTTCATACGCGGCGATTAAATTTGTCGCTACTGCCGCCGCCGCCTCCGGGTCGCGGCTTCCGCCAATGTCATTGACGCCTTCCAGCACAATCAGCCAGCGCACGCCGCTCTGCGAAAGCACATCGCGGTCGAAGCGGGATAGTGCCGTTGGTCCCAGGCCGCCACGCAATACACAGTTGCCGCCGATGCCCTCGTTCAACACCGCAATGTCCGCCGTGTTTTTGTCCGCCTGCAAACGACGCGCCAGATCGTCGGGCCAACGGTCGTTCTTGTCCGTGCCCGAACCCCTTCCGTCCGTGATGGAATCGCCGAGGGTTACGATGGCCGCGCTCGACGGGTCCGCCTCCACGTCAATGCCCGTCAGAATATACCAGTGCTCGGTTTTAGCCGCTTTGGGCAGGTCTGATGCCAGGACCTCGTCACCTGCCTGCAAATAAGATCTGGTTCGAGAACCGGGATGCCCCGTGACCGCCGCCGCCGTATCGCCAAAATCGATGGTCACAGCCACGTCGGACAACGGCGCCAGGTCAAAATCAAAAGGATCGGAGGCAACGACTTCGCCCGCCGGAATGGTCACCGCCGGTTTGCCTTGAAACAACAGCGCCTGGTCGCTGCCTGGTACGATCGCGCTCCCACCTGCGGACAAGGCCAGATGAACGGAACTCATCGTCACCGGATTCCGGCCGAACGCGTTGGAAAACCTTACGCGCAGTCTATTTCCACCAATGGAAACCCGCACAATTTGGCGGAGGGTATTGCTGGTCAAGCCCGGCGCGGGCGGCAGGTTTCTGGTTTCCGTTAACTGTGGCGATGTTCCCCACGTGCCCACCCAGGGGCCCCCTTTTTCCGCTGCCACACCCGTTGGTTGCCCGCAGCAAAGATTTATTGCCAGAAGCGAACTGGCCAGCAACGTTACGGTGACCGCGGGAACATTTTTCTTCATAGATGGATTTCAGGTCCAAGGCTTCGTTCCACATCATTGAAAGCGGACGGTCTGTCAGGAAAGTACCGGCAGCGAAAAGCTGAAGGTCGAGCCGCAGTTGACTTCACTTTCCACTTGAATGGCGCCCTGATGTTCGTGCGCGATGCGCTGGCTGATGGCCAGCCCCAGTCCGGTGCCGTTTTTCTTGGTTGTGAAAAACGGCTCAAAGAGCCGCCCCAGATTTTCCCGCGCAATGCCCACGCCGGTGTCCTGAATGTGAATGTGCATCTGGCCTGTTCCCGGTTTGTCCTCCTTGGTTTCCGTGGCGACCGTCAGCACGCCCTTCATGCCCATCGCCTCCAGCGCGTTCAGCAACAGGTTCATGAACGCCTGTTGTAATTGCGCGTCGTCACCGCGCACCGTGTCTATCCGGGCCTCGTAACGGCGCTGGAGGGAAATTGATTTTCCGGTGATCTGGTGGTGCAACAATCGCAACGAATGATCCAGCAGCTCGTGCATGTGCACGGTCGTGAAAGCAGCCCCTTTGGGTGCGGCGAACCGCAGCATTTGCGTGACTATGGCATTGATGCGCTGCAATTCGCGACTGACAACGTCGGTCAATTCCGTGTCCTGGCCTTTTTGCACCAGCAAATCGGTAAACGTCTTGATGGCCACCATGCCGTTTTTGATTTCATGGGCCATGCTGGCCGAAAGTGTGCCGAGACTGGCCAGCCGGTCGAGTCGCCGCATGTTCTGCTCAAAAACCGGTGCGGAGGTCAGGTTGTTGAGCACAACGACAATCTGTGATTGGGTGCCCGTTTTCACCGGCAAAATGCTCGCCCGCAGTGTCATCGCGCCGCGCGAGGATTTCAGTAAAATTTCCAGGTTGGTTACCGGCTGGCCGCTTTTGGCGGCGTCACGAATGAGCCTGGGGAGCGGAGCGGGCAGGGAAGTGACCGGCGCATTTTGCAGTCGTTCCACTTTGGCGCGCAAGTGCGTGGCGGCCTCCGGTGTGCAAGCAGCAATCCGGCCAAGCGCGTCCACCACCAACACCCCGCACGCAAGGCATTCCTGCAAAAGACTCGCCGGGCTTCCGGTGGGAAGTTCGCCGTTTTCCTGAATTGAACCGCCGGGTGACATAAATCAAAACAATTTCTGGCGCCCGCTCGCCCTTTGCTTTTGTTTCCCTTGCGAACAATTGAACGCGCCTATATTAAGTCGCGCTTGCGCCGCGACAAACAAAAAAAGCCGAAATCGCATTTTTTAATCCGGCCAAAGCGGCAGCGTTTTGCGGCTGACGTCCGGGCTTTTCGGGATTACGCTGGTTCCCGCCAAATGAAGAATACGTTCGATAGCATCGAGTCCATCATCGCCGACATCCGCCGCGGCAAACTGGTCATCGTCGTGGATGACGCCGACCGCGAAAATGAAGGCGATTTGATCCTGGCGGCGCAATTCGTCACGCCCGCCGCGGTGAATTTCATGGCCAAATACGGGCGTGGTCTGATTTGCGTGCCGACCACCGTCGAGCGGCTGCAACAACTGGGTATTGACCGCATGGTCCGTCAGAACCGGGAAAGTTTCCGCACGGACTTTCAAGTGAGCGTGGATGCCGCCCGCAGCATCACCACCGGCATCAGCGCCGCCGACCGCGCCCGGACCATTCAAATCCTGGCCGCGCCGACCGCCGTGCCCGATGATTTGGTCCAACCCGGCCACGTCTTTCCGTTGCGGGCGCGGCCCGGCGGGGTGCTGCAGCGCGCCGGGCACACCGAGGCGGCGGTGG
The DNA here is from genome assembly GCA_035604955.1 of Candidatus Limnocylindrales bacterium. GTDB lineage: Bacteria > Verrucomicrobiota > Verrucomicrobiia > Limisphaerales > UBA11358 > UBA11358. Next base: position 14,549 of record DATNHM010000052.1, on the reverse strand, counting down.
ACCTCGCGCAACTCGCCGGCTTACGGCACATCGGCGTGCTTTGCGAAATCCTGAACGACGACGGCACCATGGCCCGGCTGCCGCAGTTGCGCAAATTTGCCCGAAAACATCGCCTCAAGGTTTGCACGATTGCCGACCTGATTGAATACCGCCGCACGCGCGAAAAACTGGTCGAACACGTTGAGATGGTGAAACTGCCGACCGACTATGGCGACTTCAATTTACATTTATACCGCTCAAAGCTGGATGGACAGCATCATCTGGCGCTGGTTCACGGTGACGTGGCCGGGCGGGAAAAAGTTTTCGTGCGCGTCCACAGCGAATGCCTCACCGGCGACGTGTTCGGTTCGCGCCGCTGCGATTGCGGCTCGCAACTGCATCAGGCCATGCGGCAGGTGGCCGAAGCCGGGCGCGGCGTGATTGTCTATATGCGGCAGGAAGGCCGCGGCATCGGCCTCGCCCCGAAAATCAAGGCTTACAAATTGCAGGAGCAGGGCTATGACACCGTCGAAGCAAACGAAAAGCTCGGCTACGAAATGGATCTGCGCGAATACGGGCTTGGTGCGCAAATCCTCGTTGATCTCGGCTTGAAAACCATTCGGTTGCTGACGAACAATCCGAAAAAGATCGTCGGATTGGAGGGTTACGGACTAAAAATCGTCGAGCAGGTGCCGATTCGCGTGAAACCCAATCCGCACAACGAGCGGTACTTGAAGGCCAAGCGGGAGAAGATGGGGCATTTGCTTTGAATTTACGTTTTTAGATTTTGGTTTACGATGCAAATGCTTCTGGAAGCCCGCACCGTAGCGCAGCCGACTCGGCGGCGGGTTTAAGCACCGTCCCGGTGCGCGAACCAAAAACACGCGGCCGGACGCCGCATATACCCGCCGGCGAGGACGCCGGCGCTACGATTCTACCGCAGACCAATCAATTTGTGGTGGGGATATCAAACCGCCACCTCAAGTCCGGCCACCAGCAAATTTTGTGTCCCTTCCTGTCGGTTCGTGGTTAAATTCCAAGGATGCTCCGCAAGAATCAGCAAAAAAAGATTCAATCGCCCGGCGGGACCTTCGCCATTGTGGCGTCGCACTACAACGCGCGTTATGTGAACGCCATGCTCCGTGCAGCCAAAGCGGAGTTGCGGCGCGCGGGTGCTTCGGAGATCCGGATTGTTCGTGTGCCCGGCGCGTATGAAATTCCCGTCGCGGCCAAACGTTTGGCCCGCACTTCGCCCCTTGAATCCGGCGCGCCGTTTGCCGCCATCATTTGTTTGGGCGTGATTTTGCGCGGCGAGACGGTTCACGCCGCGCTCATTGGCGAGGCGGTCAGCCGTGCGCTCATGGAGATCCAGCTCGCGCACGAAGTCCCCGTCATTCACGAAGTGCTGCTTTTGGAAAACGAGGCTCAGGCGCGTGTCCGCTGCCTCAACCCAAAACACAATCGCGGCACGGAAGCGGCGCAGGCCGCCCTGGCCATGGCGCGGGTCATGGCGGATTTGAACCGCACCGTCGGAAAGTCGTCAAATACAAGTAATTAATAATAAGGATGAGCGCTTGTGAAATTTTTCACATAATTCTTGCCGACCACAGCCGGGACTGTTAGCTTGTGGCCAGTTTTTGCGCTTCAAAGGACAAAAAAGTATGAAAAAATTCTTGTTACTCATTGTCGTTGCGATGCTTGCGTTTGTTCCCCTTACGCAAGCGGCGGACATCATCGGTATCATCACGCTTAATGGCACGCCGCCCCCGGAAGTGCCGTACACGCCGCTCATGAACGATCCCACCTGCGGCGCCATGTATAAGACCGCGCCGACAACGCATTTTTATGTGGTCGGGCCGAACCATGAACTCGCCGATGTCATTGTTTCCCTGAAGGATGTCACCGGCAAATCTACCGGTGCGAATCAGCCGCCGGTGACAATGGATCAGAAGGGCTGTCTGTATGTACCTCAGATTCTGGCCATTCAAACGGGCCAGAAACTGGTCGTTAAAAATTCCGACTCCTGCATTCACAACGTCCACGTCGTGCCGGCCGCGGCGGGCAATCCGGAGTCCAATCAGGTGCAAATGCCCGGCGGCGCGGACCTGACTTTTACGTTTTCCAAACCGGAGATGTTCATGAAATTCAAATGCGACGTGCATCCGTGGATGTTTGCCTGGGTGAGCGTGATTGACAGCCCGTACTATTGCCTCAGCGGCACGGACGGTAAATTTGTCATCAAGAATGTGCCGCCGGGCAAATACACCGTGGAGGCCGATCATCGCAAGCTCGGTACCTTGACCAGGGACGTGGAGGTCAAGGATAGCGATGTGACGGTAAATTTTACTTTTGACGTGAAATAAATCGGGAACCAGGGAGCCGCTGTTGTCTGCCGGCGACCTTGCTTTTGCGAAATGTCCGAACACGCACCTGTAAAAATCAATCGTTCGCTGCATTGGTTTGCCGTTTTGACGGCGTTATTCACCTTTTTGCTGCTCGGCGCGGGCGGTCTGGTCACCAGTCATGAAGCCGGCATGTCCGTGCCGGACTGGCCCAACAGTTATGGCTACAACATGTTTCTCTTCCCGCCTTCCCTGTGGATTGGCGGCATTTTCTATGAACACACGCACCGGTTGATCGCTTCCGGCGTCGGACTGATGACGACGATTCTCGCCGTCTGGCTCTGGCTCAAGGACTCGCGCAAATGGATGCATTGGGTTGGCGTGGCCGCATTTCTGCTGGTCGTGGCGCAGGGTGTTCTCGGCGGCTTGCGCGTGGTTCTGGCCGATGCCCAACTCGGCATTTTTCACGCGATTATCGGGCAATTATTTTTCGTCCTGACCTCGGCCATCACCTTGTTCACGAGCCGCTGGTGGCTGGCGCAGGATTCTACCCTGCCTGACCGGACCCATTTGCAGGTAGTTGTTGGAATGACTGCGCTGCGCCGGCTGGTGCTGGCAACGACCGTGTTGATTCTGTGTCAGCTGATCATCGGCGCGACGATGCGACAACAACACGCCGGCCTGGCCATTCCCGATTTCCCGCTCGCTTACGGAAAAATCTTGCCCGACACCAGCGCCACCGCCGTTCAGAGAGACAACGAGGTTCGCATGAGTGTGATTACGGAAAATCCAATCACGGCTTTCCAGATTATTCTGCAAATGGTCCATCGCCTCGTCGCGCTGGCGATTTTCGTTTTAATCGCAGCCTGTGCCTGGCGCACGCGGCGGCAACTCGGAAAACGTGATCCACTGGCAAAACTCGCGCTGTTCTGGCTGGGATTAATTCTGGTGCAAATCCTCCTCGGCGCGGCAACGATCTGGTCGAACAAGGCCGCTGACGTGGCGACCGCCCATGTGCTGGGTGGCGCGCTTTCACTCGTGACAGGCGCGCTCGGGTATATTATTGCTTTCCGCCGTTCGGCGGCATTGCCCGAAATTGCGTCCGCTACGACAATATCCGGCGCGTTTGGAGGCGCTCCAGCCATGGCTGCCAACAAGTGAAATGAAAGAAGCTTCAGTGGAAATTCTGAGAAGTAACTGGAGCGCTGGCATCCGTGCCGGCGAGTGCCCCGGATTGCAACCCGCCGGCATGGATGTCGGCGCTCCCGGCGTGGCCGAAAAAAGTTGGGCGGCGGTGTTCGCCGATCTGGTCAAGGCGCGATTGACGACGCTCGTGCTGTTGACGACGCTGGTCGGCTTTTACGTCGGCTGGCGCGGCCCGATGGATTTCGCGCTGATGTTCAACACCCTGGCGGCCACGGCCCTGGTGGCAGCCGGCGCGGCGGCGTTGAATCAATTACTCGAACGCGAATACGACGCCAAAATGCGCCGCACCCAAAATCGTCCGTTGCCGGCGGGCCGATTGCAGCCCAACACGGTGATGCTGTTCGGCGGGGTCTGCGCGGTGACAGGTCTGGTTTATCTGGCGCTGGCGGTGAACCTGCTCACGTTTGTTATCGGCGCGGTCACGCTCATCAGCTACCTGTTTATTTACACGCCGCTGAAGCGCGTGACGTGGCTGAACACCGCCGTCGGCGCGGTGCCCGGCGCGTTGCCACCGCTGATGGGTTGGACGGCCGCGCGCGGCGAATTGAGCGGCGAGGGCTGGGCGCTGTTCGCCATCTTGGCCTTCTGGCAAATCCCGCATTTCCTGGCCATTGCCTGGATGTATCGCGATGAATACGCACGCGCCGGTTTCAAAATGCTGCCGGTGATTGACCCGGATGGCCTGCGCACGGGACAACAGACCGTGAGCCACACGTTGGCGCTGTTGTTGGTGTCGTTGTGCCCCTTCGCCTTCCACATGGCCGGTTCGGTTTATCTCGCCGGCGCCCTGGTGCTGGGCGCTGGCTTCCTGTGGTGCGCCATTCAATTTTCACGGCAGCTCACCCGGGCGCGGGCGCGGCAATTGTTTCTGGCTTCAATCCTCTATCTGCCGCTGTTGTTGACGGTGATGGTCCTGGACAAGGTGAAATAATATGGAAACGATTGTTCACGAATTTCCGCCGTATCGCGAGCATGAGGCGACTCATGGACCCGCGGCGCACGGGCATCACGCGGACATCGGTTTCGGGCGGAAGTATATTTTTTCGACCGACCACAAAATCATTGGCATTCAGTACGGTTTCACGGCGCTGTCCTTCCTGCTGTTCGGATTTTTCCTGATGCTGCTGATGCGCTGGCAGATTGCGCATCCGGGCCAGCCGATGCCGTTCCTCGGGCCGCTTCTGGCAAAAATCCTCGGTCAGCCGGCGGCGGGCGGAATCATTTCGCCGGAACTTTACAATTCCTTCGGCGCGATGCACGGGACGATCATGGTGTTTCTCGGCGTGGTGCCGCTGGCGTTCGCGGCGTTCGGCAATTACGTCGTGCCGCTAATGATTGGGGCGCCGGACATGGCGTTTCCACGCGTCAACATGGCCAGCTACCATGCGTATTTCCTCGGCGGCGTCGTGATGTCCGTCAGCTTTTTCATCCCCGGTGGCGCGGCGCAGGCCGGCTGGACTTCCTATTCGCCGCTGGCCACGACGATTCCGACGCATGGGCAGGCGTTCTGGATCATCGGCATGGTGCTGCTTATCACGTCGTCGCTGCTGGGGGCGGTGAATTTCATCGCGACCATCATCCAGCTTCGTGCGCCGGGCATGACGTGGATGCGGCTGCCGTTTTTCGTCTGGGCGCAATTTGTGACGGCGTTCATCTTGCTGCTGGCGTTTCCGCCGCTCGAAGCCGCCGGCGTCATGCAATTAATGGACAATCTCTTTCACACGAGTTTCTTCCTGCCGACCGGCCTCGCCGTCGGCGGCCAACTGGCGAACGTCAGTGGCGGCGGCAGCCCGCTGCTGTGGCAGCATTTGTTCTGGTTCCTCGGCCATCCCGAAGTCTATGTCTTGATTCTGCCGGCGATGGGCGTGGTTTGTGAAATCATCGCCAACAACACGCGCAAACCGATTTGGGGTTACAAATCGCTTGTCTATTCGGTGCTGGCCATCGGGTTCCTGTCGTTCATCGTCTGGGCGCATCACATGTATCTGACCGGCATGGGCACGAAAATTTCCTCGTTCTTCCAGGCGACGACGATGGCGATTTCGGTCCCGTCGGTCATCATTCTGACGTGCCTGTTCATTTCGCTGTGGGGCGGTTCGATCCGGTTCAACACGCCGATGCTGTTCACGCTGGCGTTTCTGCCGATGTTCGGCATCGGCGGCTTGACCGGCCTGCCGCTTGGCTTCAACGCGAGCGACGTTTACCTCCACGACACCTATTATGTCATCGCGCACTTCCATTATGTCGTCGCGCCGGGAACAATTTTCGCGCTGTTTGCTGGCGTCTATTACTGGTTCCCCAAGATGACCGGGCGGAAAATGAATGAATTCTGGGGACGGGTGCACTTCTGGGGTTCCTTGGTTTTCATGAACCTGGTTTTCATGCCGATGTTCGCGCAGGGCATCAAGGGCATGTTGCGGCGCATGGCTGACGGCGGCGCGAATTATTCCGCCGCACGCGTGCCGGGCGCCATTGACACGCTGCCCGGCACCATCATGGAACTGCATGTGTGGATTCTCTGGGCGGCCATCGCGCTGGGCATCGCGCAGATTCCGTTCGTCATCAATTTGTTCTGGAGCATCGGCCACGGCGAAAAGGTCGGCGACAATCCGTGGCACTCGACCACGCTCGAATGGCAGGCGCCCACGCCGCCGCCACACGGCAATTTCGACGAGCCGCCGCACATTTACCGCGGGCCTTACGAATACAGCGTGCCCGGTCACGCCACCGATTTCACGCCGCAAAACGAACCGGACGTCGTGAAGCCTGTCGCGCCAAAAGTTCCAGCTCACGCATAAATCATGGAAAACATTCAACAACCAACATCCAACATCGAACATCCCATGTCCGCGGTCCGGGCGTTCATTGGAGGTCGGGTGTTGAATGTTAAATGTTCCATGTTCCGGCAATTTTCTTTTGCCATTCCGCAATCCGCACCCATTGCCGCGCCGGAGCGTGGAGGCGGGCACATTCCGCATTTCTAAAATGGAAATCCCTTACGCAATCCAAGCCCGGCCGGACACCGGCCTTTACAACGCCAAGGTCGGCATCTGGCTGTTCCTCGCGTCCGAAGTCATGCTCTTCGGCGGGCTTTTTTCCGCCTACGTGCTCCTGCGCGTCGGCGCCGACCAATGGCCGCACGGCTGGCTCAACGTCACGCTTGGCACCGCCAACACCATCATCCTGGCGCTCTCGGCCATCACCACGCTGCTCGCGTGGGTCGCCTGCAAGACCGGACAGTTCGGCAAGTTCAAATTCTTCCACGCCTGCACGCTGCTGTGCGCGCTGACGTTTTTGGGAATCAAATCGTATGAATACCACGACAAATGGATTCACTACGAAATCAAGCTGAAGGACGGCACGTTCGCCGACGGCCATCTCGTCGAGAAATCCCCCGACTTCGACCTCGCCAAGAAGACCGGCACCGTCACGCTGCACGGCCGCATCGTCACCGACGAAACCCTGCTTTATGATTTGCGCGCGCAGAAAAACGTTGAGCTGAAGGAGGTCACCGTCCCCACCGCCGACATCAAGCAGATGGAAAACTATGGCCCGTGGCACAACACCTATCTGGCGCTTTACTTCACGCTCACCGGGCTGCACGCGCTGCACATCCTCGGCGGCAGCATCGTCATCGGTTACATCTGGGGGCCGGGCCGGCGGCTGTGGAAGAAAAACCCGGAGCAGTTCACCAACCGCGTCGAGGTTTCCGGCCTGTTCTGGCATTTCGTGGACTTGGTCTGGATTTTCCTGTTTCCCGTCCTATATTTGACCTGAAAATTTATGAGCGAACTGAAAACAGCCGAACAACACAACGCGCCGCTCACGGGCAAATCCGAATTGCACGAGCACCCGGTGGATTTTAACAATTACCTCCGGCGCTGCCTGTTTATTTTCATCGCCATCGTTTGCGCCACGTCGCTGATGATCTGGATTTCGTATCTGCCGGAGCATTACAGTTGGGCGGAAAAAGTGGCGATGATTCTGGCGGTGGCGGGCGCGAACGCCTTCGTCGTCGCCGGCTTCCTCATGCACCTGATTTCTGAGAAGAAAATGATTTACACGCTGCTCGTCTTCACCGTGTTTTTCGTCCTCGGCCTGTTCGTGCTGACAATTTGCGCGACCCAGGATTTCCCAACCGGCACCACGTTCCGCTGACATGTCCCTGAAAGCGTTCCATCTGATATTTGTGACGCTGCTGACGGTGCTGTCGTTCGGCTTCGCGGCGTGGGCGTTCAGCGCGGAGCATCCGGCCTTCGGCGTGGCCGGCATCGCCGTCGGGATTCTGGTTATCATCTACGGTGTTTATTTTTTGAAGAAACTAAAAAAAATCAGCTACCTATGAAATGGTTCCGAAAAAGTCTGGTTGTCGCCGCGGCGCTGGCCGCGCTCGCGCCGTCGCCGCTCTTCGCGTGCGCCGCGTGCTACGGCAAATCCGATTCCCCGCTCGCCAGCGGCATGAATGCCGGCATCTTCACCCTGCTCGGCGTCATTTTGTCTGTGCTGACGTGTTTCGCGGTTTTCTTCGTCCACGTCATGCGCGGCGACAAGTCGCAACTGAATGACTCAGCCCCGCCGATTCCGAATCCAACCCCGAAAAAACCCTCCGACGTATGACCGAGTGGTTTGCCCAACATATTCTGGGAATGCCCGAGCTGGCCTCCAAAAACGGCCAGGCCGTGGACGCGCTGATTGTCTATGTCCACTGGCTGATGATTGCGCTGTTCATCGGCTGGACCGCTTATTTCCTTTATGCCATCTGGCGGTTCCGCGCCGCGCGCAATCCCAAGGCCGATTACGAAGGCGTCAAAAACCACGCCTCCAGCTATATCGAACTCACCGTCGCCGCCATTGAAGCCGTGCTGCTCATAGCCGTCGCCATTCCCGTTTGGGCCAGGGCTGTGGACCATTTTCCGGACGCTAAGGATTCCACAGTCATCTACGTCATGGCGCAGCAGTATGCCTGGAACATCCGCTACGCCGGACCCGACGGCGTGTTTGGCCGGCAGGACATGAAATTTATCTCCTCGGACAATGTCTTTGGCGTTGACCCGTCCGACCCGAACGGCAAGGACGACATCCAGACGCTCAACGAAATCCATGTTCCGGTTGGCAAACCCGTCGTCGTCTATGTCAGTTCCAAGGACGTGATCCATTCCTTCAAAATCACGGCCATGCGCACCTGCCAGGACGCGATTCCCGGACTCCGCATCCCTGTTTGGTTCACACCTACCAAGGTCGGCAAATATCAGATCAATTGTGCCCAGCTTTGCGGTCCCGGCCACGCCAGCATGTCGGGCGGTTTTCTCACGGTGGAGAACCAGACGGACTTTGACAAATGGATTGCCTCCAAGTCCGGCGCATCCGCCAGCTTTGAATAGACAGTTGCCTTGTCGGCAGGCAGGATGACCTTGCATGAACGGCTCCGCTCAACGATGGCCGCTGACGATTTGGGTCGGTTTTGGCCTGCTCTTCGGTTTGCTCGGTCTGATGTATCTGGTTTCCCTGGTGGAATACAGTCAAGCCCGGCAAAAGGCGTTGCCCGTGATTAATCAAATCGCCGACTTCACGCTGACCAACCAGGATAACCAGGCAACCACCCTCGCCGAATTGACGAACCATGTGTGGGTGGCCGACATCATCTTCACCCGCTGCGCCGGCTCGTGCCCGGTCATGTCAACGCAGATGAAATCGTTGCAGGACGCACTGCCGGCCACCAGCCGGGCGAAGCTGGTCACCTTGACGACTGATCCCGATTACGACACGCCGCCGATTCTCAAAAAATACGGCGAACGCTACGGCGCGGATTTTCGGCGTTGGACATTTTTGACCGGCACCAAAAAGGAACTGGCCGGTCTGGCTGCCGGCAGTTTGAAACTCGGTTCCATGCCCGTGGCGCCGCAAGACCAGAAAAGCCCCGTTGACCTGTTTGTGCACAGTACGATTTTCGTAGTGATGGACAGGCAGGCGCGGCTGCGCGGCATTTTCCAGACCGAGGGCGAAGGCGTGGATTGGGCGAAGGTCAAGCCGCAAATCCTCGCCACGCTGAAGCAATTGGAAGGCGGCGGATGAGCATCCATGAACTGCCCGCCGTGAATGCTTCGCTCAACGGCCTGAGCGCGGTTTTTTTGACCTTTGGTTATGTTTTCATCCGCCGGAAAAATAAAATTGCCCACCGGAACTGCATGGTGGCGGCGTTCGTCACCTCGATTATTTTTCTGGCGTGTTACCTCACTTACCATGGATACCTCGCGGTTGTCTTGCGCGAAGGGCCGACGCGGTTCTTGCGTCCGCTATGGTTCCGCCCGATTTATCTGACCATACTGATTTCCCACAGTATTCTTGCCGCCGTTATTGTGCCGCTGATTCTGGTGACGCTGTATCGCGCGAAAAAGGAGCGCTTCGAGCTTCACAAAAAAATCGCGCGCTGGACCTGGCCATTGTGGATGTACGTTTCTGTGACCGGGGTGCTGGTTTACCTCCTGCTTTATCAAATTTTCCCGCAAGCCAAACCATAGCCGTCAACGTGAGGGGCTCTCTATTTTCGATTTACGATATACGATTGACGCGATTGATTGGATTTCGGGTGGGCTCGTAAATTGGAAATCGAACATCGTAAATACCGGAGCTTGTCGCCGTGGTTAAAATCAGCGAAAACAAACCCATGTCATCGGCCGCCAACGTCCTGATTCATTCCAGCCAGTTTCCGGAAAATGTCCGGCGCGATTTGCTGGCCTCGCTGCGCACGCGGCGCGTGAACCATAAATTCCACTACGACAGCGTCAAGCAAACCCAAAAATGGCTGGCGCTGCACCAAACGTATTCGCCGACGCGGAACGATGCGAATTGCCAGGCTGTTTACGAAAAAGGCTTTGCGGCGGCCGCGGCAGAAATCAAATCCCGGCGCGTTGACGTCATCGGCCTTGGCTGTGGCGGCGGGCAAAAAGACACGCGGCTGCTGAAGCGGCTGAAAACTCGTGGCAAGGCGGTTACTTACACACCCTGCGATGTCAGCCCGGCCATGGTTTTAACTGCGCGCCAAACCGCGTTAGCCGTGGTGCCGAAGGAAAGATGCTTCCCTTTGGTCTGCGATTTGGTAACGGCTGACGATCTGCCCACTTTGTTTCGCGCTCGACCTTCGACCCTCGACCCTCGTCTGTTCACCTTTTTCGGCATGATTCCGAATTTCGAGCCGCAGGACATTTTGCCCAAGCTCGCCGGGTTGATTCGTCCGAAGGATTTCTTACTCTTCAGCGCCAATCTTGCCCCCGGTTCCGATTACGCCGCCGGCATGAAAAAGATTCTGCCGCAATACGACAACGCTTTGACCCGCGACTGGTTGATGACGTTCCTGCTCGATCTCGGCGTGGAACGCGACGACGGTGAGTTGCGCTTTAAAATCGAAACTTGTAACAGCCGACTTGAGGAGGCTCCAACTGTCCTGGCAATTTCTGCGAAGAAACAAAAGAGACTGCTTACGTCGTCTCCCACGATGGAAAGGGATGAATTGAAACGCATCGTGGCCGGTTTTCATTTCACGCATTCGTGTCGGCTGGAAGTGGATGGCGAACGGTTTGATTTCCGGGCAGGCAGCGCAATCCGGCTTTTCTTTTCCTGCCGATACACACCGGAGCGCGTCCGCAAAATTCTTGCACGCCACAAGCTGAAAGTCTGCGAGCAATGGATTGCGGCATCGGGGGAAGAGGGCGTGTTTTTAGTCCGTCGTTTGTAGCCGCGTTGGTTACCATGCGGGATCGTCCTCCGTTTCACAACGGCGGCTGCTTCAAAATCAAAACACCTTCATGGTATCCAACACGGCCTTGATGCGGGGGACTTCGTGCGTGCGGAACAAATCAGTTTTGCCCAGCGCGGCCAGCACGGCAAAGAATGGCTCGGCGCAACGGACTTCATCCCGGAAAAATTCAAACGCGTGGGGCAGGGCATGGCAGACGGGAAAGCCCAGCGTTCGCAATCGGAATGTGTTCAGGAAAACCTTCATTTGATGACGCACACGCACAGCGTTGTCCTGCAGATTGCGGTAATAGAAACCGAGACCCGGATCGAGCAGGATTTTTTGCACACCGTTGCGCTGCGCGATTTCAATCTGGCGCGAAAAGTATTCGCGCATAGGTTCAATCGGATCGCCGCTCAAATCGAAGTCGCCAACTTCACGGACGTTTTTACCCTGCACGTAACAGATAATCACCGCGCCATCGTGCGCGGCGACCATGCGGAAAAGATCATCGCCGCCTTCCGTGCCGGTGAGGTTCAGGACGTTCGCCCCGGCTTCCAGACACGCGCGCGTGACGGCAGACTGGTAGGTCTCCACGGAAACCAGGATGTGGGCGGCGCGTAATTCCCTGATGACCGGCAACAATTGCGAATTCTGTGCCGCTTCGCCGACGCGCGCGGCCTGGGCCAGGGTGGATTCCGCGCCGACGTCCACGATGTCCGCACCCTGGGCGGTCAAAACGCTGGCGCGCTGGATGGCGGCTTCCGCCGTCAGACAGACGCTTTCCCGATACCAGGAGTCGGTAGAAAGATTGACGACCCCCATTATGGCGGGCCGGGAATTGAAGGCGAATGGCTTGCCGCCGATGAGGAATTCCTTCACCGGCGCGGACACGGCCTCCCGGTTTTTCGCGAGCAGTTCCGCAAGGTCTTCGAGACTTAACATGCCGGGCTATCGTAAATCGCAAATCACCAATCGTAAATGGAAAGTGGCGTCCCTCGGCGGATTTTGCGGTTCACGCAGGTCGGAATTATGATGGCATGACGGCAAATGACCGGTAATAATGGGGCGGACAACCATAAACGAGAGGTAACACGATGGCACAGGCAATCATGGATCCGGAAAAGGTGCGGCGGTTTGCGGAAGAGCTGCAGCGCTTCAACAGCGACCTCGAAAATCGAATGATCCTGTTGCAGGCCCGCTTTGGCGCGTTGAGCGACACGTGGCAGGACCAGGAGCACGAGAAATTCTCCGACGAATTCAAACAAGCGATGAAGGCGTTGAAGAAATTCATTGAACTCTCGAAGGTGCACACGCCGTACCTGTTGCGAAAAGCCCAGCGCATCGAGGAATATCTCCACCAGCGATGAAAAGAACCGTGACGAGTGCCGGGCGGCGTGTGACGAGAACAGGCGGGAAGTTCATTGCGCCTCCCTTCCGGTCACGTTACTTGTCACCTGTCACTTTCAATCCTGTTTAACATGGCCGAACACGCCCAAGTCACTTCCGTCGAGGCGATAGAATCATTCCGCGCCAGTGTGATTGTGTTTTTGAGCAAGGTGCGCCCGACGCTGGAAGAGGTGAGCGACGAGGTGATGCGCCTGCAATTCTGGATTCAGAACGATCAGCGCCGGCACTGGCAAAGCGAGTTGCGCAAGCGCGGCCTGAAACTGGAGGAAGCCAAACGGGAGAAGTTCAACACGGCGCTTTCCCATTTGCAGGAGGCGACGGCGCTGCAAAACATGGCCGTGCAACGGGCGCAACGCGCCGTCCGGGACGCCGAGGACAAACTCGACACCTTGAAAAAATGGGAGCGGGGACTGGAAGACCGCACAGCCCCGCTGGTTAAACAACTGGAGGAGTTCCAGGGATTTCTGACCGTTGAGATGGGAAAGGCGGTCACGCAACTGGTGCAGACCGTCAAGGCCCTGGAGGCTTACACCAGACCCGGCGCCCCGAGCCGGGAAGGAGCGCCGCCATGAACTTGAGCGGGAACAAAAGCCGGCTGGTGGCGAGTGCCCGGGAGCTTTCGCTGAAATGGACGGAGACCAAAAACTACTGGCGGGACGAGAAAAGCCGGGAATTCGAGCACCGGTATCTGGAGGAACTGTTCATCCGCGTGGACAAGACGGTGGCCATCATTGAAAAGCTGGATGAAATTTTAAAAAAAGTCAGGAGTGACTGTGAATAGGAATCCGGGTGTCAGTGAAATGCTCGCGTTGCTGGATGCGCTCAAGGGCGCGGTCGAGGATTTTGCTGCGCGCGAAGAGAAATTGAACCACGATTTCCAAACGCATTCCGCGGCCGAAGACGACGCCTTTGAATCCGCCAAACTGGAGCAGCAGTCAAAACACGCTGAAGCCCTCGCCGCGGCGGAGACGGCGTTGGAAGAAGAAAGAACCCGATGCACGGCCCGGTTTGAAAAGCGCAAGGTCCAAATCAACCGGGCGCACAGCTCGATGAACCAGCGGGTGCTGGACGAAGGCAGTTCCCGGGAGGGAGAACTCAAACAACGAATCCGGAAAAACTCGACGGAGGCTGAACGGCGGCGGGATAACGATTTGGCAAATGCGGCGGCAACTTTTGAATGGTTCCTGCAAAAGTTAAACCAGACCGACGCGGACTTTCGCCGCCTGGAAAAAAGCTCCCGCCGGGCGTTTCGCGGCTACGGCATGTTTCGCAGGTTGCTGCGCCGGTACCGGCAATCGTGGGAACCCGACCCTTCGCAGGATGAAAATCAGTTGTTTGAGGAATTTCAGCGTTTGGAGTCCAAAAGCCGTGACGACCTGGCTCAGTTTCGAAAAAAGCTGCTGCCGAGGATCTTTCGGTTCCTTCCGGTCTCGCTGGTGGTTTTGTTGTTGTTGGGTGCCATCGCGGCCGTTCCGGTGCTCCAACATTTTGGACGGAACATGGTGTCCTGGTCGCAAACCGGTCCGGTTGTTTTTGTGCTGCTGGTGATCCTGGTCTGTTACTTCCATGGCCGCCGCGTTGCCGCACCCGCTGCCGCGGTCATCGCCGAACAACTTGGAAAAGCGGGGCGGCTGCTCGATGCCTGTCCGCAAAAAAACGCGGAGCATTATCAGCGGGAGCAGGAGCGGATTCATGCCGAATTCGATGCCACCAACCGCAATTTGAGCCAGGAGTGGAAACAAGGTGTGCGGCGGCTCGCCAACACCCGCGGCCTCCGGCCAATCGAGGTGGATCAAAAAGCGCTTCAAGCCGGCCAAAAAAACGAGCAATACCGGCGGGCCGGTTTCGCCCGGATTGAACGCCGGCACCAGGAGAAGATC
>DATNHM010000051.1:0-27169 GCA_035604955.1 Candidatus Limnocylindrales bacterium | reverse complement strand
GACCGCCGCGTCTGAAATCGTCCAGGTGCTCGTCGAGAAATCGCTCGATGGCAAGGACAGCGCGACCTATTTGATGTTCAAGAAGCTGATGGACTGGTGTTCAAAAGTCACCAGGCTCCAGGTCCGTACGAATGCCGACACACCGGAACAGACAGCCAACGCGCTCGCCTTCGGGGCCGCCGGCATTGGCCTCTGCCGCACCGAGCACATGTTCTTCGAGGGCAACCGCATTGACGCCATGCGCGAAATGATTTTGGCCGACAATCTGGCAGACCGGAAAAAAGCCCTGGCAAAAATCCTGCCCTACCAGAAGGAGGATTTTGTCGGCATCTTCACGGAACTGAAAGGTCTGCCGGCGACCATTCGCTTCCTGGATCCGCCGTTGCACGAATTTCTCCCGCATGAGGACAAGGCACAGCAGGACCTCGCGGCGAAAATGGGCGTGCCGGTGGAAAAGATCAAACAACGGGTCAAGGAACTGCACGAGTTCAATCCGATGCTCGGCTTCCGCGGCTGCCGGCTCGGCATTGTGTATTCCGAAATTTCCGAGATGCAGGCGCGCGCCATCTTCGAAGCCGCCGCTCAAGTCCAGAAGGCCGGTATCAAGGTTAAGCCGGAAGTCATGATCCCGCTCGTCGGATTCAAGAAAGAACTGGATTTGCAGGTGGAAGTCGTCCATCGCGTCGCCAAAGAAGTCATGGCCGAGCAAAAGGTGAAGATTGATTATCTGGCGGGCACGATGATTGAAGTGCCGCGCGGCGCGTTGACCGCCGATGAAATCGCGCAGACGGCACAGTTCTTCAGTTTCGGCACCAACGACCTGACGCAGACCTGCCTGGGGATGAGCCGGGACGACAGCGGTTCATTTATCGGACCGTATCAGGAACTTGAAATCATCAAGAAGAATCCGTTTGCCTCGATTGATCAGGCCGGCACCGGTCAGTTGATGCAAATGGCTGTCGAAAAAGGCCGCAAGACCCGGCCGGAAATCAAACTCGGCATTTGTGGTGAACATGGCGGTGACCCCGAGTCCGTCAAGTTCTGTCATCGGTTGGGATTGAGCTACGTGAGTTGTTCGCCATTCCGGGTGCCGGTGGCCCGCCTGGCCGCGGCCCAGGCGGCCCTCGAGGAAGAAGCTGCCAAAAAGGCTAAAAAGAAATAACCTCGCAGCCGCGCTGGTGAATGCGCGGCCGAATTATCCGCGTTTTCACAAACGCCGCTGGACGATTTAATGCCGCTCCAGCCTTCCGGAACGGCTTTTTGTTTTCTTCCAATTAAACTGTTGGATTGACGACGACCGCTTCCGGCCTGGGAATTCTCTCCTTCATCACGTTTTTTACAAGCAGCCAGGCCGCAAATGACAGGAATGCCAGCGCACAAAGATTCAGGTACAACGATTGGCGGTCGGCATCCAGCCCGGCCAGGCAGGGATAAACGATGCCGAGCAGCAGGAGCTGGGCGGCGAGCCATTGGCCGATTCGCGGCGAGGCACGAATCAGTAATTTTGCAAGCAGCAGGAAATAAGGCACCAGGACCAACATCGCCGTGCCCCAGAATCCAAGAAGCAAATCGCAGAAATCGGCGAGCAGGCCATAGCCCAGGGCCGTGGCCGTGGAAACCAGGACTGTCAGCAATACTGCGTGGCGCGCGCCGACCAGTGTGAGAGAAAGTGCCAGAACGCCGAAAACCAGGAGCCAGGCGTCTCCGACCTCGCCCAGCACGGCGCGCGTGGTTTCGCCCGGCTGCGGCAGTTGCGGCAGGGAAATGCCCATGCCCTTGTCGTTGAGCGCGTGGTCGAGCCGGTACGTCAATATCGTGCCCTGATGGTCTTTGGTTGGCGCAATGTCCGTCGGCGTCATGCAGCCGTCGGGATAATTCAGTTTCGATTTCGGCAGATCGGGCAGGTTTAAGACCAGAGTGAAATCGCGGATCTCCCGCGCTTCGCGCACCTGAAAATACCAATACGACAAACCGCGGCTCTTGAACGCGATGTGAAAATTCATCACCTCATCCGGCTGCACGTCGCGTTTCAAGACCAGACTCGAATCCTTGATTTCCATCTGCGGCAGGACGTCCCTGCCGTCGAGCGTCGCCACCAGGCCGTCATACATCGCGTCGGAAGCGGGCAGGGGAAAGGTGAGCGTGCAAAGCTGGTTGGAGGCGGCCGGATTGCGCAATTGCCAGTTAAAACCGCAATCGGTCTCGTAACCGCCGTAGAAGGCCGAGCCTTTCTTGCGCGCATTTTGTCGCAGCGTGATTTCATGTCGCGCGCTAACGAAAGGATTGCCGGTGACGGACACGTGCTGGATTTTCTTGCGAAGCAGGGCGGGTTTCGACGGGTCCTCGGACTCGATGCGCTCGGTGAGTTCCTCGTTGTGGTAAATATCCACGTTCAATTCGCCCTGGACCTGTTCCGAGCCCCAGATGGTCTGGACGGCGTTGTAATTTGCCTGGGTGATCCGGCCGTGCGAGCGCGAAAAATCGTTCACTGCCTGCCGCAAATACGAACGCAGGATGGAGATGGTTCCCATGAGCAGCACCACGAGCGCCAGCCCCCAGAACAGGCGCGTGAAGTTATGGTAAAGGGTCCAGAGGAGGCCCGGGCTGCCACCGGGTTCGGCGGAGTTTTTGGTTTGAAACAGGGCGGTAAGAAAAACAGCGAGCAGGGCGGCGCCCACGAACAGGGCGATGACAGGTTCAACATTGGCGAGGCCGCACGCGCGGTTTAAAAGTTTGGCAATGATGGCATTCATGATGGGTCAGGGTGGTTGACCCGCCAAACGCGTGGAAGACGCGAAGACAATTGGGAACGCCGACGACTCGATCTTTCATGTTCGTGCCACCCGCGTTTCGCGGGCGAGTTTTTTTGGTTGTTGCCCCGGCGCGTCGAAAATCGGAAAGACCGGTCAATGACGCACCACGACAGGATTTGCAGCGCCAACCCACACGAGCGGCGCCGGAAAGATGAGGAACCGTCCCGGCGAACGGATTGCCGGAGACGCACCGATTAAGAACCGATTCCGGCGGTCTGTCCACAAAAATCGCATCACAAATAGAAAAATCTCCGTAGCGGCGCTTGTAAAAGCGCGGATGAAGTCGGCGTTTTCACAAACGCCGCTACATCACGCGGTCGAGCAGGGGTTCTCCTCGAACAAACCGATCGAAGTTCTCGAGAAAATGACGGACCAAGGTTTTGGCTTCATCGGCATGTCCACCCGCCACGTGTGGGGTGATAAAGCAATTCGGCTCCTTCCTGAGCGGATGTTCATCCGGCAACGGCTCGGGTTCGGTCACATCCAGCCAAGCTGCCCCGATTCGCCCTGAACGCAGGGCCTCCAGCAAAGCATCCTGATTGACCGTTGTGCCGCGCCCGATGTTGTAGAAAATCGCACCCGGTTTAATCATTGCAAAGCGGGCGGCATCAAAGAAATGCCGCGTTGCTGTGCTATCCGGCAGGATATTGACGATGTGCTCGGCCTCGGCGAGCTCGTCGGCTAGTCGGTCCTCCATGACCACTGGCACGCCTTCATCGCCGCGTGGCTTCCGACGATAGGCAATCACCTTCATGTCGAAAGGACGGAGCAATTCGGCCAGCCGTCTGCCGATTGCTCCGTAACCCAGGATCAGGACTGTTTCGCCCCGAAGGGTTCCGGAAGAACCGCGAATCTCATTCCAGTCTTTCGTGCCGCTGGCGGCCCGGGTCTTGAGCGCCAAGGGCAACTTGCGAGCCTGGGCCACCATGAAGCTCAGGGCATGTACGGCGCACGCCTCGTTATAGACGCTCGCGCTGTTGGTCACCGGGATTCTGCGTTCCGCCATCAGCGCGCGAAACTGCGGATTATCATAACGAGTGATGCCCGACGTGCTGACGTGAATCCATTTCAATAGGCTGGCCTCCGCAATCGCTTCGGGTTCTGGCTGGCCGAAGGCGATGTCCACCGTGGCGAATTGCGCATCACGTTCCGCCCTGGCCAGAACGGAAGTCACGGGCGTTCCGGGAAAAACCAGTTGATGTCCCCGGGTTCCCGCCTGCAACAATTCTAAAACCTCCGGTGGCACAGCAAAATCCACAAAAATTCGAAGTTTGTTCATGGCGCGCTGAGCTTTCGACACCTCACCTTCACTCTACTTCCCCAGAGGTGGATTCAGTATAATTTCAGGTCCTTCAAAATATCCGTGCAAATACCTTTGGCGATCAAACCGGGATATTCTTTCATTGATGACTTTGGACCGGTGAAATTCGCGATCACAATATATTCATCCCTCGCTCCTGTGAGATGCCCGACAAACCAGCCTAACTCTTCTTTTTCCGTAGTGTGAGAACCGGTCTTGCCCGAAAGTGCCATGCCGGCTGCCGAAGTTTCCATGTAGGTGATTTTTTTGGTGATGTCCATCGCGTGCCGGGACACTGGAAGCTCGCCGCGCCAGAAACGTTCCCAAAATCGCAACTGCTCATCAGCGGAAATTTTCAGACTCGAGCCAAGCCAGAATGTCGTCAGCCCACCGGAAATGTCCTGGTTGCCATAGTCGAACCGGGCCAGGTAATCCTTGATGGTTACGGGTCCGAGTTGCGGTGTGAGCCGTTGCGAATACCAGACCACGGAATTCTTTATCCAGTCTGCCGCGGAGGTGTCACGATTCCAAGCCGGGTTTCCGCGGTCCACACCATCCCACTGGAAGGTTGTGGTTTCGTCTTTAAGGATGCCCTGGTCGAAGGCCATCAGAGACAAGGCGACCTTGAAGGTTGAACAAGGCGGCTCACGCAGCGCACAACGCCTTTCGTTGAACCGATATATGATTTTATCCGTCTTCATGTCGTAAAGAATGAAGCAGCCTTCCTTGTTCTGGAAATATCGGGAAAGTTCGACTTCGACGGCACCTGCGGTGAATTGGAGATAAGTGACGATGAGCAACGAGAAAGGAATGAGTTTGTTCATGGAGCTGGTTCGGCGAAAAGTGTCAGGCAAAAATTTGCAACTCAAGCACAAATGCTCGGATCCCGAGTAACCCACTCCTTTACCTGCCGCGAAATACGCCGAATTGGGGAAAAGGATGCAACCGCGTGTCAATAACAGCGCTCAGCCGGGTCTATCTGCGGTAAAATATCGCTTTGCTTTAGATCAGCGGTTTTAGTTGGAAAACTTGCCGTCCAGTGGACTGAAGAAACGGCGCTCACGCGGGAGCCAGTAATGATTATGGTCGAGGGACAAGACAACGGCGGTCGCTTTGCCTACGATTCGATTCCGCGCTACCACACCAAAATATCGGGAGTCGAAACTGTTGTCACGATTGTCGCCCATCATGAAGTAATGGCCTCCGGGTACCTGGATCGGACCAAAAGTTCGTTTGGCCGGAAGTTCCGGTATGGCCATCACGGCATGGGGATGAGCGAACATTTCTTCGGTGGCAAAAAAGCTGTGTTCACGTTCGGTTTTGGGCAATTGCCCCGATATTTCGGAAGGCGGGGAAGCGTAATCAACCGGCTGGCCGTTGATGATGAGTTGGTCGTTCCGCAACTCAACCGTGTCGCCCGGCAAACCGATCACGCGTTTGACCAGGCGCGTGCCGTCGTGGGGCGAGTAAAAGACGACGATGTCACCGTGTTGCGGGTCCGACCATTGCGCCAGATGCCAGGTGGTAAACGGCACCTTGAGGTCGTAAGCCAGCTTGTTGACGAAAATGCGGTCACCGACCAGAATCGTCGGCTGCATAGAGCCGGACGGCACGTCGTTCCAGTCGGCAAGCGAGGAGCGGATCGAAAAGAGTATCAATGCCAGAATCAGCAGTGGGCGGATTTCCTGCCGCCACCAATGGCGGGCACGGGAACGAAGAATTGCCAGGTTCATTAGCCATTCGACCGGAAACGGGGGTTTTTGTTCGATGAGAATGACTGCGAAATACACCAAACAGGCGAACGGCAGCGCTTAAGTTGGATCAATTTGGATACAGTACTTGATCTTTCTCTCTAAATCCTCGCTCCATACCTGTCCCTGGGATTCCCGGCTGGCGCGGATTTTTTTAACGACATCTTCGCTCGTTATCTGCGGGTCTGTTTTGCGTATTGCCTCAATCATTCCCCTGATAGCTGCTTCATTAAGCGGAGTGTTCATTTCTGTCCTTTCACTTCGGCGGCAATGCTTGGTTTTGTCGTGGCGGCACCCTACGTGAATTTCCACGTGACCGCAGCATTAAAGTTCCGAAACCTTTTTTGGGAAGTATTTGAATTTGACGCCGCGCCCTGGTCCTCACCCCATCTGATGCGGAGAAGGAATAAAAGCAGAGGTTCAAGCGGCGGGCACGGTTACCAGCAGGTTCCCGTTTTTGTTGATGAACGTTACCAGCGTTGGCAAATCGCGCTTCGCCGGGCCGGCAGTGACATGACCGTTGGGGTCGAAGATTGAGCCGTGACAGGGACAATAGAAAGAACGGTCCGATTCCGCATTCAGATTGCATTTCCTGTGCGTGCAAATGGCCGATAGGGCAAAAAGTCGATTCCCCCGGCGGACAATAAAAAAGCCCAAAGCGCGGAAACGCGCATAGACACCGTCGGCGGCATAGTTGCTGGCCGGTCCGGCATCTATTGTCCGGACTTCACGCACGGACGGAACCGCGCCGGGCGGCGTGGAACGGCAACCGGCGGTCAGAAGCGCGCTCAGAAGCAAAAATTGCCGCCGGTTTAGAAGCATAGTACGGTCTGGCCGGAGGTTTTCAGTATTCAAACACCAGACTGACAAACACGCCGTGATGCACGTCGGCGCGCGCGTTGTGGTTCAGCGGGAATACATAACCCACGCCGAGGCGCGGTTGCACGTCGCCGAGGGTTTTAAGATTCAGGCGAAAGGCCGCGTTGCCGAGCAGCCTGTTTTGACCGGCTTCGTCCTTGTTCAATCCGGTGTCGCCGGCCAGTTCGAATACGGGAATGAACTGTAACACGCCGGGCAGCGGCAGTTCCCGGTGCTGAAACGTCCAGCCAAAATCGAATCCGTATTCAAACGTCTGTCGGCCGCCAGCATCACCAGGGCCGAACAGTGTCGAACAGCCGAAAATGGATTGCGTGGTGAAATGCGCGCCGATTCGGGTGTCGTTGAAGATTTTCGGCACGACCTCAGTGTTTTTGCTGACGGCGGATCCGGTCGGAATGCCCAGTTCCACTCCCGCGCCGAAGGTGGTGTCCCAAAATCCATCCGGTGAGACGAGTTGATAAAACGGATAGCGCGCGCCCAAATCAATGTTGCCGACGCCTTCGGCAACAGCATCGTCTTCCACGTCACGCTCATACGGCACCTCGATCTCCAGGGTCAGCAGACCGAACCCCTTTTCCTCTTCGGCAGTGAGGACATCGCTTTTTGTGCCATCCGCCCGGGTATGCAACCAGTCCAGACGGGCTTCGTTCTCTTCCCGGTCCGAGTCATCCACCAGAAATGGCTCCGGGAAAACGCCCTGCCCATACGAACTGCGGTGGTCCAGCAGATTGAAAAGACCGTAGCGCGTATTCGGTGGTGGTGGGGGCGCAGTGGGTTCGTCGGCCATCAATGCCGGGAGGCCGATCAACGTTGCCAAAACCGAGGCGGGCAACCTTGTTTGCAATCTCATGGTGGCAACAATAACCAACACTGAATTATCCCGCTTTCGTTCACTTGCGCTTTTTTGGCGGTCACTTGCGATGAACCGGGAGCGCCGGCATCCTGCCGGCGATTGGAAGCCGAAACCAACACGTGTGGCCGGCCATATCCGCGTGAAAACACCATCTGAACCCGTGGACAGCCGTCGGCGCTAGTGTTCATGGCCAGGTTAATCTAAAACCCGGCGGCAAGATCCCGGGCTCCCCCACGGAATAACTTCATTTTGCCCTGGCGAAGACAAGATATTTGCTCGCGGCATGAAAAATGGCACATTATGACCGTGCCTAAGCCAGCCAAACAACCCGCCGATGCCGGCGAATTTGTGGGATTTCCTGCTGCTCCCGTGTTCACGGAGCGCTCGGCGTGGTCCGCCATTGGCGAAGGTTGGCGGCATTTGCACGGCAGCGTGCGCGGGGCGGGCGTGAGTTTCGAGTGGCACGACTTCAAGACGCATACGGAATTTGACTGGGGCAAAAGCTTTCATCCCGGCAGCATCGAGGTCTGCCTGAACCTCGCTGGCAATGGCAGCGTCGCCTTCAACGGCCAGGAAGTTGCCTTTGCACCGTTGACCGTCGGCTTCTACCGGCGTGGCGAACAGCCGCTGCGCGCGGTGCGGCGGGCGGAGCAGTGGCACCAGTTTTTGACTGTTGAGATGTCATTCGATTTTTTGCGGCGGCATCTGGGCGATTTCGCACCCTCCTTGCACCCGCTCGTGCGGGAAGTGGTCGCCGGCCAATCCGAAAAATCCGCCGTGGTAACGCCAACGCGGCTGACCAGCCGGCAGCAGCAACTGCTGGCGAGCCTGCGCGACGCGCCCGTGCTCGCGGCGGCGCAGAAGCTTTGGTACCAGACCAAGGCGCTGGAACTGGCGGCGGAACTGTTTTTCCTGGCGCCGGGCGAACGGGAATTGTTCTGCCAGCGCCAGCAGCGGCTTTCCGCTGAACGAGTCGATAAAGTTGTTGCCTTGCTCCGGGAGAATCTGGAAAGCCCGCCCAACCTCGAAGAAATCGGACGCGCGGTCGGTTGCAGTCCGTTTCATTTGAGCCGGACGTTTTCCGCGGCGACGGGCATGACCATTCCACAATACCTCCGCCAGTTGCGCATGGAACGGGCGGCGGAACTGCTCCGCTCGGGCAAATTCAACGTGACGGAAGCCGCGCTGGAAGTGGGCTATGCGAGCCTGAGCCATTTCAGCCAGGCGTTTCATGAAACATTCGGCTGTTGCCCGGGACTCTATCCGCTGCGAACCCCGACGCAAAAGACTTCGCTCAAGCAGAAGGAATAAAAACATTGTAGCGGCAGTCTGGTGGGGTGAGGCTGCTGACGAGCCGCTGTCATTTCGCTTTGGCATGCTGAGTACGGCTCGCGAGGACGCTCGCCCCACCGGAGCTTAAAGAGGTGCTGCCACCAATAAAAAACCATTACCCGGTTTATTCGGGCGGAAATCTGGAATAGGTAGCTTTCCGGGGATCATGCTCTGGCCGGTGACAAATCAAGGTTTGCACCCATTCGGCGAGACGGCGCCCCAAACGGCGGCAGGCTTCGCGTTCATCTTCATTGCGCGGACTGCCGGCGCAAACCGCGCCGTAATGTAAAGTCTGGCCCGGCGCAACGTAATCCGGGACGCCGAAGACCAGGATGCCGTAGTTCATGAGCACGATTTGAAGTGCGAGGCAGGTTAATTCGCCGCCGCCGCCATAACCGCCAGAGGAGGTGAACGCGCAGCCGATTTTACCTTCGGTCTTTGGCCAAAGTGGCGCGGCAGTGACGTCCCACCATTGCTTCATTTCCCAGGCAATCGTACCCATGTTCGTCGGTGAACCAACCGCAACGCCGTCGCACCATGTCAGATCGGCCGCGCTCGCTTCCTTGACACTCTTGAGTCGAACTTCGGCAGGGGAAACGCCGGTGGCGCCTTCTACGACGAGGTCCGCCATCATTTTCGTATGGCCGTCTTTGCTGTAGTACAAAACCAGGATTTGCGCCGGGCGTGCCGTATCAGTTTCCATCTCAAGAGGATGCCTGTTCGTTGGAGAAAGCTCAATGGAGTATCCTCTGGTTTCGCGCCGCGCGAAAGGGAGTTTTTTTAACGCAACAAAATATCGCCACGCAAATTCAAAACATCCGGTCCGTTGGAAAACGTGAAATTTTTCACAAACTTTCTTGCGGAGAAAGCCATCAACCGCTAAACATCTCGCCCAATGTTTGCGGAGTGAAGGACAAAATGTGATTGATTAGGGGCGTTTTTGAGATGCCAGCGATTTTCCCGAAGTGGACAAACCAATTGCCTTTTTTGATTGCCGCCGGCCTTTTGCTGGTGGGCGGCGCCGTCACGGCCGGGGTAACCTATTATTTTACCCCCAAATATTCGCGCGTCGGCTACGAACCAATCCAGCCGGTGCCGTTCTCGCACGCCGTTCACGCGGGGCAACTGGGCATTGACTGCCGTTATTGCCACACCACCGTTGAAAAATCCTGGTTCTCCAACATCCCATCCGCGTCCACGTGCATGAATTGCCACAATCAGGTGCTCAAGGACGACCCGCGGCTGGCCCTGGTTCGTGACAGCGCCACCAACGGCGTGCCTATTCACTGGGTACAAATCCACCGGCTGCCCGATTACGTGTATTTCAATCATTCCGTTCACGTGCGCCGCGGCATCAGTTGCGTGGAATGCCATGGGCGCGTGGACCAGATGGACGAGGTGCGTCATGCAAAACCTTTGACCATGCTGTTTTGCTTGAATTGCCACCGCGATCCGGCGG
Source organism: Candidatus Limnocylindrales bacterium (assembly GCA_035604955.1). Lineage (GTDB taxonomy): Bacteria > Verrucomicrobiota > Verrucomicrobiia > Limisphaerales > UBA11358 > UBA11358. Next base: position 16,782 of record DATNHM010000051.1, on the reverse strand, counting down.
CGTTCATACGGCCCGAAAGCAAGGTGACGGATTTAGGCTGGCACTGGAGCACCAATGCGTACGTTGCCGCGCAAATGCAGGCAACCAACGGCGTCCAATTTGTCCACGACTGGCGCGTGCAATCGCTCGACAACTGTTCAGCCTGCCACCGATGAGAAATTTACAATTTACAATTTACAATTTACGATGGGCGCTTCCAAACGCGTGTAGCGCAGACTGGCAGTCTGCTGTATCGCAGATCGGTAATTTGCGAATGCGCGTAAGTTTTCAACCGGCTGCCGACTGCCAGTCGGCGAAACGGCAGGTTGCCAACCTGCGTTCCAAATTTTTGCGCTGAGGATGAACCCAAATTCTATAACTCCAGCTTCACCTGCCCCGACGGGCCGCCGCTACTGGCGCAGCTTGGATGAATTGTCCGATACGCCGGAGTTCAAGGAATGGCTGCACCGCGAGTTCCCGCAGGGGGCCAGCGAGTTCAGCGACCCGGTTTCGCGCCGGCATTTCGTCAAAATCATGTCCGCGTCGTTCGCGCTGGCAGGCCTGGGGCTGATGGCGTCCGGCTGCCGGCGTCCGGAAGAGGAACTGGTGCCCTTTTCCAAGGCGCCGGAGGACGGCTACAACTATGGTACGCCGGAGTATTTTGCGACGGCCATGCCGACCCGCACCGGCGCCGTTCCGCTCGTCGTCAAATCCTATGACGGCCGGCCCATTAAAATCGAGGGCAACGCGCTGTATCCCGGCGGCAACGGCGGCACCGATCGCTACGCGCAGGCTTCGATTCTGAATCTGTACGATCCCGACCGCGCTCAACGATTCGCCGCAAGAAACAAATCTGGCGAGATGGAAACGATTTCCCGCGACAAGGCATTGAAGTTCCTCGATGACTTGTCGAAAAAGTTCTCCGCGAACGGCGGTGAAGGCCTGGCGTTTCTCGCCGAAAGCAGCACGTCGCCGTCGAGGGCGCGGCTACAGAAAGTCATTGCGCAGAAATTTCCGAAATCGCAGTGGTCAATTTATGAGCCGCTTGTCGGAGCTTCGGTTCATGAATTAACCGCCAAGCTGGCATTTGGCCAGTGGGTGCGTCCTGTTTTTGATTTTGATAAAGCAAAAGTAATCCTGTCGCTTGACTGCGATTTTCTCGGCAGCGAAGACGACGCACACAATCACATCCGCAAATTCGCTGCCGGTCGCAAAGTGGGCGACGGTATGAGCCGGCTTTACGCGGTGGAGTCGCTTTTCACCTTGACCGGCGCGAATGCCGATCATCGGCTACGCGTGGCCGCAAGCTTGGTCGAACAAATTGCAGCTGCGATTGCCGCGCAATGTGGTGTCAGTGATGTGAAAACATCGGTCGTTGCAGGTGTTGATGTAAAATGGATTTCTGAGTGTGCAAAAGATTTAATAGCCAATCGCGGCAATGTTTTGGTCATAGCTGGACAGCGTCAGGATATTGATGTTCATCTAATCGCGTATGCCATCAATGCTGCGCTCAACAGCGTCGATAAAACCTTAAAGCTAAATTACGCTCCAGAATTGGAACAGACTTTCAAAGGCAAAAGCACAAACGATTTGTATTATGACCTGAATGAAGGCAGGGTTGAAACATTGGTGATTCTTGGCGGAAACCCTGTTTACAATAATTATCCCGGAAGCATTGGAAATGAAACGTGGGCCCAATCGCTGCGTAAGGCAAAAGCAGTGCTGCGATTTGGCTACTATGAAGATGAAACTTCTGAAAGTAGTAATTGGCACTTTCCAGCGACCCATTATCTCGAATCTTGGGGTGATGCCTTAACAAACGAGGGAACGCTCGTTCCAATTCAACCCTTGATCCAACCGCTATTCGGGGGTTTAACAGAACTGGAATTCCTGGCGCGTCTCACCGGCGAAACGCAGACAAATCCCTACGACATTGTCCGCACAACAATCGGAGTTTCAGAAGAAAATTGGAAAAAGCTTTTATTCAATGGATTTTTGATTGATTCCACAAACAAAACATTTTCTCCGATTAGCAGCGGAATAAATGTTGGTTTGCCTGACGAGGCAAAAGAGAAAACCAAAGAGCTTTCCACAACTAATCTCGAGGTCATTTTCTATCGCGACGCGAAGATGGACGATGGCCGTTATGCCAACAACGGGTGGATGCAGGAATTGCCCGACCCCATCACCAAGATGGTCTGGGACAACGCCGTGCTCATCAGCCGCAAGACAGCGCAGGAACTGGGCGTCCAAAATGGTGATAGGGTCGAAATCACATTGAACGGCCGCAGCATTGCCGGTCCGATTTGGGTGCAGCCCGGTATGGCGGATTATTCGCTGGGCTTGGCGCTCGGTTATGGGCGTGAAAGGGCAGGGCGGATTGGCACGGGCGTTGGGTTCAATGCTTACAAGATTTTTGCCGGCAATTATATTGAGACGGGGGCGACAATTCGGAAGACGGGTGAAACGCAGGTGCTTGCCTGCACGCAAAATCACTGGTCCATGGAAGGCCGGCCGGCCGTGCGCGAGGCGAACCTGAGCGAATTCAAAACGAATCCGGAGTTTGCCCCGGAAATGCACGAGAAACAGCCGCCGGTGGTCGCGCCGCTGTATCCTAATCCGCTGGACCTGGCGGAAAAGAAGGCGTTGCAGCAATGGGGGTTGGTGGTGGATTTGACGTCGTGCGTCGGTTGCGCCACGTGCGTGGTTGCCTGCCAGAGCGAGAACAACATTCCGATTGTCGGCAAGGACCAGGTATTGCGCGGCCGCGAAATGCACTGGATGCGGATTGACCGTTATTACACCGCAGACCCGGCGAAGGAGACGAAGGCCGATTCGTTCCTCAAGGACAGCGAGCAACAGTTCGAGCAATGGATTGACGACGTGCAGGCGGTGAACCAGCCGATGCTCTGCCAGATGTGCGAGGCCGCGCCGTGCGAAAACGTCTGCCCCGTCAACGCGACGATGCACGACCAGGAAGGCTTGAACGTGATGGTCTATAACCGCTGCATCGGCACGCGGTATTGCTCGAATAATTGTCCCTACAAGGTCCGCCGGTTTAATTATCTCGATTTCAACAAACGTCCGCTGGCTGATTTGAAGGGGCCGTTTTATCCAACGCCGCTCCTGCATAAGACGAACGGCCGATGGGATTTGTTGAGCTGGTGGAAAAATCCGAACACGAGCAATATGCGGCCGGAGGATGAATGGGATTTACTCAAGATGGCCAAGAACCCGGACGTAACAGTGCGGCAGCGCGGCGTGATGGAAAAATGCACTTATTGCGTCCAGCGCATCCAGCGCGCGGAGATCGCGCAAAAGGTCAAGGCCGGCCCGTCGGGCAACGTGCGCCTGAAGGAAGCCGAAGGCACGATTCCCAAAACGGCGTGCCAGCAGGCGTGCCCGGCGCAGGCGATTTCCTTTGGTGACATCAGCGACCCGGACAGCACCGTCAGCCAATGGAAAGGGTCCGGTCGCAATTATGCCGTGCTCGGCGATTTGCTGACGAAGCCGCGCACGACCTATCTGGCGCGCATCCGGAATCCCAACCCGGCCATGCCCGATTATCATGTGCCTTACAGCACCGGGGAATATGAACAGCACGGCGGCGAATTCCATGCCGTTGAGAAAGGGCACAGTTAATGGCTGAATCCACGATCCAACTGAAAGCGCTCGTCCCGCCGGGGGAGTTGCGGCGCGGACCGCAGGCGCCCTATCAGCGCGGCCTCGGCGGGCTGACCGACCATCTCACCGCCATGCCGGAAGGGAAGACGCCCCTGTGGTGGTGGGTCTTGTTCCTTCCCGCGGTGTTCTGCGCGGCCGTGGTGTTGCCGTCCATGCTGACCTACCTGATTTCCACCGGCGTCGGTGTCTGGGGCAACAACGTGCCGGTGGCGTGGGGCTGGGACATCATCAATTTCGTGTGGTGGGTCGGCGTTGCCCACGCCGGCACGCTCATTTCGGCGATGCTGTTTCTGACGCGGCAGCATTGGCGCACCGCCATCGGGCGCGCGGCGGAGGCCATGACCGTTTTCGCGGTCATGTGCGCGGGACTTTATCCTGCCGTCCACGTCGGACGTGTCTGGTTTGCCTGGTGGCTGTTCCCGGTTCCACTCACGACCGGCATGTGGCCGCAGTTCCGTTCGCCGCTCATGTGGGACGTGTTCGCCGTCAATACCTACCTCATCGTTTCCTCCCTGTTCTGGTACATGGGTTTGATTCCCGACCTCGCCTTGCTGCGCGACCGGGCGAAGACGCGCGTGCGGAAATTCCTTTACGGCTTGTTTGCGCTGGGCTGGACCGGTTCCGCACGGCAATGGCACCACTATGAAAAGGCCTATCTGGTTCTGTCCGGCCTGGCAACGCTGCTGGTGTTCACCGTGAGTTCCATCGTCGGCATGGACTTTGCCACGTCGCAACTCGCCGGCTGGCACGAGACCGTTTTCCCGTTCTACTTTGTGGCCGGCGCGGTCTTTTGCGGGTTCGGCATGGTGCTGGTGCTGTTGATTCCGTTGCGCAAATGGTGTCATCTCGAGGACATCATCACCCTGCGGCACATTGACCGGGTCTGCAAAATGACGCTGATGATGGGTTGCATCATGGGCTACATCTACGTGATGGAATACTTCATCGCGTGGTATTCCGGCAGTCCGTACGATGCCTGGGTGTTCGGCCACCGCTTGTTCGGCCATTATTACTGGTTTGGCGGCTGGATCATGATCGGGGTCAACGCGCTTTTGCCGCAATTGTTCTGGTTCAAAAAAGTGCGGCAAAACCTGGTGCTCATCTTCGTCATCGCCGTATTGATCAATATCGGCATGTGGTTCGAGCGCTTCACCATCATCGTCGGGTCGTTGTATCAGGATTTCCTGCCGTCCAGTTGGCATCCGTTTTATCCGACCTGGGTGGACGCCTGCACTTACCTCGGCACGCTGGGCGTGTTTTTCACCATGTACCTTTTGTTCGTCCGGTTCCTGCCGATGATTGCCGTTTCGGAGGTCAAGGCCATCACGCCGCAGGCCGACCCGCATCACCCGCTGGGCGGCGCGAAAGGAAAACCGAAATGAACCGGAATCTACATTATTATACCGGAAACGTAGCGCAGACTGTCAGTCTGCTGTATCGCAGATTGATAATCTGCGAATACACGCAAGTTTTCAGCAGCCTGCCGACTGCCAGTCGGCGACACGGCAGATTGCCAATCTGCGCTACATTGTTTTTGAATTGCGCGAAATGAAAACCTACGGCCTGATTGCCGAATTTGACTCGCCGGCGGCGGTTCTCCACGCGGCGGAACAGGTCCGTGACGCCGGTTTCCGGCGCTGGGACGTCTTCTCGCCGTTCCCGGTGCATGGCCTCGACAAGGTGATGGGCTTTAAAAACTCGCTCGTCGGCTGGTTCGCGCTGGTGTTCGGCGGCAGCGCGTTCATCGGCTCCATGTTGATGATCTGGTACATGAACGGTTACGATTACCCGATTCTTACCGGCGGCAAACCGACCTTCAGTCCGCCGCAGGCGCTCGTGCCTTCCTACATTCTGCTCGTGCTGGCGTCGGCGGTCGGGGCTTTTGTCGGCATGGTGGCGCTGAACCGGTTTCCGCGTCTTTATCATCCGCTGTTCAAAAGCAACCGCTTTGCCCTGGCGTCGCGTGACAAATTTTTCCTGGTGATCGAAACGTCCGACCCGAAATTTTCCGAAATCGAAACCCGCGCGTTGCTGGAATCCGCCGGCAGCACGCACATCGAACTGGCCTTGGAATAATGCGCTATTTCCTGCTCATCTTGCTGATGGTCGTGGCCGTGGTGGTTGGCATCGCGGGCCGGCGCGGACATCTGTCGCGCAAGCCGCCTATCCTGATTATTCCGGACCTGAACCGTCAATTCAAACTGCGCCCGGAACAGCCGAATGGCTTCTTTGCCAACGGTATCAGTTCCCAATTGCCGCCGCCGGGCACCGTCCCGCGCAGCCAGCCGATTCAGACCCTCAATGGCCCGGTCTATCCCTACGAAGATTCGCCGGCCAATACGGGATTAATCACCGGTACGACAAATTTCGTGGAGACAAATCCGTTGCCGGTGACGCCGGCCCTGCTCCGGCAGGGGCGCGAGCAGTTCGAAATCTACTGCACCCCATGTCATGGCGCGCTCGGCGACGGCAACGGCGTCATGAAGAAAATCGGCGTCATGCCGGCCGTGGCCAATTTGCACGACAAACGGCTTGTGGAAATGAGCGACGGCGAGATTTTTAACACCGTTACCCGGGGAAAAGGTTTGATGGCCGCCTACGGTCCGACGGTGTCCACCAAGGACCGCTGGGCCATTATCGCGTATGTGCGGGTCTTGCAATTGAGCTGGCTCGGCTCGACCAACGATTTGCCGCCGAACCTGCAAGCTACTCTGAAATAACGACCATGAATCCGTCAAAGGAATCGAACCAACTGCCGCCGCTGAACCTGTCCGGATGGCGGAAGCTGCCGGGCCTGTTGCTGGCCGTCGGCGCGGTGCTTTCGATCATCGGCTTGGTGAAAAACCCGGCGGAATTTGGTTATGCCTGGCTGACCGCGTTCATGTTTTATTTGACCATCGCGCTGGGCGGCTTGTTTCTGGTGATGATCCATCATCTAACCGACGCCGGTTGGTCGGTCGGCATCCGGCGGTTCTGCGAGCACCTCGGTGCGTTGCTGTTCCCGTGGCTGGCGATCCTGTTCGTGCCGGTTTTGCTGCTCGCGCCGAAAATTTACACCTGGATGACCCTCAGTCCGCATGACGATCGCGCCTTGAGCGCCAAATGGCCGCTGTTCACCTGGCCGGGCTTCACCGTCGCATCGGTCATTCTGTTCGGTATCTGGTGGCTGTTGTCATCGCGGCTGCGATATTGGTCGCTCAAACAGGATGAGAGCGGCACTGCGCTCTGCACCTACCGGATGCGCTTCCATTCGGGGTGGGGGATTCTGGCCTTTGCGGCGACGCTCACGCTGGCGTCCGTGCTGTGGATGAAATCGCTCCAATATCAATGGGCCTCGACGATTTATGGGATGTACTTCTTCGGCAGTTGCGCGTTCGTCGGCGTGGCCACGGCTTATTTCATCACCATGATTTTGCAACGGCAGGGCGTATTGAGCAGTGTGCTCCGTGACAGCCCGTTTTACTATCTCGGCACGCTGCTGTTCGCTTTCACGCTGCTGTATTCCTACTTCGGTTTCGCGCAATACTTCGTAGTCTGGAACGGCAACATTCCCGATGAAACCTTCTGGTATCTCATCCGCGAAAACCATTCGTGGTGGTGCCTGGACATGCTCATCATTTTCGGCCATTTCCTCCTGCCATTCCTGGTGCTGCTGCCCATTTGCGTGAAGTCCAATTTCAAAATCATGTTCTGGGTCTGCCTCTGGGCGTGGGCGATGAACTATGCGGACCTGGCCTTTAACATCCTGCCGGTACAGCACCCGCACGGTTATCCGTTCCGCTGGCTCTGGTTGCAATTCGGTTGCCTCGCGTTCATGGGCGGCTTGCTGGCCCGCGTTTTCATTAAGAATTTCAACGCCCACGCGCCCTTCCCGACGAAGGACCCGCGCCTGCTGGAAGCCATGGGCGTCAAATATGAAACGCCGGAGGAAATTGCCGCCACGGCCCCAACGACGGGAGGTCACCGATGAACCCGGAAGCTGCCAACGAACGGCCTGTGTGGCATGTCGGCCTCGGATTTCTCGCGGCGAGTTTTCTCTTTGCCATTCTGGTGTTGGTGGTGAGGCATTCCGTATGTGTCCCGGCAATTGATGCCAACCGCGCTGCCGAGCGCGCCAAAGATTTGGCTGACATCCGTGCGACCGAAGTGCAGATGCTGGATAATCTCGGCTGGATAAACCCGCAACGCGGGATTGTCCGTCTGCCAATTGACGTCGCCATGCAGATAGCCGCCCAGGAATGGCAAAATCCCGCCGTCGCGCGGACAAATCTGATTGCCCGCGAGGAAAAGGCGACCGCGCCGGCGCCGGTGGTTCCGGCCAAACCGAATGCATTTGAATGAGCGCGAACGAAACATCTGGCAGCGGCGAGCTTTCAAGCTTTGGTGGGGCGAGCAGCCTCTCCCGCTCTGCGGTGATCCCCGCGAGGCGGCTCGTCAACAGCCTCGTCCCACCGGACAATATTTCTCCCGCTGAAATTGACCATTCCTGCTGTGTGCCCATGCTGGCGCTCTTTGGCGGCGCGGCGTTCTGGCTGGTTGTTTGCTCGGTGCTCGGTCTGGTTGCCTCCATCAAGTTTCACGCGCCGGACTTTCTCGCGAACTGTGTCTGGCTGACCTACGGCCGGTTGCAACCGGCGGCGGACGACGCACTGCTTTACGGATTCTGCCTGCCTGCCGGACTTGGCGTCGCGCTGTGGCTGCTGGCGCGCCTCAGCCAGACGACGTTGCGTGGAATCGTGGTTCCCATCGCCGCCGCGAACCTCTGGCATCTTGGCGTGTTCGTCGGGCTGGCCGCCATTTTAATCGGTGACGGTACCGGCTTTGCGTGGCTTGAATTTCCGCGCGGCGGTTCAGTGCCGATCTTCTTCGCCTATTTGATGCTGGCGTTGTGGGCAACAATGATTTTCGCCGGCCGACGCGAACGTGCTATGTATCCGTCGCAATGGTTTTTATTGGCCGCGCTCTTTTGGTTCCCATGGATTTATTCAACGGCCAATCTGTTCCTGGTCGCCTGGCCGGTGCGCGGCGTGGCGCAGGCCGTCATCGGCTGGTGGTTTGCCGGCAATCTGCTCGTCGTTTGGACGGGCTTGATTGGTCTGGGTGCGGCGTTTTATTTCCTGCCGAAATTCACCGGTCGTCCGTTGCAAAGCCATTACCTCGCCTTGTTCGGATTCTGGACGTTCATCCTCTTCGCCACCTGGTGCGGCATCCCGCCGGGCGCGCCGGTGCCCGTCTGGATGCCGACGCTCAGCGCCGTCGCCGCGGCATGGTTGCTGGTGCCGTTGCTTGCCATTTTCCTCGTCGTTTGGCAAACGGTGCGCGGCTCGATAATGCCCAATTGGAATAACACGTCGTTCTGCTTCATCGGCGCGGGCGTTGACTCGTTTCTGCTGTCGGGACTGATGCTGATGGCCATGGCGTGTCCGCAAATCAGCCGGGTGACGGATTTTACCTGGTTCGGCCCGGCGGAAACACAACTACGCCTTTACGGTTTCTTCGCCATGACGATGTTCGGCGCAATCTATCACCTGTTGCCGCGCGTCGTCGGCCTTGAATTTCCATTTCCGAAACTTGCCCGCGCGCATTTCTGGCTTTCACTGGCCGGCGTCGCGCTGCTGGTCGTGCCGCTGGCCATCGGCGGGGTCGTGCAGGGATTGAAATGGCAAAACCCGAACGCGATCGCCTTTGCCGATACTACCAAAGCCATGCTGCCATTCCTGCGCGTCAGCACGACCGGTCTCCTGCTCATGCTGCTGGGCAACCTGCTGCTTTTTGTCAACATCATGGGTTTGACGCTCCGCTGGAAGCTCGCGTTGCTCAAACAATTCACTGCGTTCGTGAAATCGCCGTTGGCGGAAACGTCCGCCGGTGCTTCGCTGCGGGACGAAAAGGAGGCGCAGGCATGAAAAACGGATTTCTCGTCTTCCTCGCTTCGCTGATCGCGCTCGGCGGTTCCTGGTGCGGGTTCGTGCTCGCGCCGGTTTTGCAACTGGGCGGCGGGAAACAAACCACGATTCTCAATTCGTCCGGCTTGTATCCGGTGGACCGGCCCGGCATGGCCAACCAGGGTTTGCAGGTTTACCGCGCCAACGGCTGTGCCGCCTGCCATACCGAACAGGTGCAGCAGAGCGGGGTGGCGTGCGACGTGGTGCTCACTGGCGCCGGCAAAAATCCGGAGGTAGTGACCAATCTGATTTCGTCTCTGAAATTAAACGGCCTCGACAAGGACCTCGCGGATGCCTTGGTGGATAAAATTACCGCCGCCGGCGGCAAGGCGGAAATTCGCATTGTCGCCACCGGCCCGGACATTGACCGCGGCTGGGGCCGGCGGCACAGTGTCGCCGAGGACTTTCTGTACGACGACCCGGTGCAACTCGGCAATCTGCGCATCGGGCCGGATTTGGCGGACGTGGGCATGCGCCAGCCGGATGCCAACTGGCAGTTGGTTCATCTGTACGCGCCGCAAAGCGAAGTGAAGGGTTCGGCCATGCCGCCATTCCGTTATCTTTTCCGGGTCAAAAAAATCGGCAGCGCCCCCTCGCCGGACGCCCTGGCTTTTCCGAAAGATTTCGGGCCGCCGGCCGGTTATGAAGTGGTGCCGGCGCCGCAGGCGCAGGAACTGGCGGTGTATCTGTTGAGTTTGCACGCGGATGTGCCGTTGCATAATGCGCCTTTCAGCCAGTCGGCGGCTGTTTTCAAACCATGAACGCAAGGCGAATATTTTCCTGGGAGCGCCGGCATCTTGCCGGCCTGGCTTCACGTGAACCCGCCGGCAAGGATGCCGGCGCTCCCGGATCCAAACCATGAGCGACGAATTGAAATCAAGCACGCCCCAAACGCCTGACGCCGAACCGGCCGTTTCGCGCTCGACGGTGCCGATTTGGATCATCGTGCTGACATTGATGTTGTTGTTTTTGGGCATGGTCTATTTTGACCACCACGGCGGTTGGTTCAATTCCCAGGTCTATGGTCCTTATGCCTCCTCTGAAGAACTGGAATTATATCAGCCAAAATCCGGTGAGGCCGCCATCCTGGCGCGCGGCAAGGCGCGTTACGACCAGGTCTGCGGCTTGTGCCACGGTGTGGATGGTCTCGGCAAACCCGGTCAGGCCCCGCCGCTGGCCGGCTCCGAATGGGTGGACACCAGGGGTATCCAGCGTTTCGTGTCCATTCCGCTGGGGGGCGTCAGCGGCCAGCTTTCGGTCAAGGGCCAGACCTGGAGTCTCTCTATGCCGGCGATGGGCGCGGCGATGTCCGACGCCGATCTCGCCGACGTGCTGACCTACATCCACAGTTCATGGGGCAACAAGCAAGGGCCGGTGACGGCGGATGACGTCAAGGCCATCCGCGCCAAACTGGGCGCTCATCCGCAGCCCTTCACCGACGAGACTTTAAAAGCGCTGCCGCAATAAAAGTTCAAGGAATGCCGGCATCTTGCCGGCGTGTTGGAAATTGCAGCCGTAAACTTGCCGGCGAGGACGCCGGCGCTCCCGGGAACTGCTCCACTTTACTTGCCGTTGAGCAGTTTGGCCTTTTGGGCCTGATACTCCGCGTCGTTGATGGCCCCGGTTTCTTTGGCCTTTTGCAAGTCAATCAATTGCTGTCCGACCGTAGGTTGCTCGATTCTATTCGTAGTGCCGCCGCCAAGATGGGTTTCACATCCGGTCAGAAGCGTCGTCGCCAGCAAACCCGCGCCTAGGGGGATAAATAGCTTTTTCATTGGATTTCAAACAGTGAACAACCCAAAACTGCCTGCCGCAGCGCTCTTCCGCAAGAACGAAGAAGGGAGCCACGGCCATCCGTCTTTGCTCAGATGCTTCCGCCTTCGCTGGAGGCTACGGCGTGGCCGGGCCGAAACAGAGTGAAGGCGGGCGAATTACCTATCGCAATTTTTTATCGCGTCATTTGTCACTCGTCACCTTCACCTTCATCGTTGGCTCCAATGCAGCAGGCGGCGCGAGATCAGTAGCCCAACCAGTCCAAGTGCCGCCAGTGTCAACGACGCCGGCTCAGGGACTTGTAACGAGCCGGGGCCTGACAATGGGGCCAGATCGTCCAGTCCATTCACATAGAGATCCTGTGTCAGGGTATTGTTCACTTCGTCGATCTCGTAGATATGGCCATCCCCTAATCCGTAACCGCCACCGGCTGGGGTGCCATCACTGGAGGCAATAAATATTTTCCCCAAGCCATCCACCGTGACGCCATCGGGACCAGGAATTTTGCCGCGCAGCAGGGCAGTCAGGTCGATGACGGAGTTGAGGTTGTTCGGGTCGATGGAATAAACTGCGTTGTTATAAACCGACGTGGCGATGAGCCGGCCAGAATAGGGATCATAGACCAATCCGTCCAGGCTGGATATCAAGGGCGATTGAGAAAGAATGGCGCCAGTGATGGGGTTGATTTCCGCCACGTATTTGGCCGCGCCGGTTGATCGAACACCCAGATTGGCGAACAACCGTGTGCCATCATAAGCAAGCCCTTCCGGGCCCTGGGTGCTGGAAGTCAGTAAAGGTGTGACGGCATGGGTGGTTAAATTGATGCGATCCACCTTCCCGCCATTGAATTCACTGACGAGCATCGAGTTGCCGCCCGGTTCCAGCACAATATCGGCGGGGCCATTAAAGCCACTCGCAATCAGCGTATCGGCGGTGGTGTTTGGATTGTAAAGTCGCACCTGGCCGTTGAAAAGTTGCGTGTAGATCACGTCGCCGGAAGGATCGAACATGATGCTATCGGCCGCAGAGGGTGTATTGTAAAAGGTGGACACGGTATTTAAAGATGTGTCCACCTGGTCAATCTGACTGCCGACGATGGAGGTTACATCAAGCACCGCTGCGTGAACCCGATTGGCTCCCAACAAAATCAGGCTCAGGCTGAATATGGCAAAGGCGGTTCTGCTGCACATTGCCATTAACGCTATGCGGGTGGGTGATTTGGTTTTGCCTGGCTTCCAGCTCCGGCGGGCCAGGACAGGGACTAAGACAATTTTTATGGATTTCATGACAAGTTTCTTTGGGGTTGTGGGCTGACTGCTCGAAACTTTTAACCAGAAACTGTCGAATTGTCAATAAGTTTATCCTTTGAATGTTTTTAGTATTAATAACCAACTCTCAATAACCAACTTCCGTGAATTGACGATCAAGCACCGAGCCACAGCCATCAGCAGCCTGCTCACAACCGCCATCAGGACTCTACCGCCTTCGCTGAAAGCTGCGGCGTGACCGCGCCGAAATAAAGTGAAGACGGGCAAATTTCATAACTCATTCTCTATCCGTCCTCTGTCCTCTGTCATCCGTCCTCTGTTCCCCGGCATCAGGCCACACGGTCATAATCACTTCGTCTTTTCCCTTTCACGCTGATACCAATACTCCAATCCTCGACGTTCCCGAAGACCGCGGGAACCGCGAAGGGCCAAACCTATGAACAAACGTGCGAGGCTCAGGAAAGAATGCGCCCGGAGTTTGCGGCCGGAAGTGACCACCGTCTCACCTGCCACAACAAATCGACCCTGACGCTTGAGAGTTGCGACAAATATCGCATCTTCCAGCGCGTAATAATTCTCGTTGAAACCGCCCGTCGCCTCGAAGGCGCCGCGCGTGCAGAACAGGCAGGCTCCGCTCGGCAAAAAACGCAGGATGCGCACCACAACCGTTCCGAACGGCTCGGTCAGCCTCCACCAGAGGGGCAGCCGCCCGTCGAACCGTGGCACACAACCACCGCCGACCGCACCCGCGCGAACGCTGCGCAGAGCCGATTGTATGGCTGAGGCGTTCACCAGCGTATCGGCATCCACAAAAAATAAAATGTCACCGTGCGCTTGCCGCGCGCCGGCGTTTCGAGTGGCAGAAATCTGCCGGTGCTCCACTCGAATAACCTGCGCGCCTTGTTGCCGGGCAACCAGGGCGGTGGCGTCACTGGAAGCATCATCCACCACAATGACCTCATACGGCTCGCCGGCAAATTCCATCCCGCTGCGAATGGCAGCGACACATCGGCCAACCCAGGCTTCCTCGTTATGTGCTGGAACGATGAACGAAATCATTTGCCGGCGTGTCGTGTGGTCTAACGATCCAAAGCTGCCTGCTACCGCGTGGCTCGACAAGAGTGAAGTTGGGAGCCGCGGTCGGGCTCCCCATCCTGTCACGTTAGACGCAACCTTTTATGTGATGTAATCTGGACCCTTCCGCCTTCGCTGGAACTTACAGCGCGACCGCGCCGAAACAGAGTGAAGCGGGCAAATTTCATAACTCATTCTCCATCCGTCGTCTGTCCTCAGTCCTCTGTCATCCGCCCTCTGTTTCCTTGGCCCGGCGCGGTATCAGGGGGTGAAACTCACGCTTGTCCTTCCCCCGGTTCAGGACGGTGACCAAAATGGCAGCAGGCTTCACGGCGCGTTAAAACTTAAGCGGCGGCCCCACGATTTCCATTCCATGTCGTGCCCACAGTTCCTTTAAGTTGGTTTCCTGGTTCCTGGGGATGCCCTTGGCAAGTTTGCTCATCTGCAAAAAGAAATCCTCCATACTGCCAGCCGGTTGAAAAAGAATCAGCATCTGGCCTTCTCCCTCGCTAACCATGGCAAAAGCATGCGGGATCTTCCGGGGCGCGAACGCTGAATCGCCGGGGTGCAGGCTCAGTGTGTCTTCACCCACTCTCACAATGAATTCGCCCCGAATAATATAGAACCACTCATCCTGAGAGTGATGCAGATGGAGGGCTGGACCGCCCTTGGCGTCGCGAAGGGTGTCGTAAATGCAAAGGTCGCCGCCCGTGTCCCTGCCTGAGACCTTGCAGTCGAACCGTCCGCCCATGACCTGTAGCTCCTCCGCATAGCGGTCCTCCTGCGAGCCGACCTTGAAGCCCTTACCGGCCCGGTTCGGGTTGGTGAACTTGTCCTCACCCGCTTTGGCGGCCAGGGTGAAGGCGGCGGCAGCGAGCGAAAGTTTAAGAAATGAACGTCTTTTCATGTGTTCTCCATCTTAACCTGACCAGTCAAGCGGATGCTTTAACGTGTCGGCAGCGGTTCCCTTGGTTGCCAGGGTTTCATTGTATCCAGGTCCGTGAGCGCCACTAACAACCCAAAGCTGCCGGCCTCGTCGTAGCCCGGGCGAGAGCGAAGTCGGGAGCCACCGCCAATGGTGGCCAGGCTCTCCCGTATGGCCGGACAATCTGGACTCTCACATTTCATCATGCAATTTATTTCATCCTGCCTCCTTCTGCTTTACCCCTCAAAGGTTCCTGCGCGGACTTAGGCTGCATCCTCGATCAGTCTGAAATGCTCATGGAAGCAATCTGCCCTCACTGAGAGCGTGTATTTCTTGTAGCGTGGTGTATCGCGAATGTCGAGCGGAACGAGACTTTCGTGCAACTCATCATAACGAACTGGCAGGAAACTCACACGAGTTGGCTGCGGCTCGGTGGTCCCAACCAGGATGCGAACTCGCTCGCCGGCGGTGAGTCTGCCAGAACCGCTGAAGGTGATGGGGGCACTGAAAAGATACTGAATCTGCGCGTCGCAGCCGTCAGTGACCTCCCAAATCTGGCCTGCACGAGGTAAAGATGTTGGTTTGCTCATGACGCAAATTGCGGCCTGACCATCCAAAGCCACGCCGACCGGCCAGTGGCTCCGCAATCTCGATAATCGTTGTATAACTCAAACCATCCATAAACTCAAGGTTTACCGCGTTTTACGCGGGGCAGTCGGCTCCAGTGAAGTATAGGGTAACCGGTCGTTATTCATCGGCTGCAAGGGGGCTTCCCCAGGACCACCCGCCGCAGACGGTGAATAACGCCGCCGCCCAAAGTCTATGGCACAGCAAAGATTATTTGGGCGACTGCTTCCGCCGCTGGAAAGCTCGCCTGGGCACCCCCAAGGCCATCACCGCCATGGCCCACAAACTCGCCCGCATTATCTGGCACCTCATCAAGTACCGGATCCCTTACCACCCTTCCGTTTGGGCTCAAGCCGAAGAAAAACGCAAAAAGAAAAGACTCAAATACCTCCATCAATCTGCCACCGCTCTCGGCTTCAAACTACTCTGCGCCTCATGAACTCATGCACCTGGTTTCTTATGAGGCGGCGCGGGTCTCGTATCGAACTGGATAGTTTCATCACAGGCTTCCCGTCAGGTGACCACGATCAGCTTTCGTCTTTCAATTCCCAAATCTGCGCTCGAATCTGATGTCGTCGCTCCACCCAATCTCTCAACGCGACCGCCGTGGGGGTTTGCGCTATCATTACTGAACCAGGATCCCCGATCAGAATGAGATGCCGCACGTCCTTGCCTGCATCTTTCGCCAATAACGCCTTAAATATCTCCTTCTCCAACACTGGCGGTGAACTCAAGATATTAAACTCCATCTCCAGGATCGTAAATTCGTCCTCCAGCCAAAAATCCACAGTTTGATGACTGGCTTGGTTCAGAATCTGGTTGACCACGCCCACACCCAATTCCTGAGCCACAACAAATTTCAAATGATTGATGACTTCATTGACAAAAGGCGTGGCCGCTCCGGAGCGCCTCAGTGCGAAGATGCGATAGGAGTTGGCATTCTCCTGGGCCAACTGCAATATCCGTTCGGTCTTTTTCATCTCTGTAAACTTTCTGGCCTGCCCACAAATCCCTGCACCATGCCGGGCCAAATCGCCGCCTAACGATCCAATATAGGTCATCCGAAGTTATTCATGGGCTGGAAGCGAGCCCTGCGGAAAGCTCGCGCCCCAGACTGTGAATAACTTCGCCGCGAACCCGGTGGCGACCGGATGGGAATGGCCTTTGGGTTTCATTTCCAGTATCGGTTAAACCGTTTTCCCGCCCCGGCGGGCCAGGTCTGCTAACGTCCAGTCGCTTAGACGACTTTGAGCTTATGGACCGGCCCGCCGGGCGGGGCTTGACCCTCTAACGACTACTCATGAGGGCGTCTGTGTATTGCATGACGACTTTTCTATATTGCCGTCGCCGGGTCAAGCCGTTTGTGTACAAACGGGTCAGTTCTTGATATTGTCATATTGCTTTCCGGCGGCGATACAAGAGCAGATTCACATAACCCGGCGCCCCCATCTGCAATCGTTCTGCGATCCATTTGACGGTCATCACCGTCTCCGCTCGTAACCGCGCC
>DATNHM010000050.1:0-19493 GCA_035604955.1 Candidatus Limnocylindrales bacterium | reverse complement strand
TCGCGAACTCATCGCCAAATCCAAACCTAATTATTACTGACCTATGGACACCCCCGAATTACGAACCACCGAAACCAAAAGCGCGAATGCCACCAAGCCCACGCCGCGCCGCTTCGATCTGACCCGGCTTTTGACCCAGCGTGACCGCCTGCCGTGGTTTTGGTTCTTCTTCACCGTCGCGGTGTTGCTGCTGTCGGCGATGGACCGCTACCACATTGTCTCACAATTCAAACAGCGCGAGCGCGTCGTCATCATTGACCCCGCCGGCACCTACTATTTGAGTCCGTTGCTCCAGTTTTCAGAGGCCAGGGATTTGCACGTCCAGCAGGCCGAACTCGCAACAATGGCTTTCCTGGAACGCAATCCCAAGGACTTCGACAATCCCGACTTGCTCAAATTGATGTTCCTCAAACCTGCGTTGGCGAAGGCGCAGGATGAGCGCGTTAAGGAGATGGTCGAATTTCGCGCCAAGCAGTTGCACCAGAAAGCCGAGATTGCCCGCATTGACATTCTGGCGACGCGCGACAACGAGGTGCTGGCCGCTGTCACCGGCCAGATCATCCGCAGCGGCATCTTTCAAGACAAGGCGTTCACCGAGGCATTTCCGTTCACGCTCCGGCTCCGCCTCATCCGCAACCCCAACATGGCCTTGAACGGACGTTTCCCCACCGCCGTGGGCGACTTCAAATATGAAATCAACCGCTAAAATCCTGTCCTTCACCCTATCGGTGTTCACCGCCGCCGTTGCGCTGGCTGATTCACCGGCCATCCAACAGGTCTTGCTCGACGACCGCACCGCCGTGTCTGTGCCGGTGGCCACCAACCGCGTCACCACCATCAGTTTCCCCAGCGCCATCACCGCCGTTGACGGTGCCGGCATCACGGTGGACGGAAAAACGCCAGGTCTGTTTCAACTGGCCCACACCAAAGGCTCGGCGTTTCTTTCCGTGCGCGCCCTGTTCCCCAAGGCATCGGCGAATCTCAACATCCGCTGGAACGACCATACCTACGTTCTTGAACTGGCCGAAAGTGACCAGCCGGTGCTTTCTCTCAACTTGGAAGCGCCGCCAACGCCGGAGGAGGAAGGCGTCGGCCATGCGCCCGAAGTCAGTCCGATTAAACTGCTGTCGTTGCTCGACGAGGCCAAAGCGTTTCCGTTGCTCAAAGCCCAGCAGCCCGAAAGTGTCGCCAATGTGGACTTCACCACCTACGACGGCAAACCGCTTGTCAGTGATTTCAATGACTACGAAATTCAGATTGAGGAAGCCTTCCGTTTCAACGCCGAGGACACGTTGGTCTTCCGCCTCGTCATCACCAACAAAGTTGACGCGCCCCTGATTTATCAACCGGACAGTTTCACGCTGCGCGCGGGCAACCGGCTTTATCCGCAGTCCATCAGCGACGCCGATGGCACCGTGCCGCCCAACGGTCGTAGCATCGTTTATTTCGCCGTCAGCGGCTCGCCGGACGGCGGACGCAACGAATTATCCTTACGCAATGCCTTCACCGTGCTGGTGACACGAGTATCACCGACACCGCCGCCCCCCGTTGTCACTGTTACCAATACCCCCAGCGTGAAACCCATCCGTTCACCCAGAGGCCATCTATGAAACCGCGCGACTTTCTCAATTTTTTCAAGACCAAGAGCGGCAAGCTCGTTACCTTCGCCGTGCTGTTCGCCACCGCGCTGATCATTTTCAGCGCCCTGCGCAAACAACACCAGTCTCCCGATGATGCCGTCAGCGTCACGGCTCTGGCTACCAACGCGACGGACAAGCCCCAGGTGGTGCAGTCGGTCGTGCGACCGATGGAGGCTTTTTATCCGCCGCCACCCAAACCAGAGCCGACGAATTTTCCGTCATCGTCGTCATCATCGTCACCTGGCTTTTACAAACCATCGCCATTGCCAAACGTGCCCGCGAATCAAGCGCCAACCCTCGCGCCCATCAGTCTGTTCGCCGACAGTTCGGCCGGCATTCCACCGGCCAAAAAATTGAGCGCGCTGTTTGCCCCATTCGGACGGCTGATTCCGTGCGAGACGGTCGTCACTGTGGATTCGTCTTCCATCCAGACGCCGATCATCGGCCTCATCACCGAGAACATATATTATGGTGGCAAATTGGTCATCCCGGCAGGCACGGAGATTCATGGGACGGCCCAAACCGACCATCAACGTGAACGCATCGCCAGCGGTAACAACTGGACGTTCATCTGGCAGAACGGAATGGAAATGCAGATCAAGGCCATCGCCCTTGACCGCGAGTTCGATAATGAAACCAATCAATCCGGCTGGGCCATCACTGACGGCAGCGCCGGTCTGCGCGGCGAAGTCATCAAGTCCGACAATTTTGCCGACATCAAACTGTTTGCCGCCACGTTCCTGTCCGGCGCGGCCAGTGCGTTGACGGAGAAACAACAAACCGTCTTCGGTCCCGTCAACAGTCCCACGCTCAACAACGCGCCCTTCGCGGGCGCGCAGGCGGTGTTGCAAACCTACGCGCAGCAAATTTTTGATTCGATTCAAAAGAACGGTTTTTACGTCCGCGTGCCGAGCGGAAAACAGTTTTATCTCTACGTCCTGCAAACTATTGACGCAGCCGATGCCTCGCTCGGCGGCACCGCCATTCCCGTCACCCAGGAAAACGACGAACAATCCCCGACCAAATCACGACCATGAAAATGTTTTACCTCATTCCTCTTTTGTTTCTCTCCGCGTGTTCCACCACGCCGAAGTTGACACTGCGTCCACAGCAACCGCCAGCGACGAACGCCGACGGCATTCGTTATCCCGAAGTCTTCCACACCTATCACGTCGGACGCTACGCCGACCCGAACGACGATTTGATCATGCACGAGCAGCATGTCGTCTATCGCGTCGAAGAAAACACGCGCTGGAATCTTCATCCCGGCCCGGTTGACGATAATCTTCCCGCGTTGCCGTCGCGCGACGCGGCGTTTGCCCCGGCCCCGGTCAACGATGCCATCCTGGCTGAAGTCAATTCACAGCGTCTCGCCACCGCCCAAATCATGATGCAGGCCCGAACCTTGTCAGCAGCTCTGGCGCAATTTCAAACCGCGTTGCAGCAGACCAAAACCAACATTCAGGAAACGCTGATTCTGCGGGCGTCAGTGAACGAGATGAAGCAGCGGCTCGACGCGCTCGAATCCGCGCCAGGGCAACTACCGCCACCGCCAATTTCCACGACCAATGAACCGCCTGATCCGTTGAGTCCATGAAACATTTTGCCGGAGCGGGGCAGTTTGACCGCCTCGTTCCGGCGAACACGGCAAATGCCGCGCAACCAAAACAACCAACGAAATCGTTATTATGACAAAAACAAAAACATCCGCGCCTACCAGCGCCAGCGGCAATGCCGCCCCAACAGCAGACGAACCCAACTTTCGGACCAATCCGGAAGTGGATGCGAAAATTGATGCCCACATCAAAGAGAACCCGAAGTATTGGAACTACATTCAAGCCATGCCTCGCGACCGGCTCGAACGCACGGTTGTTCTCAACGAAGTGCGCGAACTGGATCGCCAGCACCGGATGCGCGAGGGGATGATGAAACGCATCAATGCCAATCCTGCGCTCAAGAACGCCTACGAAACGCTGGTGAAAGACCTGCCCGAAGACCAAAAGGAAGGTGTCATCGCCCAGATCGCCCGCACCGCGCGGCGGGCTGTCGCCCGCAATCAAGGCACGCAGCAACAAAGGCCGGAAGGTATTGGCGTCTGAAAACCAGCCCCCCGGCTTGATGCCGTGCCGCCAGCGTTCAGGTCGGGGGGAAATTCTTAACCGGCAATTTTGTGTTCGAGCAGAATTGCCGATTTGATTTCATCTGCAAAAGCCAGAGTCGGTGGATTATTGGGAAGCCCCTTCAAATTGAACTGGCCGACGACAAATCGAGGGCGGTTGACCCAATCAGAATGTTGGATTCGCACAATCCGATTCCAAATCAAGGTTTCCCAGCCGCCCATTCCAGAACAGGCGAGTTTCAGGGAAATACTTCCGCCATGGCCACCAAGAAAGCACGAAGGATTAAGGATTTTGCCGGATTAACGCGCGCACCCGGTCGTAATCAGGGCGGTTTGCGGTTGTGACCGGCATCGGATTGATTTGGGCAATTTTCGGCACCGCCCAGCGCCAGTGCTCCACATGGCCGTCGGCAAACGACAAATTGGCTCCTTGATCATGCCGGTTCGAGGGCATGTCCCACCATTGATTGGTATTGCCGTAATTCGCCGTCGGCATTCCAAAATGCGGGTCCAGCATCGTATCCTCGTTCTCGTCAATGAAGACCAAACATTGCGAAGAGTCTGGTCGGCTGATCTGGGAAATTTTACTAAAATTCGGAATGTGCGTCGCCAGCCAGGCGGTGGGTTCGCCGTTGACAGACTGGCTTAAGTTGTAACTTCGATTGCGCAGTTGCGAAAGCCGTGCGCCGCTCAAGCTGACCACCCTTGAAACGTCGGCAGGACAATGATACAAGGCCGTCGAACGACTGTAGTTGAAGAGCAGGCCGGATTGAATAACCGTCGTATTCGTCTCCAAAATGCCTGTGCCCTGACACCAAGAAGGCCCCGGTGCGCCGCCGGCGATGTTGTCATTTGGCACCATCAGGTCGTGGTGATCGCCGGCATAAAGATACCAGCAGATGGAAAGCTGCCGGAGGTTGTTCACGCACACAATGGTCTGGGTGCGACTTTTCGACTTGGACAATGCAGGCAGCAACATCGCCGCCAAAATCGCTAGGACGGCAATCACCACCAGCACCTCCACCAAGCTGAACCCGTTCTTCTTCCCGCTGTTCATGGCTCCTGTTTGTCGGCTTGGAAACGTGCTCAGGAACGACTGGAACCTGCCAGCACGCCCCGCGCACAAGACTTCAGTAAAAACAACAATGTTTTCATATCACCCAATCATCATGCGAAATCGAGCCAAAAATTGGATCATCAAAAAAATGCTGCGCACGTGATACACATTCATCTTGAATCTCGCATTATCAGATGGTATGGTAAAAGCAATCGGAACAAAAACAGGCTCAAAACGGAGATTCTTACCATTCAAGGTTTTAGCAGTCCTAAATGTGCGAGGTGTTGCCTTATGAAAAGCCGTATTGTCTGCTGTTTTAAGCTCACTGCATTCATCACGCTGGCGGGTTCGCTTTTCAACTTGCCTGCGCTCGCCGCGCCCAACATTTACACCAACACCGCTTCCGGCAAATGGGAAGTTTCGACCAACTGGTCGCTCGGTGCGCCGGGTGCCACCGATTCCAGCTACATCACGAATCCCGCCCTGGTCACCCCGATAACGGTCAGCATAGATGCCACCACTTCGTCCAGTTTTACAAACACCTTGACGGTGGCAAATCTTACCATCAGTTCACCGGCTGGTTCCCCCACAAATACGCTCTTCCTGAACAGCGCCGGATTAAGCACGCCCTTGCATGTGATTTCCAACCTCACCGTTCTTCCCGGTGGCGCACTGATCATCTCCAACTCCGCGCTCACGGTGGATAATGGGACCACACCCACCACCACAGATTTGGGCAGCGATGTGGAGCTTGATGGCGGCAATGTGCGGGCATTCAATTCAACCATAGATACCTCGCACGCAATGTATACCACGGTCGGCGGCGATATTTTCGGCGGCGGGGGAACTGGCAGCTTGAGCTTGACCAATTGCATCTTTACGCCGCATAGCTTTTATGTCGGATATTTTTTCAACGGCACGGCCGTTTTTGAGAACTGCTCCAACGTGTTCGGATACGGACTCACGATGGGGGGTTCTGCGCTGGCGGTTGGCAACATGTCCATCCGTGGCGGGACATGGATCGCCACCAATACTTATTCGGGGCCAGACAGCCCCTTGATCAACCTGGGTGTAAATGGAACCGGCAATCTGACCATCTCCAATGCCAGCGTGCAACTGGGAGCAACCGCCATCGGCGGCTCTGGAACAGGTTCTTTAGTCCTGCAATCCAACGTGGCAATAACCCTTGGAAAAACCTACCTTGGTCTCGACGCCCCGCATTCCAGTGGAACCTTAACCATTGATGGCGCACAAGTCTCAATGCCGGAACTCCAGATCGTGCAAGGAACAGGCATGGTGAATGTGGCCCGTGGCACACTCGCCGTGCCGGTTGTTTCGATTGGTGAAACCAACACCTCAACCGGTACGCTCAACATCACGGGAGGCACCACCTTGATCTCAACGTCGCTGACTGTCGGCAGTGATTTCCTTGCCAATGACAGCGTCTCCGTTTTCGGTGGCGCTTTATTCATCACCAATGCCACGCACACCGCCACGACGGTTTTGAACGGCGGTTCACTATTCCTGGATGCGGGCGTCTTTGAGTTCGACAACTTAACCCTGACCAATGGAAGCAGCATGGCCGCCAGCAGTAATGTTCTCGTTGGCACGACAGCAGGAACCACCAACACCCTCGCTCTTTCAGGGGGCAGCGCGCTCATCCTCACCAACGCCACGCTCGGGCTCGGCAACAATGGCCCGACCAATGCCGCTGGCACCGGGACCGCCTCCATCTCCAACGCCACGATCATTGCAGCCGGGCTCAACCTTGGCAGCGCCGCCGGCGGCGTCGGCCTCCTGACGCTGCAAAGCAATGCCCAGGTTTACGTCGAGTCCAATCTCACCGTCATCAGCGGTTCGCTGGCGGCCACAAGTTCCCTGACGCTAAACGGCGGCTCCTTTAATGCACCGAACGGTCTGACGCAAATCGGTTCATCCGGCAAGGGATTGCTCACCATTTCCGCCGGAAACCACACTTTCCGTCAAATCACGCTCGGCTCAACCGACGGCCTGGGCTCGGGCGGTTTTCATTTCCTTGGCGGCCACGTCACCCTTCTGGGCATCGGCACCGGTCCGGGACAGGGACTTAATTCCAATTGGATTCTCTGGGAAGGCGGCGATCTGGACGGCAGCGGCACCTCGCTCACCATCGCCGATGGCAATGACTCGACCGTATCGATTCCGGCCTATGCGGCCAATGTTTTCGGTCAGTTAGATTCGATGTATGTCGGTTACACCGCCGGCAACGTTGGGACCTTCACGCAGGCGGCCAGCAGCAGCGTGGTGGTTATCACCGACCGGATGATTCTGGGGGATTGCCCCCTTGGCGCAGTGGGCAATGTCGTCTTGAGCGGCGGCACGCTTTATGTCACCAACGCGACCCACACGGCCAACCTGGATGTGCGCAACGGCCTGTTCACGCTCGGCCCGGGCGCAATGCTGGTGGTGGATAATTTGATTCTGACCAACACCTGCGGCCATTTTATAAAGCAACCGGGCGGCATACTCATCACGAACCATGCACCTCAACTCAGTCCCAATTTGGACGCTGACGGCGATGGCCAGAGCAACGCCGCTGAAACGCTTGCCGGCACCGACCCGCTTAGTCCTTCGTCCCTGTTCCAAATTACGAGCGTGGTAAAAACCAATGACAACGATATTCGCATAGATTGGACATCCGTCGGCGGCCACAGCTATGTCGTGCAAACCAATGGCAATATGGGCAGTGGCGGATTTCACGATTTGAGCCTGCCGATTGTTGTTCCCGGCACGAATGAGGGCACGACGAACTATGTCCACACCAAAGGCGCGGCGGATGGCACAAAATTCTATCGCGTGAGATTGGGACCATGAAAAATCGCCCAACATTTTTGAAAGACTTGAACCGAGCATTTCATGCATGAAAAGCATCCACGCGAAGAGGCCATCTTCGAGGGCGCGTTACAACTGCCGCCGGATGAACGTGAGTCGTATCTGATGGCCGCGTGTGGCGGTGAGGTCAAGCTGATCGAGCGGATTCGCGACCTGATTCGCTTCCACGAAAAGAGTGACGGCCCACTCGAAACACCCGCCGTCGCTCCCCCACCGAAGGCGACCATCGTCCGCAGCTTGCCGCCGGGCGAAAAGCCGGGCGACAAAATCGGAAATTACAAAATCCTCCAGCTCATTGGCGAGGGCGGCTGCGGCTCCGTTTACATGGCCGAGCAGCAGCAGCCCGTCCGCCGCCGCGTCGCGCTCAAGGTCATCAAGCTGGGCATGGACACCAAGAACGTCATCGCCCGCTTCGAGGCCGAGCGGCAGGCGCTGGCGCTCATGGATCACCCGAACATTGCGAAAGTTTTTGACGCGGGCGCGACGGAAACCGGACGACCCTTTTTTGTGATGGAACTGGTGCGCGGCATCAAGATCACCGAATATTGCGACCAGAACAATTTGTCCACCAACGAACGCCTGAAGCTATTCAAGGAGGTGTGCAAAGCCATCCAACACGCCCACCAAAAGGGCATCATCCACCGGGACATCAAACCGTCGAACATCCTCGTTACGCAGCACGACGGCGTGCCGGTGCCGAAGGTGATTGATTTCGGCATCGCCAAGGCGACGGACCAACGCCTGACGGACAAGACGGTGTTCACGGAGTTCGAACAATTCATCGGCACGCCCTCTTATATGAGCCCCGAACAAGCGGAGAGGCGCGGGCTGGACATTGACACGCGCAGTGACATCTATTCGCTCGGGGTGCTGCTCTACGAACTGCTGACCAGCCACACGCCCTTTGATCCCAAGGAACTTATGAAGGTCGGGCTGGATGCGATGCGCCGGGTGATCCGCGAAATTGA
Organism: Candidatus Limnocylindrales bacterium; assembly: GCA_035604955.1. GTDB lineage: Bacteria > Verrucomicrobiota > Verrucomicrobiia > Limisphaerales > UBA11358 > UBA11358. The sequence continues at coordinate 10,838 of DATNHM010000050.1, read as the reverse complement.
ACCGCCGAGGCCCTCGACCCGCCTGAGCACGCTGCAGGACGCAGACCTTACTGCCATCGCGCGCCAGCGCCACGCGCCGACGCAAAAACTCATCCACCTCATCCGGGGCGATTTGGATTGGATCGTGATGAAGTCGCTCGAAAAAGACCGCACGCTTCGCTACGAAACCGCGAGCAGTTTTGCCGGGGATATCGAACGCTTTTTGAATAATGAACCGGTCGTCGCACGGCCGCCCACCGCGCTCTATCGATTTCAAAAACTGGTCCGGCGCAACAAGTTGGTTTTCACCGCCAGCACCGCCGTGGCCATCGCGATTGTCGTCGGTCTGGTGGTTTCCACCTGGCTGTTCTTCCGCGAACAAGCCGCGCGACGCGACGCCGACCGGGAAGCGCAGCGCAGCCAGCAGGTTGCACTCTTCCTGGAAGACATGCTTAAAGGCGTCGGGCCGGGCGTCGCGCTGGGACGCGACACGACGCTTTTGCGTGAAATTCTCGACAAAACCCTGGCGCGCGTGACGAACGACCTGAAGGACCAGCCGGAAGTGCAGGCCGAAATCTGCAACACGCTCGGTGAAGTCTATCGCGCCCTCGGCCAATCCAACAAGGCCGAGCAACTGCACCGCAGCGCCCGGTCCTTGCTGGAACTCACGCACGGCGCCAAGCCTCGCGACGTGGCCGTTTCACTCAACGATCTGGCGCTGGTCCTGCGCGATCAGGGCAAGCTTCCCGAAGCCGAGGCGCTGCAACGCGAAGCGCTCGAACTGCGCCGCAAACTTTACGGTAACGAACACGCCGAAGTCGCCGAATCACTCAATAATCTGGCGCTGGTGCTGCGCAGCGAAGACAGGCTGGCCGAAGCCGAAAAGCTTCATCGCGACGCGCTGGCGATGGACCTGAAGTTGTTCGGTCATGACCACCTGGCCGTGGCCACTTCGCTGAACAATCTTGCCCTCGCGCTGGACGCCGAAGGCAAACCCGCCGCCGCCGAGTCTTGCTTTCGCGAATCACTGGGCATTCAGAAAAAACTGCTTGGCGACGATCAGCCCGGCCTGGCCATCACGCTCGACAACCTGGCCTTCGTGTTGCGCGAGGAGGGCAGGCTGGATGAAGCGGAAACCCTGGAGCGCCAGTCACTCGATGTGCAGCGGAAAATCTTCGGCCCGCAGTATCCTTCCGTCGCCACCGCCATCAACAACCTTGGATTGATCCTGGCCGCTCAAGGTAAAACCAACGAGGCGGAAAAACTGCTCCGCCAAGCTCTGGCGCAACGCCGTAAACTGCTCGGCCGGGAGCATCCCGAACTGGCCGCCTCCCTCCACCATCTGGCGGCGCTGTTGCGCAAAGAAAATAAACTGGACGAAGCCGGGCGCCTGGAGGGCGAGTCGCTGGCCATGCGCAAAGAATTTTTTGGCGAGGAAAGCCTCGCCGTCGCAGATTCACTCACCGATCTGGCGCTCATCCGACAGGATGAACACAAGCTGGCCGAGGCTGAAGGTTTGTTCCGGGAAGCGGCGGCGATGCAGGAAAAGTTTTTAGGCAACGACCATCCAAACCTGGCTGCAACCCTCAACTATCTGGCCCTCGTGCTGCGTGAGGAGGGGAAATTGAGCGAATCCGAAGCCACCCTCCGGCGGGTTCTGGAGATCCGGCGGAAACGTTTTGGTGACGCCCATCCTTCCGTGACCGCTGCATTGCTCGACCTGACCAATGTGGTTGCGCTGGAGAAAAAATTGGAGAAAGCTGGAGGCGACCCGTGAGCGATTCAGAACCTGACGCGAGCGAAGTTACGCGAATTCTTTCCGCCGTTCGGAACGGAGATGCCCAGGCTGCCAAAGAATTGCTCCCGCTGGTTTACGACGAGTTGCGCCGTTTGGCGGCGTTTAAGTTGGCGCACGAATCTCCCGGCCAGACGTTGCAGGCCACCGCGCTCGTCCATGAAGCCTGGCTGCGCCTCGGCGGCCAGGAAAACCAGTCATGGAACGGCCGGTCGCATTTTTTCGGGGCGGCAGCCGAGGCGATGCGCCGCATCCTCATCGACAACGCCCGGCGCAAACGCACACTGCGCCACGGCGGCGGCCGGCAGCGGATGGATGTTCAGGAAATAGAGATCGCTGCCGCCGTGAAGGACGATGACCTGCTGGAGGTGAACGCGGCGCTGGAGCGGTTCGCCGCGCAAGACAAACAAAAAGCGGAACTGGTCAAGTTGCGTTACTTCACAGGACTCACCATTGATGAGGCTGCCGAAATTCTGGGTGTTTCAGCCCCGACGGCCAAACGCTGGTGGGCGTATGCCCGCGCCTGGCTGCACAAGGAAATCGAAGACCAAAAAAACGGTGGCGCTTAAGCTGGCCTGGTAGCGAGCATTCATCGGGTCGAAATGAAGGCTGGGTTGATTGCAGCGATCATGGCGAGCGCTTGGCCGAGTGCGGCCTTTTCCGATTCTTGATCCGTTCTGCTGGGGAATTTCGCTTACTAGATGAAATGATTCGTTCGAGAAACCATGAAAACTGCTTAGCGTATTACGATAATCACTTTCAACAGAGCTTCGACCGTCGGTAACGAACCATCATAGATGAAAAGCAATTCGTGTATGAGCTGCGCATCGCCCGGCATGAAAAAATGTATGAAGAACACCAGGAATTATGCAGCACGATGCCAATCTTATCGGAAGGAAGATCGCCAGGTTGCGTTACCAGAAGGGGTGGACGCAAGACACGCTTGTGGCAAAACTCCAGATTCTGCAATGCAAAATCACGCGGGACATTCTCGCGAACATTGAGCTGCGCCGTTGTGTGGCCACGGATAAACACTGCTGCTTCATTGCCAAAGCATTGGGTGTAACTATTGATGAATTGTTCCGGCCATGAGGCTATCCGTAAGACTTTCAAAAAATCATGGCAATCCGCCGAAATCATGTAGATTTGGACCAGCAACTGGACCTTTTCTCAACGCGAAGGCCAACACATGACCACATTGACACAATACGGCCGGATGGCCGAGAAACACTGGCGGGAACACCGTCCGAAAATGGTGCGCGACCTGAATCGGAAGGGGCTTCTGCACCAGATGCTTCTGGAAGCGGAGGAAAAGACGAAGGACGAAATGGCCACGCTGCGAATGGAATTGTTGAAGCAGGGATCAACGGCGCAGCAAGCGCAGACGCAGGCGTGGGAAATGGTTCGGGAGAAATACATCCTCCTGCCGCCCGAAGAATAATTCACCGGCATCAAGAAGAACCGCCAAAAAACCTCAACGCCCACCGCATCACCGAGGCCGACCGCCTGGGCGAGGGCGGGCCAAAATTAAAGTTCCAAAAAAACATCGCGGCAATCGAAACGCTGCGGCAACTCGATGCCGAGGAACGACCGGCGACCCCGGAGGAAAAAGCCACGCTCGTAAAATACGTCGGCTGGGGCGCGATGCCCCAAGTGTTCGACGTGGACAACACCGACTGGCGCAAAGAGCAATTCCGGCTTTCGGAAATCCTCTCGGACGAAGAACACCGCTCCGCCCGCGCCACCACCCTCAACGCCCATTACACCGCGCCGACAGTCATCGGCGCGATGTATCGCGCCGCCGAGCGCTTCGGCTTCAAGGGCGGGCGTGTGCTCGAACCCGCCTGCGGTATCGGCCACTTCGTCGGCCTCATGCCCGAAGACATGCTCCGGCGCTCGACCGTCACCGGCATTGAGATTGATCCGCTGACGGCGCGCATCGCCAAGGCGCTTTATCCCGACGCGGACTTACGCGCGCAGGCGTTTGAACAAACCAAAATCGCCGATGGATTTTACGACCTCGCCATTTCCAACGTCCCGTTTGGCGATTACACCGTCCACGATCCGCGCTGGAACAGCTACAAGTTTTCCATCCACGATTATTTCTTTGCGGCGGCTCTGGAAAAAGTCCGCCCCGGCGGCCTGATGATGTTCGTCACGTCGCGTGGCACGATGGATAAACTGGATTCGACGTTGCGCGAACTGCTCTCCACGCGCACGGAATTGTTGGGTGCAATACGTCTGCCGAATGACGCTTTCAAAAAGAACGCCGGCACGGAGGTTACAACCGACATCGTGATGCTCCGCAAGCTGCGCCCAGGTGAAACGCCCGCTGGCCCGGCGTGGAAGGAAACCGCCGAACATACCAACGATAGCGGCGAGGCATTTACCATCAACGAATACTTCGCCAACCACCCGGAAATGATGCTCGGTCAAATGCGCCTCACCGGGGGAATGTATGGCGGCAACGAACCGACGCTTGAACCGGACGGTCGCAATTTGGCGGAGGCACTGACTCAAGCAGTCGGACAACTTCCGCAGGGCGTTTACGAGGCACAGTCACACAAGATCGCCGAGCCGACGCTCGAAGAATCCATTCCCGCGCCCGATTTCGTCAAACCCAACGCCTATTGTCTGCACGATGGCATGGTCTGCATCCGCGAGGAAAATGTCCTGCGCCCACTCACCGACTTGACCGCCGAGACGCGCTCGCGCATCCGGCATTTGATTCCGGTGCGGGATGCGGTGCGGGATTGTCTGCGGGCGCAGATGGACGGCAGCACTGAGGAACGTGTCGTCGAAACGCGGCAACAACTCAATCTGGCTTACGACCGTTTTGTCGGGCGCTTTGGTCCGGTGAATCTTCGCGCCAACCAGCGCGCCTTCGACGGCGACCCTGATTTACCGTTGCTGCTCTCGCTGGAAAACTACAACGACGAGACGAAGCGGGCGACCAAGGCCACCATTTTTACCGAGCGCACGATTCATCGCCGGCAGCCGGTCGAGTCGGTCGGCACGCCGAAGGAGGCGTTGCTCGTCACCTTGAATGAGCACGGTTGCGTTGACCTCGACCACATGGCCGACCTGCTCAACAAACCGATAGCGGAATTTCTGCCTGACTTGAAAGGCGTCATTTTTCTGAATCCCCAAACGAACCAATGGGAAACCGACGACCAGTATCTCTCCGGCAATGTGCGCGAGAAACTTTCGATTGCGGATGCGGCATCAGTCACTGACCCGCGTTTTGCCGAGAATGTCGAGGCGCTGAAATCTGTCCAACCAGCGGATTTGGCCGCGACGGAAATTGACGTCCGGCTGGGCGCGGCCTGGTTGCCACCGGAAGACGTGCAGAAATTCACCAACGAACTGCTCAACATTCCGTCCGGTGTGGAAATCGGGCACATCCACGCCCTCGGCGCCTGGCATATCAATCCGAATTGGGAAGCACGCGGCGCAACCGCCAACACGACGGATTGGGGCACAGACCGTTACACGGCGCTCGAATTGATTGAAGACGCGCTCAATCTCAAAACACCCACGGTCTATGACACGGTGGACAAGAAACCCGTCGTCAACGCGCAGGGGACCGAGGCCGCCCGCGAAAAGCAGGAGCGCATCAAGGAAAAGTTCAAGGAATGGGTTTGGACCGACGACTCGCGACGGGAACGGCTTTGCCGCCTCTACAACGACACGTTCAATCATACACGCGTCCGCACGTTCAACGGCGACCACCTGACGTTGCCCGGAGCGAGCGGGGCGATTCAACTTCACGCACACCAGAAGGCCGGTGTCTGGCGCATTTTACAGACGCCGAACACGCTGCTGGCCCACGTCGTTGGCGCGGGCAAAACCTACACGATGGTTGCCGCCGGGATGGAATCGCGGCGGCTGGGAATTTCGACCAAACCAATGTTTGTTGTCCCCAATCACATGCTCGGCCAGTTCTCCACCGAGTTGCTGACGTTGTATCCGGGCGCAAACATCCTGGCCGCCGGCAAGGAGGATTTCGAGTCGCAGAACCGCAAGAAACTTTTCAGCCGCATCGCCACCGGCAATTGGGATGCCGTCATCGTCACGCACTCGGGCTTCGAGCGCATCCCGCTTTCGCGCGAAACCCAGGAGCGGTTTTTTAAGGAGCAGCTTCACGAGTTGGAGATGATCAAACGTCAGCACGCGGACAGTTCCAACCGGCGTTTGGTAAAAGAACTCGAAAAGGCGAAGAAGCGGCTGGAAGCCAAACTTCAAACACTCGCCGCCGAACACAAAAAGGACAACACGTTGACCTTTGAAGAACTTGGCGTGGACCGGCTGTTCGTGGACGAGGCGCACTATTTCAAAAACCTGTTTTACGTCACCAAAATGACGCGGGTTGCGGGTTTACCGCAAACCGCAAGCGAACGGGCGTTCGATATGTTTTTGAAGGTGCGCCACATCCAGTCGTTGAACGGCGGGGGAGGTGTGGTGTTCGCCACCGGCACGCCCATCGCGAACAGCATGGCCGAAATGTTCACCATGCAGCGGTATCTCCAACATGACGAGTTGAAGAAACACGACCTGCATCACTTCGACTCCTGGGCGGCGACGTTCGGCGAGCCGGTGACGGCGATGGAGCTTTCGCCGGACGGTGCGGGCTACCGGTTGAACACGCGCTTCGCGCGGTTCATCAACGTGCCGGAATTGATGCAGATGTTCCGCCAGTCCGCCGATGTGCAAAGCGCCGCGATGCTGAATCTGCCGCGTCCGAAGCTGGACGGCGAAAAGCCGACCATCCGCAACGCGCCAGCCACGGAGGAATTGAAGGAGTTTGTGCAATCGCTCGCCGCCCGCGCCGAGAGATTGAAAACCGGCCGGGTTGACCCCAGCGAAGACAACATGCTCAAAATCACGTCCGAGGGGCGGAAGGCGGCTTTGGATCTTCGGCTGATGAAACCGTCCGCACCGGATGAGCCGCAGGGCAAAGTGAATCTGGCCGTCGAAAAGATTTTTAACATCTGGCAGGAATCCAAGCCAGAGCGTTCAGCCCAGCTTGTGTTCTGCGATCTCTCCACGCCGAAAGACCGGGGCTTCTCCGTCTATAATGACATGGCCCAGAAGTTGGAACGGCTTGGCATCCCCGGCCATGAAATCGCCTTCATTCAGGATCACGATTCCGATGCTTCCAAGTTGACGCTGTTCCGTGACGTGCGCGCGGGCAAAGTCCGCGTGCTTTTTGGCAGCACACAGAAGATGGGTTCGGGAACAAACGTGCAGGAACGGTTGATTGCCCTGCATCACCTCGACGCGCCGTGGCGACCGGCAGACGTGGAGCAACGCGAGGGCCGGATTTTACGGCAGGGCAATAAAAACTCCGTTGTGCAGATTTTCCGCTACGTCACGGAAGGTTCGTTTGATGCCTATATGTGGCAGACGTTGGAAACGAAGGCGAAGTTCATCGCGCAGGTGATGAGCGGCGACATGACGATCCGGCGGCTTGAAGACCTGGACTCCGCCGCATTGACCTACGCCGAGGTGAAGGCCATCGCATCGGGGAATCCGCTGGTGATTGAAAAAGCCCAGGTGGACGCAGAGTTGATCCGGCTCACACGGCTGCGGTCCGCTCATGCCGAGGAACAATACCGAATTCGTTCCAACCTCCGCCGCTCGCACGAAGATGCGGAAATCTTTACCACCCGCCTTGCCAATTTGCGGCAGGACTTGGGTGTTCGGCAGGACACGTCCGGCGATAAATTCCGCATTGAACTCGACAGACAGGAATCCAACAACCGGGGCATCGCGGGCGAATTGATTATCCGCCGGGCGGAAAAACTAAAGGCCCGGTTTGGCGATGACATCCGCATCGGGCGCTTCGCCAGCTTTGATTTGTTCCTGCGTCCCGGTTTCAACAACACCACCGAAATGGTCTTGCGCGGCAAAAACAGTTACGGCGCGCGCGTCACGGACACGGCTCTCGGCACCATCCGCTCGCTGGAAGCGACGGTTCAGGGATTTGAAGAACGCGCGGAACGATTGGAGTTGGACATCACCGATGCCAACAAACGCGCCAAAGAGCTTGGTGAAAAAGTCGGCGCGAAGTTCGAGCGCGAGGACCGTTTTCAGGAGTTGACCCGCCGCCAGAGCGAGATTGAGGAAAAACTCGATCTGACCAAGAACCAAGCCCCAAGCCAGGTGGAAGCAGCGGCAGTTGACGGGAGCGAGGAGAAAAACGCTGAAACGCAAACCAAAACAAACGCCGTTCGACCGAAACAACGAATGAAAGTAAGCGTATAAACCCCAAAGTCTGCGGCTCCGTAAATTTCACGGACGGTTTTTCAAATCACGACAAACTGGTATTTCAACTTTTCAACTCCGCTATTGAAAGTTCCTATTGTTTCTGAAATCATATCTCGGCGGGCCTGTAGCTCAATTGGTTAGAGCAGAGCACTCATAATGCTTTGGTTCCCGGTTCGAGTCCGGGCAGGCCCACCAATCAGTTCTCCATACATCTGACCGTAGCCGAATGCACCCCGCCAAGGCAGTCCCCGCCCGCCTTCATTCATCGCCCAATTTGGAAAATGACAGATTGTGTGGCAGGCACACCAACGAAGTCGCAATGGGTTGCAAGCTGTTGACTCGTGAAACTTGAGTTTATGAATACGACAACCATTCCCGAATGTCAGACCCTGGACGTAAAGAGCAGCGCAATTGAATTGGGTGTTTGCGCAGAAACGGTGCGGCGACTGGTTCGCCGCAAGGTGTTGCGGAAATTGCCGGGGCTGCGGCGTATTCTAATTCCAAAGGCGGAAGTCCAACGTTTTTTGCAGGCGGGGGCTGTTCCTCTGAAAATACTCTCAAAAAGTGGCCCAGAAGTGGCCCAGAAAAAAACACCGCTTGCGTAAGTGTATCTGAATTAACAGGATGCGAGCCAATCACCAAGCGATTATGAGTCGCTTGCTCTAACCAACTGAGCTATGGGCCCGTCGCAATTTAATCTGGGATTCATTTTGCGCGGGCGCGCGAAAGCGGCAAGCTAATTCAGAGACAGACGACGCGTGGCCCGGGCGGATTTAACGAAGTTTTAATGGCCGCTCCGCCCGTTTTAATTATCGGGGTCATCCCGCCAGGGCCAAGTTATCCGCATGAAATTGGGTCTGTCTCCGGCTGCCGTGGCCGAATTGGAGCGCAGTGCCATCGGCCAGCAGCCGCCGCGCCACGGCGAAATCCGCCCCGGCCATGTTTTGGACGGGCGTTTCGCCATTGTCCGGATTATCAGCCACGGCGGCATGGCCACAATTTTTGAGGCGGAGGATTTGCGGCACGACCGCCGTCCCGTCGCCCTCAAGATTCCGATGGAAAAACTGGGAATGGACCCAAAGACCATGTCCCGGTTCGAGCGCGAAGAGGAGATTGCCCGCCGGGTGGATCATCCTTTCGTCATGAAGTTTTATCCCGCCCCCGCCGGCCAAAGTCGGCCTTATCTGGTGATGGAACTGCTTGAAGGGGAAACCCTCTATCATGCGATGTCGCGACAGGCTTGTTTGCCGGAGGCGGAGGCGCTGAAGCTGGCCAGCCGTGTTTGCCAGGCCTTGCAGTATTTGCACGAGCGGGAGATTTTCCATCGCGATCTCAAGCCGGAGAACATCATGCTTTGTCGCGATGGCTCAATCCGCCTGATGGACTTTGGCATCGCGCGCTCGGTCCGCTCGCCCCGGCTGACCTTCGTCGGCTTCGCGCCGGGCACCCCGCATTACATGGCGCCGGAACGGGTGCAATGCAAACGGGGCGACGCGCGCACGGACATCTACGGTCTGGGCGCCATGCTCTACGAAATGCTCACCGGCGTGATCGCCTTCGAGCACGAGGACCCGATGGTGATGATGAACTCGCGCGTCACCGGAGATCCCGAAGCGCCGCGCCGGATCAACCCGGCCATTTCGCCGCAGGCGGAGGAGATTGTGCTGCGGGCCATGGAGCGCGATCCCGCCCGGCGCTACCAGAGCGCCGCGGCGATGCAGGCCGATCTGGACGAATCGAGTCAAGTAAAATTAACCGGACGCTGCCGCCGCCTGGAACCCACCACACCCGCCAAGCGCGCCTGGCGCAAGGCCCGGCTGGTCGCGCCGTGGATTCTGATTCCCCTGGCCCTGCAAGTTCTGGGCTTCCTTCTCCTCTGGCATCACTTGGACAAGAAGTAAGACCGCTTCTAACTACACCCCAAGCTCTCGCCGCAGTTGAGGCACTTGAAGCAGGCGCCGTTGCGCACGGCGACATGGCCGCACTTGGGACAGGTGGGCGCGTCCGATTGGAAGTGGGCCACGCTCTGGCTCAACGGATCAATGGTCCGGACGGAAGACGGGTTCTGGGAATGGCCGCCGCCGTTGCCGCCACCCTGGGCATTGCCGTTGCCCTGGCCCTTGGGTTCCAAACTCCGGCCCGCGCCAAACAGGAGGTCGGTGTCGTCGGAAATCGGCAGGTCACTCACTGGGCGGTTTATTTTTTTTTTGACCTCCTGGTCCAGGCCGGGAATATGCAGCTCTGCCTGAGCGCGGGCCGCGCCGCCGTTTTCGGGATAGCCGGGCACAAACTGGTAGCCCAGCCAGCGAAAGACGTAATCAATAATGGAAGAGGCGTTGCGGATGTCCGGGTTCTTGGTGAAGCCCGACGGCTCGAAGCGCTGATGGGCGAACTTCTTGATGAGGGCCTCCAGCGGCACGCCGTATTGCAAGGCCAGGCTGGTGAGGGTGCCGATGCTGTCCATCAGACCCCCGATGGTGGACCCCTCCTTGGCCATGGTGATAAACAGTTCGCCGGGCTGCTTGTCCTCGAAGAGGCCGACGGTGAGGTAGCCTTCGTGGCCGGCGATTTCAAATTTATGTGTGACAGCGGTGCGGGTGTCGGGCAGGCGGCGGCGAAGGGGCTGGCCGGCCTGGGCCTGGAGTTTGCCGAGCTGGGCCTGCAATTCGTTGAGCCTGGCGGCGGGGGATTCATGGCCGCCTTCGTTGGTTTGCTGGGTGTTGAGGGGCTGGGAGCGTTTGGAGCCGTCGCGGTAGATGGCGACGCATTTGAGGCCCATTTTCCAGGCCTGGAT
>DATNHM010000049.1:0-36051 GCA_035604955.1 Candidatus Limnocylindrales bacterium | reverse complement strand
CGGCTCGGTGGGGACACCGAGCCCTACCGTTTGGACGCCTTGCTGTTTGGCGAAACGCAATCGCGCGTGGTCGTCACCTGCCAGCCGCTCGATGCGGTGAAGGTAATCGAACGCGCGAAGTTGATGGGCGTTCCGGCGGTTCAAATCGGCAAAGTCGGCGGTGACCAATTGACCATGAAAACCTCCGTTGGTGAATTTGGCGTCCCGGTGACTGAATTGCATGACGTCTGGTGGAACGCGATTGCACGGGCGATGGCTTGAGATTTTGAGAGTTTCCAGGATTTCATCCGATGTTTTTGAACAAAAAACCATGTTGTCACTCTCAATTTCGGTGATTTCATTCTTGAACGGATTAACCGCTGGCAATTTACTGCCGGATTCGTAACCTGTTCGAACTTTAGATGCGACAGTTTCTCACCATTGCGGCTAACGCCTTTATGGAATTGGTCCGGCAGCCGGTTTTTTTGCTGTTGATGACCGGGTCGGTGCTTTTTGAGCTTTTTCTGGCGGTGCCCTACTATTTCGCGTTTGGCGATGAATCGAAGCTGGTCAAAAACAGCGCGTTGGCGGTAATGCTGCTGGCGGGATTGTTCGGCGCGGTGCTGAGCGCCTCCGCGTCGCTGGCGCGCGAAATCCGCGTGGGCACGGCGCTGGCCGTGTTGTCCAAACCCATCGGGCGCGCGCAGTTTCTGCTGGCCAAATTCGCCGGGCTGGCCGCGGCGCTGACGGTGTTAACCTACGTGAATCTGATCGGCGTCCTGCTGTGCAGCAAAATGGCGTTTGACGCTTACGGCAGCACGGACCTCGCGGCCCTCAGCATTTTCGCGGCGGGCGTGGCCATCGCCTACGCCCTGGGCGGGTTCAGCAATTTCTTCCTGCGCCGGCCGTTTGTCAGCGACGCCGTGTTCGCGCTGGTGGTGATGGCCACCATTGCGGCATTTATGATCTATCGATTTACACAATCAGCAAGCGGCTTTTATTCGTCGGGACAGGTGGACTGGCGGCTGGTGCCGGCGGGGATCCTGATCCTGTTCGCACTGTGGATTTTGGCGGCGCTGGCGCTGGCGTGTTCAACCCGGCTGGACACCATCCCCACGCTGGCGGTCTGTTCGGCGTTCTTTCTGATTGGCCTGATGTCGGATTATCTCCTTGGCCAGCGCGCGGCGGCAGGCAATTGGTGGGCTTCAACGCTTTACACGGTCATTCCAAACTGGCAGCTTTTCTGGCTCGCGGATGCCTTGGACATGGGCAAAAGCACATTCCATTGGCATTATGTGGCCAAGGCGTTTGCCTACACCGTCGCCTACGCAGGCGCGGCACTGGCCGTTGGCACGGCGCTGTTTGAAGAACGGGAATTGAGCTGAGATGATGCAAAAGGCAAAATTAAAAATGTTCGGACTCCTGACGCCAGTATTTGGTTTTCCCATTTTGCACTTTTAATTTCTAATTTCGTGGAACGCAATGTTCAAAAACATGGGCTGGTGAATCTGACCGCCGCGCTGGTGATTTTTATCGCCACGTTTGGCGCGACCCTCTACGTGAACTCACTGGCGGGGCAGGCCGCTTCCCTCTTCCTTGGCCTGGGAGTGCTCGTGGCGTTTGTCAGTTGGTTCCAGATGCGGCTGGAGGAAAACGAGCGGCTGGAAAAGCTGGAAGTGGAGGAACTCGCCCGCCGACGGGGCGAAACCACGCTGTTTGCCTCGAAGGAGGCGGAGGTTTTCCCCGCGCAGCGAGCCCGGGTGCAGTTTGACAAATTTTTTGTGCCGGGCTTCAGCGTGCTGTTATTAGCGCTCGAGGGCGGTGGCGCCTGGCTGCTCTGGCGCTGGATTTCTCAAACAACCAGCGGGATTGCGCCCGAGCGGGCAATGCCCGCGCTGGCGTTTTTCGGCATTTTCGCGCTGGTGCTGTTCCTCGTTGGCCGTTTCTCCGTGACCATCGCGCGGTTGGAGCAACACCGGCTGCTGCGGCCCGGCGCGAGCTTTTTGCTGGCCGGCGCTTATATCTGTTTTGTGACGGCCCTCGGCATCGCCGGGGTCAAGACGGAGTTTCCCCGGATTGATTCCTGGCTGGCGCGCGCCTTGTGCGTCCTGCTTGGTTTGATGGCGGCGGAGACCTTCATGACCTTGCTGCTGGAAATCTACCGCCCGCGCGTAAAAGGCAAGATCGCCCGCCCGCTTTACGACAGCCGGTTCGTCGGCTTGCTGGCCCAGCCGGAAAGCCTGTTCACCACGGCAGCGCAGGCGTTGGATTATCAGTTCGGCTTCAAGGTTTCGGAAACGTGGTTTTTCCAGTTGCTCCGCCAAAGCCTGCCGGTGCTGTTCCTGACGCAATTGGCGGCGTTGCTGCTGTCCACGTGCGTGGTGTTCATTGACCCCGGCGAACAGGGTGTATTGGAACACTTCGGCCAGGTAAACAGGGTGAACCCAACGCGTTCTATTTTGAATCCTGGCGGACATTTGCTCTGGCCGTGGCCGATTGACAAGGTCCATCGGTACCGCACCGGCCAGATTCAGACCTTTGAGGTCGGCTACGTGCCCGACGCCCAGAGCCAGGCGGCCAAAACGCTTTTGTGGAGCGTGGCGCACTACACGACCGAGGTCAATTTCCTGGTCGGCAACCGGCAGCCGGCCACCATCACCAACCAGACTGCCAACAGCGGCGATCTGGTGAAGATGGCGCCGATCGGGCTGATTGACATCAGCATCCCGATCCAGTTTCAGATCACCAACGTGCTGGATTGGGCCTACCAAAACGCCGACCCGACCAACCTGCTCCAGGATGTGGCCACGCGCGAGGTGGTCCGCTTCCTCGCCGGTTCGGATTTGAATTCGGTTCTGTCCGAATCACGGTTGGAGGCGGCCCGGCAATTGAGTGAACGCATCCAAAACGACGCGAACCGGCACCGGCTCGGCGTGAAAATCCTGTTTGTCGGTGTGCAGGACCTGCATCCGCCGGTCAAAGTGGCGGGCGATTATGAAAAAGTCGTCGCTGCGGAACAGGAGCGGATCGCCACGAATAATTTTGCCCAGGCCGACGCCATCCAAACGAATGCGCTGGCCAACGCGCTGGCGTTTGCCGACGTCAACCAGGCCCAGGCAGTGCGGCAACAGACCGAATCGGCGGCCTTTGCGCGGGCAGACTTGTTCACCAACCAGATCGCCGCCTACGAAGCCGCGCCGTCAGTCTATCGGCAGCGCGCATATTTCCAGATGTTTCCCGAAGCCACGGCCAGTTCGCGCAAATACATCCTGCTGGTGACCAACACGCACGACGTGGTCATTTTCGACCTGGAAAACAAAATCCGCGAAGACCTTTTGAACCTGAATGTAACCAATTCGCCATGAAAAGGAATCTCATCACCCTCATCACCGCCGCAGTGCTGATCATTATTTTTGTTCTGCTGCTGTTCACCTTCCAGGTCCGCTACTCCGAAGTGGCCGTGGTGACGACGTTCGGCCGGATTACGGGCGCTCCGCGCGAGCCGGGACTGCACCTGCGCTGGCCGTGGCCGATTCAACAAGTTTATAAATTCGACCAACGCACCCAGAACTTCGAGGACAAGTTCACCGAGAACCTGACCGCGGACAGTATCACCCTGATGAGCCGCGTCTATGTCGGCTGGCGGATTTCGGACCCGGCGGCGTTCCTGAACAGTTTCCGGGATGGCTCCGTGGCCGCCGCCCAGAGCCAGCTCCAAAGCATCCTGGGCAGCGTCAAAAGCGCCGTGGTGAGTAGCAATACCCTCGCCGACTTTGTCAACGCGGATACGAAACAGTTGAAGTTTGATCAAATCCAATACGAAATCGAACAGATCGTTCAAGCTGAATTGCAGACCAACAGTTATGGCATTCAAGTTGAATTTCTCGGCCTCAAACAGCTCGGTCTGCCCGACAGCGTCACGCAGGCGGTTTTCGACCGCATGAAGGCGGAGCGCAACATCCTCATCAGCCGGGCGCAAAACGAAGGACAAGCCGAGGCCATCAAGATCCGGGCCAATGCCGATCGGCAGGCCAACATCACGCTCGCCGACGCCCGGGCCGAGGCCACGCGCATTCGCGGCGAGGGCGAGGCAGAAGCCGCCAAAACCCTGCCCGTCTTCCAGGAAAACCCCGACCTGGCGGTCTTCCTCTTGCGCATCGATGCGCTACAGCAATCGCTCGGCCAGAAGACGACCTGGATTTTCGACCAGCGCACCCCGCCGTTTGATTTGTTCCAGGGCATCCAGACCAACCTGCCCGGCCACTGACCATGAGTGACGAACACGACCATCACGATCACGCGCACGAGCCTCACGTGGCCGCGCCGGAGGACGCCGGTTCGCAGGCATTGGCCGAGGCGTTGCGCAGCAGCTTTGCCATCGTCAAATTTGTCATGGTGGTGCTGGTGATTATTTTCTTCGGTTCCGGTTTTTTCCAGGTTGGCACGCAGGAAAAGGCGATCATTTTGCGTTTCGGCAAGCCTGTCGGCGAAGGACCGCAGGCGTTGCTGGGACCAGGATTGCACTGGTCGTTCCCTTATCCGATAGATGAAGTGGTCAGAATCCCGATTACGGAAATTCAAAAGGTTACCTCGACCATCGGCTGGTATGCGGTGACGCCGGAGCAGGAATTAACTGGCAACCTGCCACCGGCCGGTCCTTCCCTGATTCCGGGTGTGGACGGCTACGTCATTACCGCCGACCGTAACATCCTGCACGTGCGCGCCACGCTTTATTATCAGGTGGATAATCCCGTCCGCTATGCCTTGGAATTTGCCTCGGCTTCCGACACGGTCCAAAACGCACTGGATAACGCGTTGCTCTACACGGCCTCACATTTTAAGGTGGATGACATCCTCTACTATAACTTTGCCGCGTTTCGGGATGCAGTCGAACTGCGCGTCAGCACGCTCGCTGATCAGGAACGGCTGGGCATCACCGTCAAGCAATGCACCGTGGACAAGGCGCCGCCGCGGCAGTTGGCGGATGTCTTTGCCCAGGTCACCGAGGCGCGCCAAAACCAGACCCGCGTGCTCGACGACGCGCACACCTGGGAAAACGGAGTCACCAACAACGCCGGCGCGCAGGCCGCGGCCATTGTCAGCGAGGCCCAAAGTGCGCGCAACCGCTATGTCCAGTCGCTGCAGGCCGATGCGAAAGCTTTCAGCGCCTTGTTGCCGAATTATCAAATCAATCCGAACCTGTTTAAACAACAGAAGCTGGTGCAAGTGATGGGCGAGGCGCTGACCAACGCGGATTTCAAGGCCTATTTGCCGACCAGTGCCAATGGCGAACCGCTTGAATTGAGGTTAATGTTGAACCGCGAGCCGCCGGGGCTGAAAACCGGCGCCGCGGGCCAGTAAAATGAAAACTTTGGTTTGTAACACGAACGTGTCCTGGACGACGGCCGCCGCCGCCGCGCGTGTTGAAATCGTAAATCGTAAATCGTAAATTTGTCATGCAGGTTACATCACTATTAAGCCATCACGAACACGAGCATCACCATGACCACGAACACTCGGTGGTGCATTTGTGGCAGGCCGTCGTGGGGTTGGTACTCGTCATCAACGCCTACGTGGTGGACTGGCTGTTCACTCAAGGTAGCGGCGTGGCCAGCGCCAGCGCCTGCCTCGGCTCAATTATTCTGGGTTACCCCATCGTCGTCACCGCCATCAAGGATTTGCGTGTCGGCCGCCTCAGCATCAATGAACTGGTCGCCATCGCCGTGCTCGCCGCGTTCGCGTCGGGCAATTACAAGATCGCCGGCGTGGTTGCCTTTTTCATGCTCACCGGCGAAATCATTGAATCCCGCACCGCCGAGGGCGCGCGCCTGTCCATTGAATCGCTCATCAAACTCACGCCCACCCGGGCGCGCCGCCTCAAACCGGACGGCAGCGAGGAAGAAGTGGCCGCCAGCGAACTGGTCGTCGGCGACGTCATCCGCATCCGCCCCGGAGACAACGTGGCCGCAGACGGCGTCATTCAGCGCGGCCAGGGTTCGTTCAACGAGGCCACCATCACCGGGGAATCGTTGCCCGCGGACAAGAAGGCGGGCGACGACGTTTTTGCCGGCACGCAAAACCTGACCGGGGTGCTGGAGATCAAGGTCAGCCGCGCCGGCCAGGACACGACCCTGGGCCGGGTGCGCGAACTGATTCTGGCGGCGGAGAAAACCAAGCTGCCCATCATGAAAATCGTGGACCAGTACATGCCCTTTTACACGCCGCTGGTGCTGGTCGAAGGCGCGCTCGTCTGGGCGTTCACGCACGATTTGAACCGCGTTATCGCCGTCCTCGTCGTGTCCTGCCCGTGCGCGTTCATTCTGGCGACGCCCACGGCGATGGTCGCCGCGCTCTCCGCCGCCGCGCGCCTCGGCATTTTGATCAAGAACGTTGCCGACATTGAACTGGCTGCCAAGATCAACGCTTTCATTTTTGATAAGACGGGAACTTTGACAACCGGCCAGCTTGCCGTCAGCCGGTTGGCTCCGGCCGGCGAAGTCAAACCCGCCGAATTGCTTCGACTGGCGGCCTCCGCCGAGAAATACAGCAACCATCCGACGGCCAAGGCGCTCGCGCAACTGGCCGACGAAGCTGGCGTGCCACTCGTTGAGCCGAAGGATTTTGCCGAAACCGCCGGTCTTGGCGTGAAGGCGGAAATCAACGGCCAGAAAATTCTGGTTGGCCGCGCGCAGTGGCTGCGTGACAACGGCGTGGATTCGCAATTTGAAAAATCCGTTGACCTGAATGAAGCCGAAGGCTGGAGTCTGATTTTTGTCGCTCGCGATGGCCGGTGCGTCGGCTGGGTCGGTTTGCAGGACCAAACCCGCGCCGAGGCCAGGGAATCGCTGGCTGAGTTGAAGGAAAACGGGGTCCGGCGCGTGGCCATGATTTCCGGCGACCGCCAGCCAGTGGTAACGCGCGTGGCGGCCCAGATCGGTTGCGAAGAAGCCAAGGGCGAATGCCTGCCACAGAACAAGGTCGATTTTGTTCGCGGGGTCAAAAACAAAGGCTACCGGGTGGCCGTCGTCGGTGACGGCGTGAATGACGCGCCGGCGTTGGCGGCGGGCGACATTGGCATCGCCATGGGCGCGGCGGGCAGCGAAGTGGCCATCCACACCGCGACCATTGCGCTGATGAACAATGACCTGCGCCGGTTGCCGTTCCTGGTGAAGCTTTCGCGCAGCACCCGCGCCGTCATCAACCAGAACTTCCTGTTCGGCGTGCTGTTCATCATCGTCGGTCAGACGGTCACGACGCTGGGCTATGTGAGTCCGATTCCGGCGTCCATTTTGCACAATGTGGGTTCGCTGATTGTGATTTTCAACAGCGCCCGGCTCGTGCGCAAAGGCGAAGAACTGGAACATTTCCATCCCAAACCGACTGAACCGCCGCGCGCCGCGACCGGCCAATTGACGCCGAAGATGGCGTAAGGCGGTAATGCCTGCTTTTGTATATGCCCGTTGTTGAATCAAATCCGCAATCGCCAATGACCAGTCCGAAATCAACGGAGGTGGTCGTGTCCGTGCGCGGGCTGACAAAAGTCTTCAAGGATTTCTGGAACCGCCCGAAGGCCCGCGCCGTGGACGATGTGGATTTTGAAGTACGGCAGGGCGAGGTGTTCGGCCTGCTCGGTCCGAACGGTTCCGGCAAGTCCACGACGGTGAAGCTGATTCTGGGCTTGTTGTATCCGACCAAGGGGCACATCGAGGTCTTCGGCCATTCGCCGCGGCATGTACAGACAAAATCGCGCATCGGCTATCTGCCGGAGGAATCGTATCTCTATCGTTACCTCAACTCGCGCGAGACGCTGGACTTTTTTGGAAACCTGTTTCAGCTGCCCCGGGGCGAGCGCAACAATCGCACGGAACAACTGCTGGAAATGGTCGGCCTGGGCAACGTCCAGACGCGTGTGGTCGGCGAATTTTCCAAAGGCATGCAGCGCCGCATCGGCCTGGCGCAGGCGCTGATCAACGATCCCGACCTGGTAATTCTCGACGAACCGACCTCCGGCCTCGACCCGATTGGCTGCCGCGAGGTGAAGGATTTGATTCTGGCGCTGGCGCGCCGCGGCAAGACGGTGATTCTGAGCAGCCACCTGCTGGCGGACGTGGAGGACGTTTGCGACCGCGTGGTGATCTACTACGGCGGCAAAATCCAGGCGATGGGCACGCTCAAGGAACTGCTTGCCAGGCCGGACACCCTGCGCATCACGACACCAGTACTGCCGCGCGAGACCCTGGAACGCGTGCTGGAAATCATTCGCCGCGATGCAGCCGGCGACAATGTGCGCGTGGATAATCCGACGCAAAACCTGGAAAGCTATTTTCTCGACGTGGTCCAGCGGGCACGCCAGGCCGCCGCCGAAACGAGCGGCGCAATTTCCGGCGCGCGGGTGGCGGCGTATTTGCGGGCGGGCGCCCCGGAACCACCTCCGGCCGCGGAAAAAATCCTGGAACGATTGGCCTTGCCGGAAACGACCAAACCGGTTGTCCAGCCGCAGTCCGTTGCTCGAGCTGAACCCGCCGTGAACGAGCAAAAACTCGAAACATTGACAAAAGCGACGGAACCGGCGGCAGCGCCGGCAAAACCCGGCCCCGCCACCAGGGAAGAACCGACGGATTTGTCGAAAGCGAACGAGAAACTTTCGTCGCTGGTGAACAAACCAAAATGATTCCAACCACCGATAGACACGGATAAACGCGGATGAAAGAGGCAGGCACAACCAATTTCCAGGACGCTGGTGATGCTGATGAAGGCGTGATAATCGTCCGTTACGAGGAGAGTTCGGTTGCTATTTACGTCCCAAGACCATCGCGAAAAGCGGTCGCCTGAATCCGTGTTCCTCTGTGTCCATCCGTGGTTAATTTAATTTGATGCAACGATTATTCGCCATCGCCTGGCTGACCTGGAAAGCCGCGTTCCGCTTCCGGCTGTTTCTGGTGATTGCCGTGTTGCTGCTGGCGACGGTGGTCGGGCTGCCGTTGTTGCTCAAGGACGACGGCACCGCGCGCGGGTTCACGCAAATTTTAATTACGTACACCCTGAGCGTTATCACGGCGCTGTTGGGGCTTTCGACGCTCTGGCTTGCCTGCGGCACGCTGGCGCGGGATATTGAGGAATGCCAGATTCAGGTCGTCGCGACCAAGCCGGTGGCACGCTGGCAAATCTGGCTGGGCAAGTGGCTGGGCATCGTGTCGCTCAACGCGACGCTGCTGGTGCTGTCGGGCGCGTGCGTGTACGGCCTGTTGCAATGGCGCGCCACGCGGTTGCCGGCGGCCGAGCAGGAGATTTTGCGCACGCAGGTGCTCGTGTCACGCGGCGTGGCGCAGCCGCCGGATTACAACGCGGAAATTGACGCCCGGACGGAGCAAATGTTGCAGGAGCGTCTGAAACAAACCCCGATTTCGGGCGCGGACTTGACGCTGGCACGGCGACAAATCCGCGAGCAGATCAAGGCGGTATATCAACTGGTGCCTCCCCAATATACGCGCGAATGGCAGATTGACCTTGGTTTCGCCAAAAATTTTCTGCACGGTCGGCCGCTGCAATTGCGCGTAAAATTCAATACCGCGCAGGGCAGCGAATCCGGCACCTTTGTGGGCCAGTGGCGGGTGGGCGAGCCGGGAACGCCCAACGTTTGGTACAGCGAACCGATGAGCCTGTCGCCGAACGCTTATCATGAATTTGAAATCCCGCCGGACCGTTTCAACAACCAGGGCGTGCTGACGATTGACTTTCGGAACTTCAACAACACGACGCTGCTGTTTCCCATCGAGGACGGGATGGAGGTATTGTATCCCGCAGGCGGATTCACGCTGAATTTCGCCCGCGGACTGGGGGTCATTTTTTGCTGGATGGCCTTGCTAACGGCGATGGGACTGGCCTCGGCCAGTTTTCTGTCATTCCCGGTCGCCACGTTTTTTTCACTGGCACTCCTGATCGTGGTGTTTTCCAGCGGAACATTATCTGACGCGGTGCAGTACGGCACAGTGACCGGCGTCAACGAAGAAACCGGCGCGATTGGATATTCCATCGCCGATCGCGTGTTAATTCCGCTTTTCAAGGGGATTCTGGCCGTCGTCAACGTGGTGAAGAATTTTTCGCCGATTGATTCGCTGAGCACCGGCCGCGCCATTTCGTGGAGCGAACTGGGCGCGGCGTTTGGACAAATTGTGCTGCTGTTTGGCGGTGTCATCAGCGCGATTGGCATCAGCCTGTTTACGCGGCGTGAACTGGCCACCGCGCAGGGAAACCAATGAACCGCCGTTTAAAAAAGATTCTGCTGCTGGCGCTGGCGGCGGCGTTGCTGGCCGGTTCCGGGCAAATGCAAAAGGCGCTGAACCGCGACCGGCAGCAACTGGATCTGACGCGCACGACGCCGCTTAAAAGCGCGCCGCCGCTGCTGGCCTTTACCACGGTGGCGCTGGGCGGTTTCCGGGGATTGATTTCCAACTTCCTCTGGATTCGCGCCAATGACCTGCAACAAGCGGGAAAATACTTCGAGATGGTCCAACTCGCCAGTTGGATCACGGATTTGGAACCCCACTTTGAACAGGTTTGGGCTTTTCAGGCCTGGAACATGGCCTGGAATATCTCGGTCAACTTCAAGGATTTTCCCGACCGGTGGCACTGGGTCGAGCGTGGGATGGAATTGTTGCGCGACGGCGGCCTGCGTTATAATCCCGACAACACGCTCATTTACTTCAGTCTGAGCTGGATTTTCCAAAGCAAGATGGGGCAGAACATGGACGACGCCAATCTCTACTATAAGGAGCAATGGGCGGACGAGATGATGCCGTTTTTCGGCCCCAACGGAACGAATTTTGACGAGTTGATTCAACCGCAAACCCCCGAGGCCAGGGCGCGCGCCGCATTGCTCCGTGAAAAATACAAAATGGACCCCGTTTTTGCGAAACAAGTTGATGAAGAATGGGGACCTCTCGACTGGCGTCTGCCGGAGGCTAGCGCGATTTATTGGGCCGCGCTCGGCCTGGAAAAGGCTAAGGAAAACCCGGCGAAAGTGAATCAAACGGATTTAATCAAACTCCGCCGGTCCATTTACCAATCCATGTTGCAAGCAATGTATCATGGGCGGCTGGTCATCAATCCTTTCGACAAATCCTACGACTATTATCCCGACCTCGACCTCGTTTCGAAGATCAACGATGCCTACGACACCATGTACGCCGAAGAGTCCGACGCCGGCCAGAAACAGGCCATTCAAAACGCCCACCGGAATTTCCTGCGTGATGCGGTTTATTTTCTTTATGAAGACAATCGCATTGCCGAGGCGTCTAAATGGTTCGCTTATCTCGGTCGCAACTACCCCAACCAGCCCATCCTGGACTCCGACCCCACGTCCCTGCCGTCGCGATTGACGCTTGACCAATACGCCGTTGCGAGTGTGCAGGGGGACGTCAATGATTTAGACCAGAACCGCAACCTGGCGGCGATCGAAGGATTGCTGGGCCGGTCCTATTACGAATTGGCCATCGGCCAGGATGACCGCGCTACCATTGCCAAACTGCTGGCTACGAAAATCTATCAAAATTATCAATCCAAGGTCGCCTCTTTCCAGGGGCAAGCGCGTGTCGGGCTGCCTCCTTTCGCCGACATCAATCGCACGGTGCTCAATCAATTGCTCGATCCGAAGCAAGGTTTGCCCTACGCGGCGCGCGCCGTGCTCCGCACACAACTCCGTCTGCCGCCGGAAACTGCCTCCACCAATGCGCCGCCGGCTGCGGCCGTTTCCACCAACGCGCCCGAAACCGTGGAGACGAACACCGCCAATTCCGTTGCCAAATAATTTTCGACGCCGCCCGCCGCCTCGTCCCGTGGAGTAGCCTTGCTCACCCCACACGCTCGCCCGGTGGAAACCCGGAGCCATCGGCGGGCCCGCGGGTGCTTGCCTTACTCCACTGGACGAGCGTATTTTGATTCGCCTGTGACGAAAAAACATTCCAATGAACGCCCGCTGGTGGGGACAAAACCGCGAGGCGAAGGCCCGTTGCGGGTCGGCCTGATTTCACTCGGTTGCGCCAAAAATCTCGTGGACGCCGAAATCATGCTTGGTTCGCTTCTGAAAAGCGGCGTGGAAATCACCAATGACGCCGCCCAGGCCGACGCCGTCATCGTCAACACCTGCTCGTTCATTGATTCCGCGCAGGAGGAAAGTGTGGATGCGATTCTTGAATCTGCCGAAGTCCGTGAAGCGAACCATCGCGGCCAAAGTTTGATTGTTTCTGGTTGCCTGCCGCAGCGTTTCCGCGACGAATTGCCAAAACTCCTGCCCGAGGTGGACGCGTTCATGGGCATTGACCAGATCGCGCAGGTTTCGGACATCGTCAACCAAGCAATAGCGCGACGGGCGGAGAAGGTCCAAAGACCAAAGTCCAGGCTCCAAGGTTCGAAGCCAAAAATTGTCGCGCGATTGGCGGACCTGAACAAGAATCACGCTGCCACTGAACTCAAAACTCAAAATTCAAAACTTAAAACTGAACCCACGCCGTTTTTGGATGTTACCGTTCGCCCCACCTTCATCCCTGATTTCGCCACGCCGCGTTTCCGCCTGACGCCCAGGCACTTCGCCTATGTCAAAATCGCCGAAGGTTGCAACCATCCGTGCAGTTTTTGCATCATTCCCCGGATGCGCGGCTCGCATCGCAGCCGGCAGCAGGCGGACATCATGGCTGAGGCCAGGGCGCTCATTGCCGACGGCGTGAAGGAAATCAATCTGATTTCACAGGACTCGACCTATTACGGGCTTGACCTGCGTTCCAATCACAGCCGCGCGATTTCGTCGCCGGAAAAATTTTCCGCCGCCGCCAAATCATTGGCCGCCGAGGCCACGACCATTTGCACGCTGCTGCGCGAGTTGAATTCACTGCCCGGTGATTTCTGGATTCGCCTGCTCTACACCCATCCGGCGCATTGGACGGACGAACTCATCCAGACCATCGCCGGATGCCCGAAGGTGGCGCGCTACGTGGACATCCCGCTCCAGCACATCCATGAGAACATGCTCGAACGGATGCGCCGCGAAACCTCGCAGCAATACATTGTGGATTTGATCAGGAAAATCCGCACCGGCGTGCCGGGCATTGCGCTGCGGACGACATTCATCGTCGGTTTTCCGGGCGAATCCGAGGCGAGCTTTGAAACGCTGCTCGATTTCGTCCGGGAAACGAAATTTGAGCGGCTCGGCGTGTTCACTTATTCCAAGGAGGATGGCACGCGCGCCGGCGCCATGGCCGGACAAATTCCCGACGAAATCAAAAAACGCCGGCGCGAACTCGCCATGGCCGCACAGCACAAGATCGCCCGGCAGGTTTCCGAATCCTTTGTCGGCCGCGAAATCAAAGTCCTCGTCGAAGGCAAAGCGGACGCAAAGCAGTTGCAAGCCGCGAACGTCAGTTCCTGGGAACACGGGCTGGTCCGCGAAGGCGATTCCCGACGCCCGACTTTCGACGCTCGACATTTTTTGGTCGCTCGCGGTGAAGCTGACGCGCCTGACATTGACGGCCGGGTTTACATCCGCGGCAAATTATCGATTGGCGAATTTGTCCGTGTCAAAATCGTCGGCCACACAGATTACGATTTGATTGCTGAAATAGTTGGTAATGGCACACCATGTGCCTTTGATATAACCCAGGCAGGGCCGGATGAGTAAACCTTCCAAATCGCAATGGGACTTCGGCGAGTTGTTCCCGACGGATGCAACGCGAAAGGTTTTGTCCGTCTCGGAACTGACGGCGCAGGTCAAACGGTTGCTGGAAAAATCAGTTGGCTCGGTCTGGGTGAGTGGTGAAATTACTAATCTGCGCGCGCAAAGTTCCGGTCACATGTACTTCACGCTCAAGGACGCCGGGGCGCAACTGAGCTGCGTCCTGTTCCGGGGCGAGGCGGTAATGAATCGCAGCGCGTTGCAGGACGGCCAAGAGGTTCTCCTGCAAGGTGATGTGGCGGTTTATGAAGCGCGCGGCCAATATCAGCTCATTGTGCGGGCGGTGGAGTTGCAGGGCGTCGGCGCGCTGCAAATCGCCTTCGAGAAACTCAAGCAGAAGCTCGCGGCGGAAGGGTTGTTCGCGACGGAAAGAAAACGTCCGTTGCCGGAATATCCGCAAGCCATCGGTCTGGTCACGTCGCCGACCGGCGCAGCGATTCGCGACGTGCTCCACGTGGTGCAACGGCGGAATCCGGCGCTGGAAATTATTCTTGCGCCGTGCCGCGTGCAAGGCGACGGCGCAGCGGAAGAAATTGCGGCGGCCATCCGGCTGTTGAATGAATTTAGCAGGAGTCCAGGTAACGAGACTCATATGAATCAGAGACTCCTCACGTCGTCTCCTACCAGCCTGGATTTGATTCTGGTGACCCGAGGCGGCGGTTCGCTGGAGGATTTATGGGCATTTAACGAGGAAACCGTGGCGCGGGCGATTTTTGAGTCGGCCATTCCGGTGGTGTCGGCGGTCGGGCACGAGATTGATTTTACCATCAGCGATTTCGTGGCGGACGTGCGCGCGGCCACGCCGAGTGCGGCGGCCGAAATCATCACCGAGGGCGTATTCGCCAGCCGCGAGTTTGTGGCCGAAGCGCCGGGCGCGCTGCGGCGAAAAGTCCGGCAACGGCTGGAGGGCGCCACTACGGACTTCGAGCAGCTTCAAGGACGTTTGAAGCGGGCGCATCCGCGCCGGCGGCTGGATGAATTTCTGCAACGGCTGGACGATTTACAGAATGGCCTGGTGCGTTGCGCCAAACAGGGAACCAGAAAGCGGCAGGTGGGCTGGCATAATCTGGCAACACGGCTTTTGCGCGTGCGACCGGGGCAGTTGTTGAGGCAACGGCGCGAGCTTTTGAAAACGGCCCGGCATCGTCTGAGCGAACTGGCGCAGGGGCATTTGCGAAATTGGCGGAATCGTTTCAGTGCAACGGAAGCGCGGCTGCGTTTGCTGGGTCCGGAGCAGGTTCTGGCGCGCGGTTATTCCATCACCACGGACGCGGCGAGCGGAAAAGTATTGCGCGAAGCCGCCGCAGTAAAAGGCGGGCAACGTTTAAAAACGCGGTTGAAAGCCGGCGAAATCTTCAGCCGGACTGAGGAATAAAAACGGCGTGACGCATACCCGACTCCAAGCTGGACGGGCGCAGCGGCTTATCTTATCCTGCCGGCATGTCAAAATCAGCCAAGGCCGAAGCCGCCAAGGGCGGTCTGCCGTTTGAAGATGCCTTGAAGAAGCTCGAAGGCATCGTCGAGGCGATGGAGTCCGAGGATTTGCCGCTCGAAGCCTTGCTGGCCCGGTATGAAGAAGGCACCCGGCTCGTGAAAATCTGCCAGGAAAAGCTGGGCGAGGCGGAGTTGAAAATAAAGCAGTTGGAAAAGAACGCCGCGGGCGAAATGAAATTGAAACCGTTGGAAAGCGAAAAGACTGAGGAATAAAACGTGAAACGTGAATCACGCAGCACGTTTCACGATTCATTTTAAAACTATGAGCCGATATCTCGACATGGTGGACGGACCGGAGCACGTGAAGAAGCTCACGCTGCCACAACTGCAAGAACTGGCCGCCGAAATCCGGCAGGACCTCATCGCCGTACTGGCCCGAAACGGCGGGCACCTCGGCCCGAACCTTGGCGTGGTCGAACTGACACTCGCCCTGCACCGCGTCTTCAACACGCCCAAGGACAAATTTGTCTGGGACGTGAGCCACCAGGTTTACGTTCACAAACTGCTGACCGGCCGCAAAAACCGTTTTTCGGCGATCCGCCAGACCGGCGGCCTGAACGGGTTCGCCCTGCGGACGGAAAGCGAGCACGATTGTTACGGCGCCGGTCACGCCGGCACGGCCCTGTCGGCTGCGCTCGGCATGGCGGCGGCGCGCGACAAACGCGGCACGGGCGAAAACGTCGTCTGCGTTTTCGGTGATGCGGCGCTGACCAACGGCATTTCCTACGAGGCCCTCAATAACATCGGTCACACGACCAAAAGGTTTATTGGCGTCCTCAACGATAACGAATGGAGCATCGCCAAAAATGTCGGCGCGATTTCAAATTATCTGAACAAGCTCATCACCAATCCGCGCTACAACAAGCTGGCCACGGACTTCCAGAATTTCCTGCGCCGGTTCCCCAAGGGCGATGTCGCCATCAAGCTCGCCCGCAAGGCCGAGGAAGGTTTCAAGGGCGCCATCACGGAGGTGGGATTGCGTCAGACCGGCAGCCTGGTGGATGCGGACGGCCGTGGCGGTTACGGCAGCCCGGTTATTTTCGAGGAGATGGGTTTGCGTTATCTCGGCCCGATCAACGGGCACGATCTGCCGTTGCTCATCAGCACGCTGGAGTTCGCCAAGACGTGCGATCATCCCATCGTCATCCACATTCTCACCCAAAAGGGCAAGGGCTTCGAGGCAGCCATCAAGTTCCCTGAAAAATTCCACGGCACCGGTCCTTACGACATGAAAACGGGTGATTCCCTGCCCGCCAAGGCCGGCGCGCCGCCAATGTATCAGGACGTGATGGGGCAAACGCTGGTGAAGCTTTGCCAGAAAAACAACACCCTCGTCGGCATCACCGCCGCCATGCCCAGCGGCACCGGCTTGAAGCATCTGGAAAAAGCGATGCCGGACCGCTATTACGACGTGGGTATTGCGGAGGAACACGCCGTTATTTTCGCCGCCGGCATGGCGACGATGGGATTCCACCCCGTGTGCGCAATTTATTCGACGTTCCTGCAACGCGCCTATGATTGCATTCACCACGATATTTGTTTGCAAAATTTGCCGGTGATATTCTGCATGGACCGCGCCGGCCTTTCCGCCAACGACGGCCCGACACACCACGGCCTGTTCGACATCGCGTACCTGCGCTGCCTGCCGAACGTCATTGCCATGGCCCCGAAGGACGAAGATGAACTGGCGGACATGATGTTCACTGCCACGCACCAGAATCATCCCACCTTCATCCGTTACCCGCGCGGCGCAGCGGAAGGCGTTCCCATCAAGGAACAACCGAAGTTGCTGGAGATCGGCAAGGCGGAGGTGATCCAGAATTTTTCCAGCAACGGCGGACGCAAGGTCGCCCTGTTCGGCCTGGGTCCGTTGAACACCCTGGCGCGCAAGGCGGCCGAACAACTGGCGGCGGAAGGTTATGATTGTGCGGTCGTCAACCCGCGGTTCACCAAACCACTGGACGCCGGCACGCACGAGTTTTTCGGCAAGGCGGCGGACGTGGTGGTGACCCTGGAAGACCATGCGCTGATGGGCGGCTACGGATCAACTGTGCTGGAGCTGTTTAGTGAAAAAGGCGTGACCACGCCGGTCGTCCGCATCGGCTGGCCGGACCAGTTTATTGAACATGCCACCACGCAGGACGAGCTTCGCAAGAAATACGGCCTGTCGGTGGAGAACACCGTGGCCAGGGTGAAAGCGCAATTCGGCGAGGCTCCGGCAAAAGTGACGCAGTTGATTGAAGTAGCCTGATGAAAGTTCAACGGCTAAAAGTTCAACCCGCATTTACGTTGGTTGAACTTTTGGTGGTCATTGTCATCATTGGAATTCTCGCCGCAATTTTGCTCCCGGTAATTTCTCAATCCAAAAAAAGAGCGCAGCAAATTCAATGTGTCAACAACCTGCGCCAACTGGGCCTGGGTATCCAAAATTTCGTGGCAGATAATCACACTTATCCTTCGATTTTTGGGGGTACAAACAGCGACAATCCGGGAATTTGGATTACCCAACTCGAACGCGGAGGCTTCGACATTTCCAAACCCAAAAGAAAATTCTTCGCGGAGGGTGTGTGGCGATGTCCGTCAGCGCGGTGGACAGGAAATTGGCCTACCAACACGCTCCCGGCATGTTATGGTTACAATGCTTACGGTTTAGGAAGTCTCACCAACTCGCTTGGTCTTGGCGGTCGCTACATTCCAAGCCCTTTCTCATTTGCGCCCCTAAGCGAGTCGGAAGTGGCTAATCCAAGTGATATGATGGCCATGGGCGACGGATTTAGCGGTGGAATCTTTTTTGTGCGCTCAACGTTCATTGCGAATTCGAAACGTGCATATTCGCGTCACCAAGGCAAAGCCAACGTGGCATTTTGCGACGGCCACGTTGAATCGCCGGCGTTGCAATTTCTCTTTGCCGACAGTAGCGATGCCGCCTTGAGCCGTTGGAACCGCGACCATCAACCTCACCGTGAGCGACTGGTCCCGTAAAGTTGAATTGTTGTCCTCCCTCAACCCGGCCTTCTCCCCAGGGAGAAGGAGAATCGTTCGCCGCCACTTTGAAAATTTGTGCGACTGGATTTGCCGAACTGGCATCCGCAAAGCGAGGGATGGCCAACTGCTGTTCCTTCTCCTGGGGGAGAAGGTCAGGTTGAGGGCGAGCGTTCCATTCTCAATCAAACCATTTTCTTTCCTTGCTTTCCCCGGTTTTCGACCCAATTCTACGCGCTTTAAGGTTTTGAAAATCGTATATCGTAAATCAAAAATTTGACCATGGCCTACAAAGACGTGACCCCGCCCGCCGGCGGAAAAATTTCGATACAGAACGGCAAGCTCAACGTGCCGGACAACCCCATTCTGCCGTTCATTCGCGGCGACGGCACCGGCCCGGACATCTGGGCTGCCAGCGTGCGCGTTTTTGATGCAGCGGTGCAAAAGGCCTACGGCGGCAAGCGCAAGGTGGCTTGGTTTGAAGTATTCGCGGGCGAAGCAGCCAAGAACAAATTCGACAACTGGCTGCCGGACGACACGGTCGAGGCGTTCAAGGAATATCTGGTCGGCATCAAAGGGCCGCTCACCACACCCATTGGCGGCGGCATCCGCTCGCTCAACGTCGCGCTCCGCCAGATGCTCGACCTCTATGTCTGCCTACGCCCGGTGCAATGGTTCACCGGCGTTCCGTCGCCGGTGAAGCATCCGGAGAAGGTGAACATGGTCATCTTCCGCGAAAACACCGAGGACATTTACGCGGGCATTGATTTCGAGGCGGGCAAGGAAGCCGCCCTCAAGACGATTGAGTTTCTCAAGGCGAACTTTCCCAAGGACTTCAAGAAGATCCGTTTTGGGGCGGAAGCCCCGGAGCTGGTCGGCATCGGCATCAAGCCGGTGTCAAAGACCGGCACCCAGCGCCTGGTGCGATCGGCCATCCAATATGCCATCACCCAAAAGAAGAAGTCGGTGACGATTGTCCACAAGGGCAACATCATGAAATACACTGAAGGCGCGTTCCGGGACTGGGGTTATGAATTGGCGAAAACCGAATTTGGCGCGGTGGAAATGGACGGCGGGCCGTGGTGCAAGATTCCCGAGGGCAAACCCGGCGCGGGCCTGGTCATCAAGGATGCCATCGCCGATATCACGCTCCAGCAGGTGCTTACGCGCCCGACGGATTTCGACGTCATCGCCACGCTGAACCTGAACGGCGATTATTTAAGCGACGCGCTGGCGGCGCAGGTGGGCGGCATCGGCATCGCGCCCGGCGGCAACATCAATTACATCTCCGGCCACGCCATCTTTGAAGCGACGCACGGCACCGCGCCAAAATACGCGAACAAGGACGTAGTGAATCCAGGGTCGGTGGTGCTCAGTGGTGAAATGATGTTCCGCTATCTGGGCTGGACCGAGGCCGCTGATTTGATTTTGAAAGGCCTGAACGGTGCCATTGGCAGCAAACGCGTCACCTACGATTTCGCGCGCCTGATGGAAGGCGCGACGGAAAGCAAATGCTCGCAGTTTGGTGACAATATCATCGCGCACATGTGAGAGAATCGGGAGCGGTGATTCGGGTAATCCCGATCACCACCTTCCAATTTCGGTTGCTCCCTCGTTTCCTTACTGTGTCGAGACGCGGATGAATCCTTGTTTGGCCGGGCTGAAGACGGATAGCGGAATGGAGATGGTCTTCAACGTGCCGTCGCCCGCGACGCTTGAATTAGTCAGCCAGCTGCCCGCAACCAGATTCGTCCGGTACAGGATGTTGTGGTTGAATCCGGCCTGCGAGACGAATTGGAACTGGAAGTTCACGCCGCTGGTTTGCGGATTGAGAAGCGTGACCGGAGAAGCGGCCGCTGATTCACCGATCTTGGCAATCATGCCCGCCTGAGTAAAGATGATCTGCGAGATGCCTACGCCCGGCACGTAAAGGTCGCTGGAAACGAAGTTGGTGCCGAATTGCGCCGGGCTTGAAATATCTTTGACCTTCAGGAAACCGCTGGTCCAGACACCGTCGGGGGTGGTTGCGATGCCGCGGAAGTTGGCGAGAGCGGAAGACACTCCGTTGCGCGCCCAAAGCGGGTTGCCGTTGAGGTCAAACTTGGCGATAAGAGGCTGGGTGAAATAAATATAGTCAAACCCGTTGTAAGAAAAGTCAAGGTCGTTGGTGGTAAACACCGGAGCCGCGATAACAAGATTGCCGAACTGTGAGTAGCTGTCAAAGTCGCCGCTGACATAAACACCGGAGGCATTGGCGGCCGAAGCCCAGATCATGGTGGTGGGGCTGCCGAACACGGTGGCTGCTCGAGGGGTGCCGTTGGTGTCGTAACGGGCGAAATATTCTCCGCGCCCGCCAGGCAGGATGACTGAAAGACCGCCAAACACAACTGAAGACCCATAAGTGTTGGCGGTGAGAAACACATTTGATCCGGACACTGCAATCAGAGGCATGTCGTTGATCAATCCGGAGAAATTTGCGCCGTATTGGTGGCCCACGCCGCGCAGCCACAAGGCTTGGCCGTTGGTGGCGTTAAGGCAGGCGACCGCCCAGGCACGGTCGGTGACATTGGAGAGGCTGCCAATGCTGACATTGGTAACGCCGGAAATGACCACTGACTGCAGGCTGACATAAAGCAGTCCGCTGCCGTAAGCCAGACCGTAGGTGTCAACAGGAATGGCCTGCGCCCAGCGGACCGCGCCGTTGGTGTCGTATTGCACGATGAATCCGCCCCCGGAAGGAGACGAGAGATTCGTGCCACCGAAGTTGACGGTTCCCGACATGTTTCCGGCCAGGGTCACATTGCCCGAAGCATCGGAAACCAGCATGTTGTAACTCGTATCAACAGAATTGGTTCCGCCGATGAGCTTCGACCATACATTGCTCCCGTTGGCATCAAAGCGGGATAGCAAAAGGGAGCCGCCGCCGGCGTCCACGAATTTGTTGGTGCCAAGCCAGTTGGCGCCGTTAATTTGAGATGCAAGGTAGGCACCGTTTCCCGGAGCCACAGCCACAGTCAGGCCATAGCTGTAGCCTGACTGATTGTTGGTCAGGCCAACGGCCCAGACCGCACTGCCATTGGCGGAGTGTTTGACCAGTGCGGCTCCAGAGCTTCCAGGAGCTGTGAGAACATTTTCGACGTTGCCATTGGTGAGGACATCCATGTTTCCGTAATACTGGGCGGCGGCGTAAATGTCTCCCGCCGAATCCACCGCGCAACCGAGATAGTAATCCTTGTTAAAGACGGAGCCATCCACAGGACTGAAGGGAGACTTCAAGGCGTGCGCCCAGTCGGGCGGCAGTGGCGCGCTGACGAAACTCACTGATGCGGTAGTTGTGTTGGCCGAGCCGCCGGGAGTGCTCGCGACGGCGTAATAACTTCCCGCGACGCCCGCCGTGCCGGAGTTGGTGGGGATGTACAGCGCGTTGGTCGCGTTGGGAATGGGCGAGGCACTTCCTACTTCATACCATTGCCAGGTAATGGTTGCGCTGGCGGCGTTAGTGGCAGCGGCCAGCAAGGCGACATTGTAACCGGGATAATTGGTCTGATTGAAAGGATTGAAGGTAATGACGGGAGCTGTATCTTGCACATAGCTCACTTGATCCAAAAACGCAGCTTCAGTGGGATCCGTATCGCCGTTTGGATACACCACCCAACCTAAAGTGTGTTGACCCGACGAGATGGAAATGGGCCCGAATTGTTGCCAGGAATTATCGCCGGAAAGATCGGCCTGGTCACCGGAACTGGGGTCATCAAGATAAAACTCACAATCAAAGCCCTGATTGGAGTCGTTGGCGATGCTCGACCAGTAAAAGGTAAGTGTTCCCGGGCCGGTGACCGTCACGGAGAGCGTCGAAGATTGACTGCCGGTCACGCTACCGCTTTGTGCGGCGGCCGGAGCACCGTCGTAGGTATTGGTGGTCTCCACAAACCAATTGGCGTCGCCACCGGTGGTCCAAGTCAGCCCTGAGGTGTTTAGCACCGTGTTAAAATCCGAACTGCTCGCAATCTGGCCGGGGTTATTGTAAAGAAAAGCGATTTCGTTGGAACTTAACACGCCCGCATAAATCTGAACATCATCCAGTATGCCGGTGAAGGGGGCTCCCCCCTGGCCGCCAATGGAGGCCCAATCCGCGCCGCCATCCAAAAC
Source organism: Candidatus Limnocylindrales bacterium (assembly GCA_035604955.1). Lineage (GTDB taxonomy): Bacteria > Verrucomicrobiota > Verrucomicrobiia > Limisphaerales > UBA11358 > UBA11358. The sequence goes on along the minus strand of DATNHM010000049.1, from coordinate 13,724 downwards.
CCCCGGCTCGCCGTAGTCCGATGAATCCAACACGCCGTTGATATAGATTTGTTTCAGGCCGGAGCCCTGGTCGCGGGTAACGAGCACGTGAACGTAGCTTCCGGAAGTGACCGTGGCGACGGAGTTGAGCGTGTCTAGTCCATAGGCCCCCGGGGGAACACCGGTGGCAATGGCGGCCTTGGTTCCCGTGATGCCCAAGGGAATCAATCCATTACCGTTGTTGTTGAGGTAAATGACGTTTTGTCCGTCATAATCGTTCAACGGGTCGCCGTCATTGCCGACCACGTTGGTCGTGTTGATCCACGCGGATACCGTGAAGCTTCCGAAAAGTGTGTTTGTCCAACTGGTGAATGGCGCGCCGCAAGGATTCATCCAGCTCTGGCCAAAGAATTGCACCGCCCCGGCACCGGCTTCCGCATGGGTGGTGAACTGGTACATAGTACACCCGCCCGCGCAACCGGCACATTCGATGTTATTCGCATTGGTTGATGAGTCGAGGCCAGGATCGCCGCTGTTATCGAATGCATAATGGGCAACCAAAGTATGGGCGACGCTGGCGGAGGGAGGGGGCGCGACGGTAAAGCCGACACTAGCTCCCGACTCCAGCGTGGAGTTGTAAGCCCAGCCGGCAATCGGCTGGGAATTGTTGGTATTGAGCGGCGTCGCGGCTACAAATAAAGTGCCGGTGTAGTTGGTGGCGAAATTGAGGCTGAAATAGGTGTAGCTGTCCGGGTTGCTGGCGGGAATTGCCACGGGCATGGTCCAACTGGTTTGGGAACTGGACACTGTGCCGGGATAGTAAAAGGAGGAACTGTTATTATTATTGTACTGATTTACATACAGCGACCCGCCGACGGGCCAGTTCGTTGGCTGGCCTTGCCAGAAAAACGTCGGCATATTGGTCAGATTGTTGGCTCCGTTGACCGGAGAAGTAATCAAAGTGACCGGCAACTGGTTCGTGCTGAGTCCGCCAGGAAGGCTTACCATGAAGTGGAAGTAGTTCGTCGTGGTGGCATTGGTGAACTGTATGGTCCAGGTTCCGTTGGTGATTTGCTGGAGGGCGGAAGTGAGGTTGGTATATGAAAATTCCGAGCCGTTGATCGTGTTAATACCGTTGGTATCGTAGCTAAATTGACGCCACGCGCCGTTCGTTGGCTGGCTTGGCGAGAAGATGCTGTAAATGCCAAACGGGGCGGCGGGCGCAATGGCATTGGTATTCATCGGCGTGTAGAAGGTATAGGTACCGCCGGAGACATACAGGTCCACTGTGAATGTCAGCCCGGCACGCGCAACGGGCGCGGCGAAAAGGCCTGCGACAAACATTAACGCTGCGAGCTTACAAAGCCGCTCGGAAACAAAACGAATTGCGGATTTCATGGCTGCCAAACTTCTGATTTGGTTGTACTTTTTAGGGCGATTCACCTCCGATGCAAGCGCTCCTGATCGCGACCAGCATCAGACAACTGTGTTGATGACTTATCTAATTCAATAAGTCAATAAAAAAAGTACCACTCATCAAAGGGTTGGTCCTGGACTTAAAAGCATGTCACCTGTGATATTGCCCGCCTGATGGAAGGTGCGACGGAAATTAAATGCTCCGAATTCGGGACCAATATCATCAATCACACGTAGCCTTGGGTGGTGATTTGCCCTTCACGTAAGCAGTTGGCACACAGTCAGCACACATTTTTTGCTTCAGTGCTGGCAGAATTTGCTTGACACCGGGCTTGAGGTTTGAGAATAATCCCTTCCGTTAACAGAAGTAAATTTACCCAAACGCTTTGAGTTGCGAGTGAGTTTTAGGTCGTTTTTCTGTCGTGGCTTGAAGCAAATGCAAAAATACTATGAATACTGCCAAACAAACAGGTGTAATGTTTCCCTTCCCCGCCAGCCAGCCATCACAAGTCGCAGATATGATCCCGCGTATCCAGCGGCGGCCCGCAAGCGGAATGATATTGTTTTCCGTTTTAGGAGCAATGGTTCCCGGCTGCTGTTTCGGTGTGGCGATTTCTCCCGGTTCGGATTCCACCGCTGGTTTGGGCAACACGGCCAATGCCATTGTTCAGATTGCCAACCCGGCTGCGGTCGGGTCGGGAACCATTATTCAGATGATGCCTTATAACGGCGGGATGGATCTGGACGTTCTTACTGCGGACCATGTACTTCGAAATGCAGCGGGCGGCGGGAGCAGTCTTTATGCTGCCAACCAAATCGATATCACATTTGGCAATACTGGCGGGGGCGGTGCTTCATTCGCGGCGGAAGATGAAGCGACGCTTTTCGATCTGCCCCTGGACGGCAGCAGTGCGGTGGATTTGGCGATTCTCGACGTTTTTGTTCCCGGCAGCCAATTGAACACGCTTCCCGCGGGGCTGGCATCAGTTGCCCTTCCCAATGCCCAAACGGCCGCCAATGCAGCCATCACTCAGGCCGGTTATTCCCCCCAAGCCAGCGTCGTTAACCTCGGCGGCACGCTCTCCTACGTCTATTCGCCTCTTTACGGCTACGGGGCGCCCTATGGAACCCTGAAAGCCGGTCCCAACACCGTCAGCGGCGCCGGGGTTACGACCATCACGGGAGCGGTTTCCGCTTACGCCGGCCAGAACTATGTTTATCAAGGATTCCAGAATAATTGCGTGATTAACGGCACAAGCCCCAACTACAACGGCAGCACCTCGTTCATTTTCGGGGGCGACTCCGGCGGTCCCAGCCTCTCCGGCAACACGATCTTCGGCGTCCATTCCAGCTCAACGAGGAGCACACTCACTGGCAACCTCGGGAACGATCCGAACAGTCAAGTCGCCGACTCGACCGACACCTGGCAGGATGTCAACGTTTACAATTATTTGCCTTGGATCAATATGGAACTCGCCACACTCTCGATTCCTGAACCTTCCATCGGTTCTTTGGTTGTGGCCGGGGGCGTGATGATGATCGTCGTACGCCGGCACCTGCGCAAAGCCCGCACGGCGGGGAATCATTTCAAGACTGCGTGAGAGTTAACCGTCGTTGCCAGTCAGGCCACGATCGAAATCAAACGCCTGCAGTTGGACGGCAACCTTGGGATAAATATGTAAACTTCGCGGACGAAAATTGAGATTTCAACTCGACGGGCGGGCCAAAACGGTTCGCCCGTCGAGTTTTAATTTGATGAGTTGGATTGACGCCAGTCTGTTTCCGGGTGTGTATGACCTTTGTATCAAGCACGCCATCCGGGACAATGCCGTGCTGCCGGTGCTGTTTCTGGGCACGCTGGTGGCATTTGCCGGCGGGCTGTTGTTGTTTGGTGAGCGGAGCAACTGGCAGAAAATCACCGCTGTCCTCGGCATCCTTGCCGGTATCGTGCTGACCGTAACGGGGTGAAGAGCGTCTTACTATTTTGAGTTGCTTTGCTGCTTTTCCATCTGCTTTGCCAGTTCGTTGTATTTGGCGACGACCTCGTTCCGGTCTTTCACTTCATCGTTGTATTTCTGCACGAGGTCGTTGCGCTGGGTGACGAGGTTGGAAATGGCGACGTTTTGCCTGTCAATGCCGGCGTAGGCTTCCTTCAGCTTGGATTCCAGCGCGTCCACGCCGGCTTTGTATTGCGCGATTTCGTTGGTGGCATTTTCGTTCGCGAACTGCAATTGCTCGATTTGGGCCTTTTGCGAAATGATGAGTTGTTCGTTGGTCGCGGCCGTGGCCTTCATTTCGGTGAGGCTTGCGTCCATCTGGTTCACCTGATGATTCAAGGTGCCGATGGAGTTGGTGTAGTTTTGGATAGCCGCGTCGCGGTCGTAAACCATCCGGTTCAGGCTCTGGATCGTGGTGCGCTGGACGGTTTGCTCATACCATTGCCATGCGCAGAGACCGCAGAGGCAGAGGGCGAGGACGATGAACAGGTTGACTTGGAAATTTTTCATGGGGTCGGATGGTCGGGAACGGCGTTGACGGCAATGGCGACGCGCAGGATGCCGGCGCGCTTCACCAGATCAAGAACGAACATCACCGAGCCGTGCGTGGCGTCCTGCGCGCCGGTGATATAAACCGGCAGGTTCGTGTTCAAGCTGTAACGGTTCGTCAGCATGGTGAACAATTCGGGAAAGGCGATGGGTTTGTCGTCTGCCGAAACCTGGCCGTCCTGGTTCACGGTGAGATTTACGATGTCAGGTTTCTTCGATGGAGTCGCGAGCGTGGCGGTGGGCAGATTGGATTTGAGCGTGCGGACAATCTGCATCTGCAGAGTGACCATCATAAACGATGCGAGCAGGAAAAACATGATGTCAATCAGCGGAATGATTTCCAGCCGCGACTTCTTGTCCGGGATGGGCGTGCGGATTTTCATTTCATTTCAACCACGGATGGACACGGATGGACACGGATTTGTTCCGCGGTAGGGCGCGTCACTCCGCGTGCGCCGTTTGATGGCAACCGACGCTTCGGCGGGCAGAGGACTGCCCGCCCTACCATTCCGTGTTTATCTGTGTTCATCCGAGGTTCATTTTCAATTTGCATTCCGGCTATCAGTCATGAACGCGACCTTTTGGATGCCGACCGCGCGGACGGTTTGATACACCTTCACCATGTCGCCGTGCAGCGTGTCGCGGTCGCCGCTGATGTAAACCGGCACGTCCGGGTTGGCGTGGAAGCGGTCTTTCAAGACCGATGCGAGTTGGGCCAGCGAAATCTGCTTTTTCTCCAGCCACACCGCACCGGATTTGTCCACGGCAATGTTGACCATGTCCGGCCGGTAATCCTGCTTGGATTGCGAAGCGGGCGGCAGATTGACCTTGATGTTCTCCGTCTTGCTCATCTCCAGGGCCACCATCATGAACGACGCCAGCAGAAAGAACATGATGTCAATCAGCGGAATGATGACAATCCGCGAGCGGCGTTTCGGGATGGGCGAGGGAATTTTCATCGAGTTGTTTCAACCACGGATGGACACGGATGAACACGGATTTTCCAGATAAAGAAAAAACTTCCGACGGTCCACACTGACGGTTTAAACAGCATGGTTCCAAATTGAAATTTCTTCTTCATCCGTGTTTATCTGTGTTTATCCGTGGTTTACTTTTCATTTTTTTGGCAACAATTCTCAGTGGCTGGTGGCCTGGCCCGGCGCTTCCGGCTTGTGCAAATGGACAGTGTCGCCGGTTTTTCCGCCGCCGCCGACCAGAACTTCGACATTCGTGGCCGCCGTTTCCAGGTCAAACTGCAATTGCGCGACCTTGGCGGAGAAATAATTGAAAGGGACCAGCGAAAAAATGGCGATGGCCAATCCGCACGCCGTGGCAATCAGCGCCTCACCAATGCCGCCGGTGACGCCCACGACGGAGAGTTCGGCGCTACCGATGTTGAGAAAGGCGCGCATGAGGCCGGTGACGGTGCCGAGCAAGCCGAGCAACGGCGCAAGCGTGACGAGCGTGTCCATCACGGTGAGAAACCGCCCGGCGCGTTTCAGTTCAACGCCCGCCGCCAGTTGCAGCGCGCCGAGCAGCGAGCCGTGTGCGTGGCCGACGTGGTTGAGGCCGTGGTGAATTACGCGGATGATGGGATCATCCGAGCCGGCGGCGATTTGTTTGGCGGCGGGCACGTCGGCGTTTTCCAGCGCGGCGAGCAGTTGCTCCATTTTTTGCGGGTCGCGCTTCTGGCTTTCGCGCCACCACCAGAAGGCGCGTTCGCCGACGACGGCGACGGCGACGATGGCGCTGACGAGGATTGGCCACATGACGGGACCGCCTTTGAGGAAGAATTGAAGAACGATGTTTGCGAGCATAATTTTGGTTGGTTTCAGTTCAATTGCAGTCTGTAAGTGATGCTGGTTTGGAAAAGCCGCGTGCTGCTGTCGGTGGGAAGCCGCCAATGGCGCTTGATGAAATCCACCGTCGCGCGGTCAAGGAGAGGAAAGCCGGACGATTCCTTCACGTCCACGGAAATGACATTGCCTGCGTCGTCACCGTTCAACACCAGAACTACCGTGCCTTGCTCGCCCGTTTGCAAGGCGATGGGGGGATACGGCGGCTCGGGTCTCTCACCGCCCGCGCCGGTGTTGAAGAGCGAGCCAATGCGCACCGGGATCACCTGCGGTGCGGAGGCGAGCGCGGCGTCTGCGACAAGCGTGCCGGCGGTTGGAACGCCGAAGTTGACATTTGGCGCGTTCGGCAGAGCGACGAGAACGCGCGGCTGATTGTTTGGTTGCGACATTTGTGCTTTCCGCTCGGGGGTTGTCTGCGGCGGCAACACTGTCGGCTGGACGACGACGGGAACTTCTTCACGGATGGGCGGGACCGGTTTGATGGCGACGACACCGCGTCGCGCGCCGAAAATGCCAATCAGCAGGAAAAGGATGCAAACCGAATTCACCCAGGCGAGCCGCTGATTGCGGTCCCGGTTTGCCGGAGGAAGGCAGTACCGGGCCAGCTCGTTTTTCAACTCGTAGCCGGGTGCTGTTCGATTTGCATCCATGATGGTCTTTGAAACAGATTTATTCAAAACGTCAGGCTCAATGAGCCAAAGAAACCGAGCCGCTCGCCGTATTGCGCGGCGTTGACGCCGACACCGGAGCCGCTGCGGAGTTGGTAGATGTTGTCCGTGAGGTTCACGACATCGAGCCGCGCCACCAACTTCTGGTTATGGGGCAGTTTGAAACTCTGTGCCGCGCCGAGGTTGACCGAGTAGTATGCCGGAACCGAGCTATCGTTAGGCGTGTTCACGCTGGTTCTCAGGCCACTGCCGTAAATCGCATCCGTATAAAGCTGCGTGCTGTAGTGGTCGCCTTCCTGCCACGTGTAAGACGCGCCGAACGAGCCGGTGACTCGTTGATCATGATCCAGGTAAATCCAGTGATTTTGGACGTAAGCCAAATCGCTTGGACTGAACAGGAACTGCGAGGACTCCCAATCCTCGCCATACGCCTGCGACCAAGCGATATTGGCATAAGCGGAAAAACCGCCTTGATTGTAAGAGCCGGTGAATTCCAGGCCGTAGATTCGGCCTTTGGCGTAGTTGAACGCCGAAAGGATGAGCGTCTGCCCGAACAGGCCGTCATCCAGTTGATGTTTGGCGGTTTTGTAATAACCGTCCACGCCCACTTGCAGATGTTTGGTGATTTTCTGGCTGATGCCGGCGTCGAAATAATTCGCGCGTTCGGCCTGGACTGGATCGTCCTGTTGGACGGCAGATTCATTTGATGTGTTATTGAAAAGGGCCACGGAAGTCGCCGGCACATTTTCCACCGGCGGCGGCGTGAAGTAACGTGCGTAACCGGCGTGCAACGTCGTCCAGTCCGTCGGCTGATAAATCACGTTTACGCGCGGACTCGGTTGATTGGCTTTGAGGAAGGAGGAATAATATTCGTCAAATCGCGCGCCGTAATTGATGGTCACCTCCGGCAGGATTTTCCATTCATCCTGCACATATGCCCCGGCAAACAAACCATGAAGCACTGCGTTGTCAGGCATGGGAAACGGCGCGCCGGTCGGATTGCCGGCCCCATCCAGAGCGAACACCGTCGTGGTCGAATCAGCGGAAACATATTCGTCCAGCAACAACACGCCGCCGCGAATCGTGTGTTTATCACCAAGGGCGTAACTGGCGTCAGCCTGCAGCCCGCCGGAATACAATTGCCGGTTGACGTCGCTGGCCACGCCATTGAAGAAAAGATCGCCCACCGGGTCCGGCGTGAAATGCACGTCACTGTTGCGGCCAAAAACAGAGGCTTGAAAATTCAAATCGCCCGCCGATTTCTGGTAGGTGACCACGCCGTAATAGTTTTGTTCGTTTTGATTTTCATTCAACGTGGATGAATCAAAAGTTGCCGGCCCGGCCGTTGAGTTCCACGCGTTGCCGCCGGGGGCAGTGCCAACCTGCTGTCCCGGTGTGTTGGGCACCTGAAAATCACTGTCGGACGCGCTGCCCATCACCGTGACCCGGCTGGTGTCGCTCAGAATGCGCGAGGCATAGAGGAACGATTTGTACTGGTACGTCTGGTCGTGGAACGCATGTGTGCTGGGCGTCGGGTTTTCAATGCCCAGACTGTTCTGGTCGTAACTGCCGTCCACAAAGTAATCCCATTTTCCTTGCGAGCCGCCGTATTCAAAGCTCGGACGGAACGTATCATAGCTGCCGCCATACAGGGACATTTGACCACCGTTTTCAAACGCACCACTTTTGGTGTGAATATCCACGACGCCGGCGGTGCGGAAGCCGTAGGCCGCTGGTAATGCGCCGGTGATGAGTTCCATGGAATCCACAAACCGCGGATCGAGTTCCAACCCGAACCCGGTGATGCCTTCCGGCAACAGCACGTCATTGATGCGATATTGCAGGTTTGCGTGCTCGCCGCGCACGTGCAAATCGCCGTTCACCGCCGAATCCTGCGCCACACCCGGCGCGCGCAAGATGACCTCGTTGAACGGCGCATTGGCGCCCTGGGACAGGTTTTGGATTTGTTCCTTGGTGAACGTATGGGCGGTTGCGCCCAGGTCGGGAATGATTTGATCCCGCGCCCTGTCCAGCTTGCCCACGACAGTGATATTGCCGAGGTTGGTGACATTGGTCGAACTGCCTGACTCGTCGGCCTTGGCCACCGACACTTCATTGGTCTGGGCCAAAGCCGTCCCGCCACCGGACAGGGCCACCGAAGAGATGACCGCCCAATAAACTCTGCTCTTTCTGCTTTTATATTTTTTCCGCTCTCTAACATTTTTCATAAATTCAATGGGTTAAAATTTTCAAATCACTTCCGCGAATCTCCACAGACCCACGCTTTGCGAAATGCCATACGGCAACACGCAAAGATTTGGTTTAAGAAACACCTTCAGACCCGGCGACCGGCCAAAGTCTGAATTCAACCGAATTAAGAAACGGAACGGAGAGCGGGCGGAGCGCGGCCTTGGGGAAGATTTTCAATGGCTGGACTGAAAATGGGAAAAATGAAGTACTGGACGGTCTGAACTAAAACGGTTGGTTCGGGAACGATGATTTCGCAAGTGGCGGAATCCATTTTCCCCAACGCGAGCATCGTGACGGCGCAATCGTGATCCTCCTTGCCCGCGTCATGGTGAATCATTTCGTGCAGCGCGGGGCACGCCGCCATCGCGTCCAGCAACAGGACGACGCCCACCAGCAAGGCGGCTAGGGCCGGTTTGCCAATTTGGACAAAATGGCGTTTCATGTATTGCAAGTCATTTGCAGTTCAGCAGGCGACATGCCAACGGCCAGCGGCTTTGAGAACTCCCGGCCGCAGATCGCCGCCGGTCGAGTGTTTTCATTTGATGGTTGGACGGCCTGGGGAACCGCAGGTGCCACCGGTTGGCCTTCTGCCTCAAACTGTTTTATGAGCACGGCTACGGTCAGGCCCGCCAGCAGGGCGACCGATAGTTTGAACCGGTCGTGGGAGTGAAATTGCAATTCCGGCAGCAAATCGCTGCTGGCGATGCACAGGAACGTACCGGCGCAGAACGCCAGCGCGCAACCGAGGAAAATCACATCCGAACCGGCAAATACACTCGCGCCCAAATAGAACAAAACCGCGCCAATCGGGCTCACCAACGCAAACAATCCATTCAACAGATGCCGTGAAAACCGCGAACTGCCGCCCGCCGTCATCAAGGTGGAGATGGCCATGGCGTCGAACGGCTTGTGGAGAATCACCACCAGGGCCACGCCCAGGCCCGCCAGTTGGACATGACCACGCGCTCCGGCTTCGACCGCCGCGGCCAGGGCGAGACCGTCAAGTAAAGAATGCAGAGTCAATCCGAGCGCTGTACCGACCCAGGACAGTTGCTGGGCGGATTTATCAGCCAGCGTGTGAGCATGATGTGCATGGTCATGTTCGTCAGAGCCAGGCTGCCCGTGATCACAATCTTCCGGATCGCCTTCGGCCGAATCATGGTGATGAAAATGAAAGAAACGTTGGAGAAAGAACATGGCCAGGAATCCGCCGAGCACCCACGCCGCCACCCGGTCCAGCGAATGCAACTGTTCGTTGGCGTCCGGCAGGAAATGGAGCAGGGCGATACCGAGCATGAGACCGGCCACGAAGCTGATGGCCATTTGGAGGCGCCGGTGGGTGGGCTGGATAATCAACAGCAGCCAGCCGCCCGCCAGCGAGGCCAGCAACACCAGCACACAATAAATCACCAGCAGCCAGACCGGGGTCATGATATTAATTGCAAATCATTTGCAATTTAACAAAAGGCGACGGCGGCGCAAGTGTTATTTTGCAGTGGTAGCCGCGTTTGTGAAAACGCGGTGGCGAATCGCCGCGCTTTTACAAGCGTGGCTGCAGTGTGCGGCCGGCAAGTTCACCGACCGCAACAGTGCTTGAATTTCTTGCCGCTGCCGCAGGGACAGGGGTCGTTCCGGCCCACCTTCGGGCCGGTGCGGACCGGTTTGGCTTTTTCCGCCGCCGCCGCCGCTTCGCTGACGACGTCACTGGGTTTACCGTTCACCCCCCCGGTGGCAGTCCCGGTCGTTGTACCCCCAAAGGCACTGGTCGCCTGGTGCAACGTCTGGCGCGGAACGTTCTTCAGGAAGTTTTCAAACGCCATCATGGAAGACGCGCTGCGGAAGACGTTGTGGCAAATTTCACTTTTGATGTTGACCATCAATTCGTCGAAAATTTTGTACGCCTCGGCCTTGTACTCGACGAGCGGATCGCGCTGGCCGTAACCGCGCAAGCCGATGCTGTAACGCAGGCTGTCCATCTCGTAAAGGTGCTCCTGCCAGAGCTTGTCAATCGCGCTCAAAATCGTGTAACGCTCGACCACCGCGAGTTTTTCCGGCTCCTCAAAACTGATTTTCAACTCGTACGACTGACGGATCTTGTCGCTGATGAAAATACAGACGGCAAATTGCGCCGGGCTGAGGCCCTCGAAAACCGAGCCGGGCACAGGTGTTTCCTTGCCGGAGTTGGCGGCCTTGATGATTTCGGCTTCGGGCATGCCGAGCGGGAAATTCAAATTCACCCAGTCGGCCAGCGGACGGATGTTCCATTCATTCGGCTCGGCGTCGGCGTCGGTGAATTGCTCGACTTTCAGGATGACCACTTCCTCGATGATGTCCATCAGCCGGTCGCGCACGTCCGCGGCGTTGATGATTTCGTTGCGGAAGCCGTAGATGACCTCGCGCTGCTTGTTCATCACGTCGTCGTATTCGAGCGTGCGTTTGCGGATCTGGAAATTGTGCTCCTCGACGCGCTTTTGCGCCTGCTGGATGGACCGGTTCAACAACGGATGCGACAGTTCCTGGCCTTCCTCAAGGCCCATTCTTTCCATCATCTTTACGATGCGATCGGAGCCGAACAGCCGCATCAAATCGTCCTCGAGGGAAATGAAAAAGTGCGATGACCCGGGATCGCCCTGGCGCGAACAGCGACCGCGCAACTGGCGGTCAATGCGCCTTGACTCGTGCCGTTCGGTGCCGAGCACGTGCAGCCCGCCGGCCACTTTCGTCTGCGGTGTGAGGTTGAAAACAGCGGCTTCGGGACTGTTTGCGTCAATCGTGCGGACTTCCCGGGTCGTGTGCTCTGTCAGTTTGTAGAGGTTCTCGCCTCTCTTTTCGGGATGCGGTTCGCACGCCACGTCCCACAACACCCCTGGCCCGAGTTTGATGTCCGTGCCCCGGCCGGCCATGTTCGTGGCAATCGTGATGGCGCCGCGCTGGCCGGCACGCGCGACGATTTCGGCCTCCTGTTGATGATATTTTGCGTTGAGAACGGAGTGAATCAAACCGTCGCGCTTCAACATCCGCGACAGCATTTCGCTGGTTTCCACGCTGACGGTGCCAACCAGAATCGGGCGGCCCTGCGCGTGCAATTCCTTGATTTCCGCAACCACGGCATTGAATTTCTCGCGTTTGGTTTTATAGACCGAATCATGCTTGTCCTTGCGGATGTTCGGCTGGTTGGTCGGAATCGTCAGCACGCCGAGTTTGTAAATGTCGAGAAATTCCGTTGCCTCGGTTTCCGCCGTGCCGGTCATGCCCGCGAGTTTCTGGTAGAGTCGGAAGTAATTCTGAATGGTGATGGTGGCGAGCGTCTGGGTTTCGTGCTCGATTTCGACACCTTCTTTGGCTTCCACGGCCTGGTGCAAACCGTCGCTCCAGCGGCGGCCGCTCATGAGCCGGCCGGTGTGTTGATCCACAATGATGACCTTGTTTTCCTGCACGACGTATTCCACGTCCTTCTGGTAAAGGCTGTACGCTTTGAGCAATTGCGAGATGGAGTGGATTTTTTGGGCCTTGGTTTCAAAATCCTGTTGCAACCGGGTCTTGGCCTCCATGCGTTTGCGCGGGTCGGCCTCCGGGCCCACGTCAATGTCGTGCAGCAAGGTCGTTAAATCGGGCAGCACAAAGGCTTCCGGGTCTTGGGGGCTGATGGCGTTGCGGCCTTTTTCGGTGAGATCGGCGTCGTGGCTCTTTTCGTCAATGGCAAACAGCAATTCCTCCTTTTCCCGGTAAAGGTCCACCTTCTTCTGGTCCTTGTGCAAATCCAGTTCGGCCTGGTTCATCAGCCGCAGGTTGTCGGGATTTTCCAGAAGTTTCAGCAGCCCCTCGGATTTCGGCTGGCCGGTCTTGACCCGGAACAGCAACCGGCCGAGTTCGTTTTCCAGTCCCGCCCCGTCTTGTACATTTGAACCATCGGCGGGATTCAATTTCTTGATCAACGACTCCGCTTCGGACAAGAACCGGCCGCACAGCCGTTCCTGCGCGCGGACCAGCGACTCGACCGTTGACTTCCATTGCGCGTATTGCTCGTCATAAGTGTGCAGCGACGGGCCGCTGATGATGAGCGGTGTGCGCGCCTCGTCGATCAGGATTGAGTCCACTTCGTCCACAATGGCGTAGTGATGCCCGCGCTGGACCTGGTCCTCCTTGCGCACGGCCATGCCGTTGTCGCGGAGATAATCGAAACCGAATTCGGCGTTTGTGCCGTAGGCAATGTCGCAATAATACTGCTCGCGCCGGACCTGCGGCGACTGGTCGTGCAGGATGCAACCAACGGTGAGGCCGAGAAATTTATAAATTGCGCCCATCCACTCCGAGTCACGCGCGGCAAGATAATCGTTCACCGTCACCACATGAACGCCGCGGCCGGTGAGGGCGTTGAGGTAAATCGGCATGGTGGCGACGAGCGTCTTTCCTTCACCGGTGGCCATTTCAGCGATTTTGCCTTTGTGCAACGCAATCCCCCCGATGAGCTGCACGTCAAACGGAATCATCTCCCAAACCACGGGATGCCCGCGCACGACCACTTCCGATTTACGCTCCGTCAGCCGGCGGCAGGTGTTTTTGACGACAGCAAAGGCTTCGGGTAGAATTTCATCGAGTGCGGCGGCCAGCTCCTTTTTGCCCTGAATCGGCGCCAGGCGCGCCTTCCAGTCGGCGGTTTTCCGGCGCAACTCGTCGTCAGAAAGCTTCTGGAGGCCGGCCTCAATCTCGTTAATTCGGTGGACAACCGGCCAGAATTTTTTCAGTTCGCGGTCATTCCTCGACCCGAAGATCAGTTTTATGAGCCCAATCATGACAATTTGCGAAAATAGCAGGTGACACGCTACGCGAGGAAATGCCCATCGTCAAAACGAATCGGCGGCGGGCGTGGCGGCCGTGTTGACTCAGGATAAATGTTACCGGGGCGGGGAGCTGGACGAGGGGTTTGGCTCTTCGTTGACTCAAGATCGTGGTTACCCAAACAACGAACATGAGTCTGCCCAGCAAACGGGAGTATTTAGCCAAAATCC